>NZ_JBSFUY010000004.1:149046-519206 GCF_053592055.1 Streptomyces sp. NPDC002817
GGCGGGGCCTGGTCGCACAGTTCCCCGCACCCCTGGGGGAGTTGGACTCACCGCCCGACATCAGACTCAGCCCCTTCCGCTGCACGGCAGGTGCGGGCGAGCGGGGCCTGGTCGCACAGTTCCCCGCACCCCTGGGGGAGTTGGACTCACCGCCCGACATCAGACTCAGCCCCTTCCGCTGCACGGCAAGTGCGGGCGAGCGGGGCCTGGTCGCACAGTTCCCCGCACCCCTGGGGGAGTTGGACTCACCGCCCGACATCAGACTCAGCCCCTTCCGCTGCACGGCAAGTGCGGGCGAGCGGGGCCTGGTCGCACAGTTCCCCGCACCCCTCGGGACGTCACCTGCACCGGCCTTGCCGCCTCGGCCGTCGTTCGGCCCTCGGATACCAGCTCAGCCCTCTCATACCCGCTCGCCCCGCTCCCCACCGCGCCCCTCGGCGGTGCCGAAGTCTCCTCAGCCATCGACCTCCAAGGACCCCCGTCATGAGACTCCGCCGTAATCGCCCCGCTCCCCCGGCCCCCGCCGAGCCCGGAGATGTGCTTGCCACGGCTGAAGGGCTACACGTCCGTCTCGGACCCCGCGAAGTGCTGCGAGGCATCGACATCGCCGTCCGTGCCGGGGAGGTTCTCGCGCTCGTCGGGCCCAATGGGGCGGGGAAGTCCACCCTCCTCGGTGCGCTCGCCGCCGATATCCCGGCCGCCGACGGAGTCGTACGCATCCACAGCCGTCCCGCCACGGAGTGGTCCGCGCCCGAACTCGCCCTGCGGAGGGCTGTCCTTCCCCAGTCGGCCTCCCTCTCCTTCCCCTTTGCCGTCGAGGACGTCGTACGGATGGGACGGGCCCCCTGGGCCGCCACCGCGCCCGACGACGATGACCGGGCCGTTGCCGAGGCGATGGCGCAGACCGAGGTCGCCGCCTTCGCGTCCCGCCCCTTCGGCGCGCTGAGCGGCGGAGAGCGGGCCAGGGTCGCGCTCGCTCGGGTGCTTGCGCAGCGGGCTCCCCTGTTGCTGTTGGACGAGCCGACCGCGGCTCTCGATCTCAGGCATCAGGAGCTGGTGCTGCGGGTGTGCCGGGAGCGGGCGCGTGAGGGGGACGCCGTCGTTGTCGTACTGCACGATCTGGGGCTCGCCGCCGCGTACGCGCACCGGGTCGCGATCCTGCGCGCCGGGCGGGTCGCCGCCGACGGGGCGCCGGCGGAGATCTTCGACGAGCGGCTGTTGTCGGAGGTGTACGACCAGCCCGTGGAGGTGTTTCCGCACCCTCGGACGGGGGCTCTGCTCGTAAACCCTGAGCGGAACCTTTGAATCTCCTTTGACTGTCACTTGGGGTCCGTTTTGAGTCACCGTGATCGGGTCGTGCTCTTACACCGTCTATGAGAGGTGAATCACGGAACGGCGGGGTATCACGCAGGTAAGGCTCGGATAAGTTAGGCGAGCCTCACCGAACCGTGTGAGCCCTGTCACGTGATTTTTCAGCCATCGCCCGGGAGCCCGCATGCGCGCCGCCAGACTCTCCGCAGTCACCGCCACCGCCACCGTGGCGGCCTTGACCGCCCTCACCGGGTGCACCGAGAAAGGTTCGGAGAGCGGCGACCGGGTCATCAACGTGACCGCCACCGACAGCAAGTGCGACGTGTCGAAGAAGGAGTTCCCGGCCGGTCACGTCGAGCTCGCCATCGAGAACAAGGGCTCCAAGGTCACCGAGGTCTACATCCTCTTCCCGGACGACCGGGTCGTCACCGAGCGCGAGAACATCGGCCCGGGCACCAAGCAGACCGTCACCGCCGAGGTGAAGGCCGGCGACTACACGATCGCCTGCAAGCCCGGGATGAAGGGCGACGGCATCCGCCAGGACGTCAAGGCCACCGGCGGCACCGCCGCCAAGCGCGACCCCCGCCTCGACAAGGCCGTCGCCGCCTACCGCACATACGTGCAGGCGCAGGCCGACGAGACGCTGCCGCTCGCCGAGACCTTCGCCAAGGCGGTCAAGGACGGGGACATCGAGGCCGCGAAGAAGGCCTACGCCCCCTCCCGTATCGGCTGGGAGCGCACCGAGCCGGTCGCGGAGTCCTTCGGTGACATCGACCCGAAGGTCGACGTCCGCGAGGACGGTCTGGAGGAGGGCCAGGACCCGGAGAAGGACTGGACCGGCTGGCACCGTCTGGAGCGTTCGCTCTGGAAGGACAAGAAGCTCACCGCCCGTGACTCCGAGCTCGCCGACCAGCTGATCACCGACCTCAAGGACTGGCAGAACCGGGTCGGCAAGGCCGAGATCACGCCGACCTCCATGGCCAACGGCGCCAAGGAGCTCCTCGACGAGGTCGCCACCGGCAAGGTCACCGGCGAGGAGGAGCGCTACTCGCACACCGACCTCGTCGACTTCAAGGCCAATGTGGAGGGCGCGGAGAAGTCGTACGAGCTGCTGAAGGCGGTCGCCAAGGAGAACGACGCGGCCCTCACCACCGAGCTCGACAAGCAGTTCGCCGCGCTGAACACGCTGCTGGACAAGTACCGCGCGGACAAGACGTCCTACGACTTCACCTCGTACGAGAAGGTCGGCGAGGCCGACCGCAAGGAGCTGTCGGACGCGGTGAACGCCCTCGCGGAGCCGTTGTCCAAGCTCGCCGCCGCCGTCGTCGCGAAGTGAAGCAGGGGGAGCCCTCATGACCGAGACCTCCACGGGCGAGACCTCCACCGACGAGACCTCGCCCTCTCCTTCCCGCCGTTCGCTGATCGGCTGGGGCGGTGCCGGGCTCGCGCTCGGTGCCGCCGCGGCCGGCGGGGCGGTGGCGATGACCCGGACCGGCAACGACGTGGACCCCGCGGGCGCCGAGGCGGGGGCCGCCGTCGAGTTCCACGGCGGCCACCAGGCCGGTATCTCGACCCCGGTCCAGGACCGGCTGCACTTCGCCGCGTTCGACGTGAAGACCGAGGACCGCGCCGAGTTCGTGCAGATGCTCAAGGACTGGACGGCGGCCGCGCGGCGGATGACCGGCGGGCAGGCGGTCGGCGAGGGCGCGTTCGGCGGACTGGCCGAGGCGCCGCCGGACGACACCGGTGAGGCGCTGGGGCTCAAGCCCTCGCGGCTCACCCTCACCATCGGCTTCGGGCCGTCGCTGTTCCGGAAGTTCGGGCTCGAAGGCGAACAGCCCGAGGGGCTCTTCGAGCTGCCCAAGTTCGCCGGGGACGCCCTCGACAAGAACCGCAGCGGCGGCGACCTGTGCATCCAGGCCTGTGCGGACGACCCGCAGGTCGCCGTGCACGCCGTCCGCAACCTGGCCCGTATCGGCTTCGGCAAGGTCGTCATCCGCTGGTCGCAGCTCGGCTTCGGGAAGACCTCTTCCACGACGCCGGAGGAGCAGACCCCGCGCAACCTCATGGGGTTCAAGGACGGCACCCGCAACATCGCGGGGACCGAGACGGACCGGCTGAAGAAGTTCGTGTGGGTCTCCGGCCAGGAAGGGCCCGACTGGATGGTCGGCGGGTCCTATCTCGTCGCCCGCCGGATCCGGATGCACATCGAGACCTGGGACCGCACCTCTTTGCAGGAGCAGGAGGACATCTTCGGCCGCGACAAGGGCGAGGGCGCCCCGGTCGGCAAGGCCAAAGAGCGCGACAAGCCGTTCCTGAAGGCGATGCTGCCCGACGCGCATGTCCGGCTCGCGCACCCCGACTCCAACCACGGGGCGACGATCCTGCGCCGCGGCTACTCCTTCACCGACGGCACGGACGGGCTCGGGCGGCTCGACGCCGGGCTGTTCTTCCTCGCGTACCAGCGCGATGTGCGCAAGGGGTTCGTGCAGATCCAGCGCAACCTCGCCCCGGACGCGCTCAACGAGTACATCCAGCACGTGGGTTCGGCGGTCTTCGCCGTCCCGCCCGGCGTCCGTGACAAGGACGACTGGTGGGGCAGCACGCTGTTCTCCAAGGAGGCGTAGCCGTGTTCAGCAACTATCTGATCGGTCTGCGCGAGGGCCTGGAGGCCTCTCTCGTCGTCTGCATCCTCATCGCCTATCTGGTGAAGACGGACCGCAGGGACGCGCTGAAGCCCATCTGGATCGGCATCGCGGTCGCGGTCGCGATCGCGCTCGGTTTCGGCTGCGCGCTCGAATTCGGCTCCCAGGAGCTGACGTTCAAGGCGCAGGAGGCGCTCGGCGGCTCCCTGTCGATCCTCGCGGTCGTCCTGGTGACGTGGATGGTCTTCTGGATGCGGCGCACCGCCCGGCATCTGAAGGCGGAGCTGCACGGCAAGCTGGACGCGGCCCTTCAGATGGGCACCGGCGCGCTCGTCGCCACCGCGTTCCTCGCGGTCGGCCGGGAGGGTCTGGAGACGTCCCTGTTCGTGTGGGCGTCGGTGCACGCGGCCGGTGACGGGACGCCGCGCCCGCTGATCGGTGTGGGGCTCGGCATCGCCACGGCGGTCGTGCTGGGCTGGCTGTTCTACCGGGGCGCGTTGAAGATCAACCTCGCCAAGTTCTTCACGTGGACCGGCGGCATGCTGGTCGTCGTGGCGGCGGGTGTGCTGGCGTACGGCTTCCATGATCTCCAGGAGGCCGACTGGCTGCCGGGCCTGAACGACAAGGCCTTCGACATCTCCGGGGCCATCCCGCCGGACAGTTGGTACGGCACCCTGCTGAAGGGCGTCTTCAACTTCCAGCCGGACCCGACCGTGCTCCAGGTCACGGTGTGGCTGCTGTACCTGGTCCCGACGCTCGCGCTGTTCCTCGCCCCGGTAGGGTTCGCCTCCGGGAAGGGGAAGGTGAAGGCATCCGATGAGCAGGAATCGCAGCCCTCGAAGGCTCCGCAATCTTGACCGAAGGGTGCTGACAGCGGCCTCGGTGACCGCTTTGTCGCTGACGGCGAGCGGGTGCGTGGTGGTCCACGGGGAGCGCGAGGTGCTCCCCGCGACGACCAGGGCCGAAGCCGCCGAGGCGCTCCGGGAGTTCACGACCGCGTACAACAAGGCCGACAAGGCCTACGACAGTTCCCTGGACGCGGACCACGTCACCGGCCCCCTCGCCGACATCGACGCGGCGCGGCTGAAGGCGGGCAGGGCCAACAGCCCGCAGGGCAACACGGCGCACACCCCGCTGAAGCTGTCCGACGCGAAGTACACCATCCCCAAGAAGGCGGGCTGGCCGCGCTGGTTCGTCGCCGACACCGCCGCGAACAAGGGCGGCACCGCGCGCTGGCTGTTCGTGTTCACGCGCGACGGCCTGGACGAGCCGTTCCAGGTGGCGTATCTGACGCTGGTCGCACCGGACGACGTACCGGAGTTCAAGACGGACACGGACGGCTGGGCGGAGGCCGTCCCCGCGAACTCGACGGAACTGTCCGTCGCTCCGCGGCAGTTGAGCCAGGACTACGCGACGTATCTGGAGAGCGGCGAGGGGAAGACCTTCGCGGCGGGCGCCCACACCAGCGGATGGCGCACGCAGCGCACGAAGGACGCCAAGAAGCCGGGACGGGCCACGCAGTACATCGACGAGTCGCTGACGAGCGGTGACTACGCCCCGCTGGCGCTGCGCACGAAGGACGGCGGCGCTCTGGTGTTCTTCACGACGCGGCACTTCATGAAGCAGACCGCCTACGCGGGCACCACGCTCCCCGACCAGAACGCGGCCGTCGACGCTCTGACGACCGGCGAGGTCAAACAGTCGCTGACGATGGAGTTCGTCTCCAACGAGGTCGCCCTGGACCCGGCGAAGGGCGCGGACGGCGGGCAGGTGTCGGTGCTGGGGCGGATCCAGGGACTGACGGCGGCGAAGGGCGAGTAGCCCCCTCGCTGCATGAGGAGGTGGCTCTTCTTCTGAGAGCTTCTTCTGAGGAGGAGGTGCCTCAGCCGCGCGAGGGCCAGGCCGCGGAGGCGTGGTCCCGGTCCTCGCCGGCCCAGCGGGCGCCGGCGTCGGTGAGGATCTCCAGCAGGCTCAGCGGGTCGGGCAGGGGGTGCTCCGGTCCGCGTACCCAGTGCACGGACCGTCCGTCACCGGGCAGCCGGGCGGGCGGTACGAGGACGTAGGAGCCGCGGCAGTGCCAGCGAAGCCCCGGATGCTCGTCCATCGTCTCGGGGTGGCAGTCCAGCTCGCACGGCCACCACTCGTCCTCGTCCTCGGGGGTGCCGCGGGTGAGGGTGAAGAACATCAGCCGACCGTCGGTCTCGGCGACCGGGCCGACCTCGATACCGGAGGCGAGCAGCCGCTCCAGGGCCTCGCGGCCGGCGTCGAGGGGCATGTCCAGGACGTCGTGCACCATGCCGGTGGCGGTGATGAAGTTGGCCTGCGGCTGGTGCCGGGCCCAGCGCTCGATCTGGGCGCGGTCGGTGGTGGACTGCGTCTGCCAGGCGAAGGAGACGGGGTGCCGGGCGGGGGTGGGACAGCCGACGCGGTCGCAGGAACAGCGGTAGCCGGCCGGGTGCGCGGCGGGCGCGAGGGGCAGTCCCGCCCCGGCGGCGGCCACCAGCAGGGCCTCACGAACGCCGTCGTCGGCGGCGTCCTTCGGGCGGCGTCCACGCAGCCACTGGGTGAGTTTCCCCTGCAGGCCGGTCCGGCCGCCGAACTCCTGGCTCATGTATCGCCTCGCCTCGCTGTAGTGCGGACAGCATGCTCTATGGTCCCACCATCCTGCGCTTCCGGTGGCCGGAGCCGACAACCGGGGTGGGCGGGACAGGGCGTACCGGGGAGGAGGATCGGGTGAAATCATCCGCTTTGACAGGATTTAGACCCCCGGCGCCCCTACCGTGGTCGTCATGGTCACGAGGATCGCGCTGACGGGCCTGGCTTCGGCGGCTTCCCTGGTCTCGCTGCTGGGACCGACGATCCCGCTGGAGTGGGGGCCCGGACCGCTCACAGTGGACTCGCTGCCGCGTGTGACATACGTCGCTCATCGCGGCGGCGCCCGTGAGGTGCCCGAGAACAGTCTGTCGGGGCTCATGGCCGCCTATGGGCGCGGTACGGCCCACGTACTGGACTTCGACACCCGCATGCTGAGCGACGGCACGCTCGTCGTGATGCACGATCCGCTGCTGAACCGCACGACGTATCTGGGCGGCGAGGTGCACAAGCTGAACGTGCGGGAGTGGCAGGGCGTACGGGTGCGCCCCAAGGCCTCCCTCCCCGGCAGCTGGCGGTCCGAGCGGCCGCCCACCGTGGCCCAGGTGCTGGATCTGCTGGGCGGGCGGGTCGTGCTGATGCTGGAGGCGAAGGATCCCCGGAGCGTGGCCCCGCTGGCGGCACTGCTCCGCTCCCGGGGCCTGACCCGCTCGGTCTTCGTGAACTCCAACGACCCGGCACTGGCCCGGCGGGCCCATCGCATGGGTCTGCTGACCGGCCTGTGGCGCTCGGCGCAGCAGCTGCGCACCGACCGGCCCGAGCGGTGGCGGTCCTTCGTGGACGTCCTGGACGTCGACTACAAGGCGCGTGACGCGGACCTGGTCCGGGCGGTGAACTCCGGTGTCCGGCGGGTGTGGGCGCACACCGTGGTGACGTCGGCGCAGCGGGACCGGGTGCTGGGGCTGGGCTGCGACGGGGTGATCACGGATACGCCGGGGCGGCTGGCGCGGGCTCCTCAGCGCGGGGCGAGACCGTAGAGGGCGTAGTCGACGAGGGTGTCGGTGTACGCGTGGTCGATCGGGCCGGTGTGCTGGAGCCAGCGCTGGGCCAGGGGCGAGACGACGAGCTCCAGGGCGATGCGCGGGTCGATGTCCGGACGTACGTCGCCGGTGTCCTGTGCGGAGCGCAGCCGGTCGACGTAGAGCTGGAGCGAGGGCTCGAGCAGCTTGGCTACGAGTTCCCGGCCGAGCTGCTCGTTGACGACGCCCTCCGCGGCCAGTGCACGGGACGGTACCTCGAAACGGGGGTCCCTCAGCTCGTCGACCGTGGCGCGCAGTACGGCCTTGAGGTCGGCGGCGAGGTCACCCGTGTCCGGGAAGGCGTACGACTCCTGGCCGGCCTCGCGTGCGGACTGTTCACCGAGGTCGAGGAAGGCCTCCATCAGCACCTCCGCCTTCGACGACCACCACCGGTAGATCGTCTGCTTGCCGACGCCTGCGCGGGCCGCGATGCCCTCGATGGTGGTCTTGGGGTAACCGACCTCCCCGACGAGCGCGAGGGCGGCGTCATAGATGGCGCGACGGGACTTCTCGCTGCGGCGAGCGGTGTCGGGAACGGGCTGCTTGACCATGACCCGACGGTAGCAGCCGAGTGAGACGCCCCGTCTCGCCGAGCAGGGCGTGCCGCCAGGAGGGCTGCAATGCACGCCGGTCCGGGCATCTCAGCCCGTCCGGCGTTTGAGGACGAGGCCCGTTCAGGGCCGACAGCGGGGGTCCGGGGGCGCAGCCCTCAGGGATGGGACGGGTAGGGGCGGCGGGGGCGAGGAAAGTGCCGCGCTACGGCAGCGGGGGCCAGGGGTCGCCCCAGGCCGCGTCCCTCGCCGCCTTGTACAGGTCACCGTGCCGCTTCGTCACCGTCGTACGGGACAGTTGCTCGTCCGTTTCGCAGAGGTCCAGCAGGACCTGGCCCTTGCGGATCTGGGGGCGGCGGATGACTCGGGACACAGCCGGGGTGACCGGGAAGCGGGCCGCGGCGACGTAGCTGAACTTCTCGTCCTCGTAGGGCAGGGAGCCGCCCTTGACCTGCCGGTGCAGGGACGAGCGGCTGACCCGCGTCGAGAAGTGGCACCAGTCCTCGCCGGGGACGATGGGACAGGCAGCGCTGTGGGGGCAGGGAGCCGCCACCTGGAAACCGGCCGCGATCAGACGGTCCCGCGCCTCGATCACCCGGGCGTACCCGTCCGGTGTACCGGCCTCGACGATCAGCACGGCCTGCGCGGCGTCCGCGGCGGCGTCGACGAGGGCGGTGCGGTCGGCGGGAGTGAGTTCGTTCAGGACGTAGGACACCGTGACGAGGTCCGTGCTCTCGAGCGCGAGGGAGGATCCGATCCGCGAGCGCCGCCAACTCGCACCTTCCAGCGCCGGGTTCGCCACGGCGATCTCCCGGCCGAGGGCCAGCGCGGGCTCCGCCCAGTCGAGGACCGTGACCGACCGCGCACCGGCCCAGGTGGCACTGACCGCCCAGGTCGCCGCCCCGGTCCCCCCGCCGACGTCCACATGACTCGCCGGCACCCACTGCGGCACCGCGTCCGCGAACGCGTCCAGCGCCGAGCGCACCGCCTCGAAGGTGGCCGGCATCCGGTACGCGGCGTACGCGGCGACGTCCGCCCGGTCCCGGAGGATGGGCGCGTCGGTCGGGGTGGCCCCGCGGTAGGTGGCGATCAGCCGGTCGACGGCCTGCGCGGCCTGCTTCGGGGGCAGTCCGTCGAGGACGGTGGCAAGGGTGGCGCGAAGGGTCTCGGCCGGGGATACGGGGGCGTTCACCCGGCGATTCTAGGTCGCCGGGAACCCGCCCTGAACGCCCCCGTCCTCACACACCGGACAGGCTGGTGGGGCGGACCGCGCGCGCCAGACGGGTGGCCCCCGCCGCTCTCGGTCCGCTGTCCGGTGGCCGTCTTCGGGGGTGGACCGCGTTCGACAGCAGCACCAGGAACGTGTCCGTCTCCCGGTCCAGGACCAGGGAGGTTCCGGTGAACCCGGTATGGCCCGCGGCCCCCCGTCCCGCCAGCTCGCCCATGAACCACGGCTGGTCGATGCCGAAGCCCAGGCCCGGTGGGGTCAGCATGAGTTCGACGAAGTCGGGGCCGAGGATGCGGGCGGGGCCGTAGGAGCCGCCCGCCAGCAGGGCGCGGCAGAAGACGGCCAGGTCACGGCCGGTGGAGAAGAGACCGGCGTGGCCCGCCACCCCGCCCAGCGCCCACGCGTTCTCGTCGTGGACGACACCTCGCAGCATCCCCCGGTCCGCCTTGGCCCAGGGCCGCCGCTGGTACTCGGTCGCCGCCGCCCCGGGGCACGGCCCGAACCCGGTCGCCGTCATCCCCAGCGGCCGTGTGATGCCGTCGTGGACGAGGGTGTCGAGGCCCCGGCCGGTGATGCGTTCCAGGACGTGCTGGAGGAGGAGCAGGTTCACATCCGAGTACGTATAGGTGCCGGGTACACCGATCGGGGGCTCGGACCGCAGCAGCTCCAGCCGTTCCGCGTCGTCCGCGCAGTCGTACAGCGGGAGTTCGGGGCGGAGTCCGGAGGTGTGCGTGAGCAGCTCCCGTACCGTCACCCCGTGCTCGGCCGCCGCCCGGAAGTCCGGCAGATACGCGCCCACCCGGGCGTCGATACCGAGCGTGCCGCGTTCGATCTGCTGCATCGTGGCGACCGCGGTGAACAGCTTGGTGAGGGAGGCGAGGTCGAAGGGGGTCGCGACCGTCATCGGGACGCGTGCCCTGCGCGGCAGTTCCACGCCCACGTCGGCCTCGGGATCGTAGGAGGTGTACCGGACCGCCCAGCCCGCCGCCTCCTCGACGGCGATCACCGGGCCGCGTCCGGCGACCACGACGGTGCCGGCCGCCCAGGGGCGCTCGCCGGTGGTGAGGTCGTGGACCTCCTGGGCGAGGTGTTCGAGTTCCCCGGGGTCGAGTCCGGCCCGTTCCGGTGTGTCGCTGCGCAGTCTCGGCGCGCTCAGCTCTCTGCTCCCTCCACGCTCGCACGTCTGTTCCAAGGACGGCACATTCCCATGAAACAGGCAAGCGCTACCAGTGCCGACACGACTTGGACCACGGCCATCGGTACGGCGGTGTCCTCCCCGGCGACCCCGACCAGCGGGGAGGCGATGGCCCCGATGAGGAAGGAGGAGGTGCCGAGCAGGGCGGAGGCGGAGCCCGCGGAGTGCTTGGTGCGCAGGAGGGCGAGGGACTGGGCGTTGGGCAGGGTGATGCCCATCGCGGACATCAGGACGAAGAGGGCGGCGGCCACGGCCACCAGGCCGGGCTCGCCGAACACGCCCAGGGACATCAGCAGCAGTGCGATCGCGGCGGCGATGACGATCGCGAGCCCCGCGCCCAGCACCTTCTCCAGGCTGACCCGGCCGACCAGCACCTTGCCGTTGATCTGGCCGACGACGACCAGGCCCACCGAGTTCAGCCCGAAGAGCAGGCTGAAGGTCTGCGGCGAGGCCCCGTAGATCTCCTGGATCACGAACGGCGAGGCCGAGATGTACGCGAACAGCGCGGCGAAGGCGAAGCCGCCCGCGAGCATGAAGCCGGTGAAGGGGAGGTCGGCGAGCAGGGTGCCCATGGACCGCAGGGCCTCACCGACCCCGCCGACGTGACGCCGCTCCACCGGGAGGGTCTCGGGCAGCCGGGCCCACACCAGCACGGCCAGCAGCGCGCCGACGACCGTCAGCACCACGAACACGCCCCGCCAGTCGGTCACCCGCAGGATCTGGCCGCCGATGACGGGCGCGACGATCGGGGCGACCCCGCCGATCAGCATGAGGGTGGAGAAGAAGCGGGCCATGGCCACACCGTCGTAGAGATCGCGTACGACGGCCCGCGCGATCACTATCCCGGCCGCGCCCGCCAGCCCCTGCGTCAGCCGGAAGGCGACCAGGGTCTCGACGGTGGGCGCCAGGGCGCACAGGGCGGTGGCGAGGACGTAGACCACCAGGCCGACGAGCAGCGGCCGCCGGCGGCCCCAGCGGTCGCTCATCGGGCCGACCACGAGCTGGCCGAGGGCCATGCCGAGCAGACAGGCGGTGAGGGTGAGCTGGACGGTCGCGGCGGGCGCGTGCAGGGAGTCGGTGACCTCCGGGAGCGAGGGGAGGTACATGTCCATCGCCAGCGGAGGCGTGGCGGTCAGGCCGCCGAGGGTGAGGGTGACGACCCAGCCGGTGCGGCGCGTGGCACGAGTGGGCGGCTGCGCCGGTGCCGCAGCCGCCTGTTCCAGGTTCGATGTCGATGCCCCGCTGTCGGGCATGTGCCCCTCCCTCTGAGTCCGATCCGCCACCTATGCTCTCAGCTCGTACACAGTGGCGAGTGTCACGCGAGCGAGGATGGGCGCGGGGATGACGGAGCAGAGGGTGCGCTGGGGAATCCTGGCGACGGGTGGGATCGCGGCGGCGTTCACGGCGGATCTGGTGGATCTGCCGGACGCGGAGGTCGTGGCGGTGGCCTCGCGGAGCGAGGAGTCGGCGAAGGCATTCGCGGAGCGGTTCGGGATCGAGCGGGCGTACGGCGAGTGGGGCGCGCTGGCCGAGGACGCGGACATCGATGTCGTCTACGTCGCCACCCCGCACTCGGCACACCGGGCGGCCGCCGGTCTGTGCCTGGAGGCCGGGCGGAACGTGCTGTGCGAGAAGGCGTTCACGCTGAACGCGCGCGAGGCGCAGGAGCTGGTCGGACTCGCGCGGGAGCGCGGGAGCTTCCTGATGGAAGCCATGTGGATGTACTGCAATCCCCTGATACGGCGGCTCAAGGCGCTGGTGGACGACGGCGCGATCGGCGAAGTGCGCAGCGTCCAGGCCGACTTCGGGCTGGCCGGCCCCTTCCCGCCCAGCCACCGTCTGCGCGACCCGGCACAGGGCGGCGGCGCGCTCCTTGACCTCGGCGTGTACCCGGTGTCGTTCGCCCAGCTGCTGCTCGGGGAGCCGTCGGACATCGCGGCCCGCGCGACGCTCTCCGACGAGGGCGTCGATCTCCAGACGGGAGCCCTGCTCTCCTACGACAGCGGCGCGCTCGCCTCGGTGCACTGCTCGATCATCGGCGGTACGGCGACCACGGCGTCGGTCACCGGTTCGCTGGGCCGTATCGACGTGCCGAACGGCTTCTTCTTCCCGGACCGGTTCGTGCTGCACCGGGACGGCCGTGACCCCGAGGAGTTCAAGGCCGAGGCCGGTCCCCGCAACAGCCTCAAGCACGAGGCCGTCGAGGTGATGCGGGCGCTGCGGGCCGGCGAGACCGAGTCGCCGCTCGTCCCGCTCGACGGCACGCTCGCGGTGATGCGGACGATGGACACGGTCCGGGAGCGCGTCGGGGTCCGCTACCCGGGGGAGTGAGACATCCGCATGGCGGACTATTGATTCCACATTGCGGATAGACCTCGTACGCTCCGTGTCATGACTGAACGTGGATCGAAGATCGCCGTCGTGACCGGCGCCGGCTCGGGCATCGGGCGGGCCGTCGCCGTGGAACTGCTGCGGGCCGGCTGGTCCGTGGCGCTGGCGGGGCGCCGCCCCGGGACGCTTCAGGAGACGGCGGCGCTCGTGCCCGAGGGCGCCGCCCTGGCCGTACGCGCCGATGTCGCGCAACCCGACGACGTGGCCGCGCTGTTCGCCGCGACCGTGGAGCGGTTCGGGCGGGTGGACCTGCTGTTCAACAACGCGGGGACGTTCGGTCCCGGCGGGGTGCCCGTCGAGGAGCTGCCGTACGACGCGTGGCGGCACGTGGTGGACACCAACCTCAACGGGGCGTTCCTGTGCGCGCAGGCGGCTTACCGGCAGATGAAGGCGCAGGATCCGCAGGGCGGGCGGATCATCAACAACGGCTCCATCTCCGCCCATACGCCGCGTCCGCACTCCGTCGCCTACACCGCGACCAAGCACGCCCTGACCGGCCTCACCAAGTCGCTGTCCCTGGACGGGCGGCCGTACGGCATCGCGGTCGGGCAGATCGACATCGGGAACGCGGCGACCGACATGACCGCGCGGATGCAGACCGGTGCGTTGCAGGCCAACGGAGAGGTCGCGCCCGAGCCCGTGATGGACGTCGCGGATGTCGCGCGCACGGTGCGGCACATGGCGGAGCTGCCGCTGGCGGCGAATGTGCAGTTCGCGACCGTGCTGGCGACGGCGATGCCGTACGTCGGACGCGGTTGAGGGCTCAATCTACACAACCGGAATATGAACATCCGCTCCATCCATGCCGGTGGCAGACTTATGCTCTACATCTCCTCCATCAGAACTTCACACTTGGAGCAGTGAGCTTCCGCAGACCAAACCGAGGGGGGAGACGGCAGTCGTTCCACCACACCGGATGGGGGTGGGCTCCGCGTGGGACCGCGGGGTACGCGCCGGTGGGTGGAACGGCTGCCGTGCACGTCAACGCCGGCGCCTGCGCAGCGCGTAGGCCCCGCCCGCGGCCAACACCAGCGTCCCGGCCGCCCCTTCGAGCAGCGGCCACGGCGCGGGACCGTCCGCCGCGACACCCGCCGCTCCGGCCGCCCCCGCGGCGCCCTGCACGGCCTTGCTCGCCGGCGACGGACTCGTCTCGCTCACCGGCTCCGCCAACCGCCCGACCGCTTTCGCCGAACTCCCTTTCCCGAAGCCCCAGTCGAGCAGCCGCGCCGTCTCCTCGTACACGGCGTTGCCGCCGCTGTCGGGGTGCATGACCGTCACCAGGAGGGTGCGGCCGTCGCGGGTGGCGGCACCGGTGAAGGTGTTGCCGGCGTTGCTCGTGTAACCGTTCTTCACGCCGATGAGGCCGTCATACGTCTCCACCCCGTACGAACCCGTCAGCAGACGGTCGGTGTTCTGGATCTGGAAGGTCTTCCCGCCGCTCGCCGATGCCGGGAAGTCGGCGGTCCTCGTCGCGCAGTACGCACGGAAGTCGGCGTCCCCGAGCCCGTGCCGGGCGAAGAGCGTGAGGTCGTACGCGGACGACAACTGCCCTTTGTGGTCGTAGCCTTCGGGGCTGACCACGTGGGTGTCCAGGGCCCGGAGATCCTCGGCCTCGGCCTGCATCTCCGCGACCGTCTTCGCGATGCCGCCGTTCATGTGGGCAAGGACGTGCACGGCGTCGTTACCGGAGCGCAGGAATACGCCCTGCCACAACTGCTCGACGGTGTAGGTGATTCCGGCCTTGATGCCGACGAGGCTGGAGCCGTCCGGAATTCCGGCGAGGTCGGCGGCGGTCACCCTGTGGCGCTCGGTGCGCGCGAATTTCGGCAGGACTGTGACGGCGAACAGCATTTTCAGCGTGGACGCCGGGGCGAGGCGCTGGTGCGCGCGGTGGGCGGCGAGGATCTCCCCGCTGTCGTGGTCGGCGACCAGCCAGGCGCGGGCGGTGAGTTTCCTCGGGAGAGCGGCCGCGGGAGTGGCCGTGACCAGCGGGGCGGCCGCCGCCAGAGCCAGCAGGGACCGTCTGGACAGGGAATTCAAAGAAGAACCGCTCCTCGCGAAGTGAGATCCCACCCAACAGCGGGTTCCTGGCAATACGCCCTCCGCAGCTTAGGAATCAGCTGTCTTACCCATTTCTGAGGCGAGCTCCCGCTTTCTCAGTCCTTACACATCTTTTACTCAGCCCCGGTCAAAGGTTCGTCCCTAATTTGAGGCCGCGCCCACAGCGGGCGCCAAGAACCTCTGAGGAACGGGATGTTTGGCATCTATCTCAAGCGCGAACTGGGCCGGCGCAAGAAGGCCGCCCTGGTCATCGCACTGGGTCTGGCGCTCGGTATCGCGCTGGTCATCACCGTCAACTCGGTGTCGGCCGGCATGTCTCAGGCTCAGGACAAGGTCCTGAAGTCGCTGTACGGCCTCGGCACCGACATGACGGTCACCAAGGCCAGGTCCGCGCCGACCGACAACAGCTCGGGCAGACCGAACTTCGAATTCGACGCCAGTTCCAACGACAGCGACGACAAGCAGAGCTCCGACCGTGTGATGACGCAGGGCGGCCAGGCCCTCAAGGCCGCGCTCGTCGCCAAGGTCGCCAAGCAGGAAGGCGTGGCGAACGCGGTCGGCGCGATCACCCTCAACGTCACCAAGGTCGACGGCTCCTTCACCCAGGGCAAGGCGCAGTCCACGACCGGCAGCGGCCAGTCCCAGGGCCAGGGCGGCCCCGGTGGCGGCAGCGGCGGCAACAGCACGGCGGCCCCCCAGGTGCAGGGCGGCGGCGCCTCGTTCGACGTGAACTCCTACTCGGTCGCCGGCGTCGACGTCACCGACCAGACGCTCGGCCCGCTGGCCGGCATGGAGATCACCTCCGGCAAGACCTTCACGGCCTCGCAGACCAACGCGAAGGTCGTGGTGCTCAGCAAGTCGTACGCCAAGGAGAACTCGTACAAGGTCGGCAAGACCCTCAAGATCTCCGGCACCAAGTACACGATCATCGGTATCGCGACGGCCTCCAGCAGCGAGTCCACCACCGACGTCTACCTGCCGCTGAAGCAGGCCCAGACGCTGGCCGACGCCAAGAGCCAGGTCACCACGATCTACGTCAAGGCGACCGACTCGAAGCAGATCGACTCGGTCAAGGCGACGATCCAGAAGAACATCTCCGGTACGACGGTGACGACCTCGGCCGATCTCGCGGAGACCGTCTCCGGCTCGCTGTCCACCGCCTCCAACCTCGCGACCAGCGTCGGCAAGTGGCTGTCCATCGCGGTGCTCGCCGCCGCCTTCCTGGTGGCCGCGCTGCTGACCTCCTCGGCGGTGTCCCGCCGGGTGCGTGAGTTCGGCACGCTGAAGGCGCTCGGCTGGCCGAGCCGCCGGGTGACCCGGCAGGTCGTCGGCGAGTCGATGGTGAACGGTCTGATCGGCGGCGCCCTCGGTATCGGCCTCGGTCTCGCGGCCGCGTACACCGTGACCGCGATCAGCCCCAAGCTGACCGCGCAGCTCGGCAGCTCCGGCGGTGGCGGCATGGGCGGCGGCCCCGGCGGCGGTGGCGGTCCGGGCCAGCAGTCCACGCAGAACACCATGGAGATCGCGCTGTCCGCGCCCGTCTCGCTGACCACCATCGCCCTCGCGGTGGGCCTGGCGGTGACCGGCGGTCTGATCGCCGGCGCGATGGGCGGCTGGCGCGCGTCCCGGATGCGGCCGGCGGACGCGCTGCGCAGCGTGTCGTAGGGCTGGATCCCGCCCCCTTCGAGCTGGGGTGCCGCGTCCGTTCCCCCCGGGCCGCGGCACCCCACCCCCCTTACTTACGGAGAGCACCCCATGTACAGACTGACCGGCGTCACCAAGCGCTACTCGCGGGGCAAGGACACGGTGGAGGCGCTGCGCGGCGTCGACCTCACCATCGAGGACGGCGACCAGCTCGTCATCCAGGGCCCCACCGGTGGCGGCAAGTCCACCCTGCTGCAGATGATCGGCGGCCTGGACCGGCCGACCGAGGGCAGTGTCGAGCTGGACGGCGTCGACCTCGCGAAGATCAGTGAGGCGAAGCTGACCCGGCTGCGGGCGGAGAAGATCGGCATCATCTTCCAGTCCTTCAACCTCATCCCGACGCTCACCGCGCAGGAGAACGTCGAGACGGCCCTGGTCCCGCTCGGCGTGAAGCCGGCCGAGCGGCGCGAGCGGGCGGCCGAGGCGCTGCGCTCGGTCGGCCTCGGCGAGCGGCTCAGCCACGCGCCGTCCGAGCTGTCCGGTGGTCAGCAGCAGCGGGTCGCCATCGCCCGCGCGCTGGTGAAGAAGCCGAAGGTGCTCCTCGCCGACGAGCCCACGGGCAACCTCGACGAGGGCACCCGTGACGACATCATGGCGCTGCTGGAAGGGCTGTGGCACGAGTACGGGCTGACCTTCATCATGGTCACCCACGACTCGTCGATCGCGAAGAAGTCCCCGCGTCTGGCCACCATCAAGGCGGGGCAGATCACGCTGACGGATCAACGGCAGCAGTATGCGCAGCAGTTCGGCGGCCAGGGGTAGTCGTCGTTCGTCCGCGGGTGTGCGGGGCTGGTCGCGCCCACGCGGCTGAGCCGCATTTCGATACAGCCCCGCGCCCCTGGGTGGGGTCGCTCACCGTTCCAGGATCTGGTCGATCTCGGTCAGCTGAACGGCGGTCAGCGGCCCCTTCTCCATTGCGCCCGCGTTCTGTTCGGCCTGGGCCACCGAGCGGAAGCCGGGGATCGGGATCGTGCGCGGGCTGCGGGCCCAGATCCAGGCCAGGGCGCCCTGGGCGAGGGTGCGGCCGTCGCTGGTGAGGATGTCCTTGAGCGCGTCGATCCGGGCGAGCCACTTCGGGTCGGCCTCGGAGCCGCCCCCGAAGCCCGGGAGCCAGGCCGGCGGCCTGCTGCGGATGTCCCCTGTGTCCTGCGGCCCTTGGCGCTTGCCCGCCAACAACCCCATCGCCAACGGGCTGCGGTTGATGCTCGCGAGCCCCAACTCCTCGCACAGCGCCAGCATTTCAGGGGCGTCCTGCATGACATTCAGCGCGTGCTGCACGGCCGCACAGTGCTCGCCCTCCGCGAAGACGGCGGCGCGGGCGGGGTCGTCGGTGCTCCAGGCGTAGGCGCGGATGAGGCCTTCGCGTACGAACTCCTCGCACAGGTCGCGGAGTCGGGCGCCCTGGTCGGGGTGGGCGTCGGAGAGGTGGAGTTGGTAGAGGTCGACGTAGTCCGTGCCGAGGCGGGTGAGGGAGGCGGTCAGCGCCTCGCGGGCGTGGTCCGAGGAGGTGTCCTGCCCGTTGAGGACGCGGGCGTCCTCGTCGAAGAGGTTGCCCCACTTGGTGGCGACGACCACGTCGGCGCGGCGCTTGCCGAGGGCGCGGCCGAGGATCCGCTCACTGTGCCCGGTGCCGTAGACGTCGGCGGTGTCGAAGAAGGTCACGCCGAGGTCGAGGGCGCGGTGGATCGCCCGTACGGACTCGTCGTCGTCGACCTTGCCCCAGCCGAGCGGCTGCCCACCCAGGTCCTGCCACTCACCTCCGATGGCCCAGCAGCCGAAGCCGAGGGCGCTGACCTCTATGCCACTGCGACCCAAAGTCCTGTTCGTCTCCATGGATCGAGACGCTAGGCCTTGGAGCGCACTCCAGGGCAAGGACTTTCACGGAACCTGTCGTGCCTCGTCAGGCCTGCCCGGTCTCGAAGCGGGTGATCTTGTCGCCGTCGACCTCGAAGTGCCACTTGGTGCGCATCTCGCCCCAGGTGTCGTTGCTGTAGCGGGCGATGAGGACGCGGCCGCCGCGGGACTCGTTGTCGACCTCCATGTGACCGTGGGAGGAGAAGATCTCCCGGTCGATCCAGTCGTCGAGGTCACGGTCGGAGCCGTCGTCCGACATGGTCGCGCCGGGGGCGAGGAGGGCCATGAAGCCGTCGCGGTCGTGCGCGTTGACGGCGTTGACGAAGGCGCGGACCGCGGGGTCGCTGAGTTTGCCGGTCTGAATCGTCATGGCAGCCAGACTCACACCGCTCCCCCGGGGCCGCCACCCGAACGGCGGCGCGGGTGACTCCGAGAGGTGTCAGGAGTGCAACGGTGGAAACGCGAGGGGGATGTTTCGTCCATCTCTTACGGGAGTCATCGTGACCTCACACGCCTCTTCCTACGACCGACGCGATCTGGGCCTGCTGTTGCTCCGGCTGGGTACCGGCGGTGTGCTGGCCGCGCACGGCGCGCAGAAGCTGTTCGGCTGGTTCGGCGGCCACGGCATCGAGGGGACCGGCCAGTTCATGGAGTCCGTCGGCTACTCGCCCGGCAAGGCGAGCGCCACCGCGGCGGGCCTCGCGGAGGCGGGCGGCGGCACACTGCTGGCACTGGGCCTGGCGACACCGGCGGCGGGTGCGGCGGCGGCCGGTGCGATGGCGGGGGCGTCCACCGTGCACACGCCCAACGGCTTCTTCAACGCCGAGGGCGGCTTCGAGTACGCGGCGACGCTGGGCCTCGCGGCGACGGGCCTCGCGATCGCGGGGCCGGGACGTCTCTCCCTCGACCACGCCATCGGGCACGTGTTCGACCGGGGGTGGATGGTCCCCACGGCACTCGCGGTGACGGCTGCGGCCACGGCGGTGGTGGTGGGGGCACGCAACCGCAGGCTTCAGGAGAAGGAGAGGGAGGAGCAGGCGGAGCAGCTCGATGCGCAGGAGGCGTTGTTCGGGGAGTAGGGACGGCACGGGGCGGCTGTCGGGACACGGAGCCGGGGCACGAGGCGGCTGTCGGGACACGGAGCCGGGGCACGAGGCGGGCCCGGAGGAGGATGCATCGCCGGGCCGAAGGGCGACGCAGGCCCAGCCATCTCGCTCGCCGCCATCACGTGGGGTTGCGCAGCCCGCGCACAGTCACTTCCCGGCTTCCGCCTAGGATGACCCCCGTGAACGGCCCCGAGCACCACCCCGCATCACCGCCCCGGTGGCGGTGGCGGGCGCTGCTCGTGCTGGCTCTGCTGGCGGGGCTCATGGGCATGCACGCCCTGGCTCCGGGTGCGGCCGTCGCCGACGAGCACCCGCACACCCCGCCGCCCATGGCCACCGTCTCCGTCTCCGCGCCCCACGGCGACTGTCCCGGAGAGGGCCACTGCGGCTCAGGCCACGTCACGCATGCCGACACGACCTGTTCGGCGGCCTCGGTGAGCGGCGGGCCGTCGCTGCCCGCGCTCGTGCCCGACCCGGTCGCCATCGTCGTACGAGACGAATCACCGCGCGTGTACGCCGGCTCCGACCCGGAAGGCGCCCGGGCGCCCCCGTCCCTGGCGGAACTCCAACTCCTGCGGATCTAGACACCACGCCGCACACCTCGGTGTGCGCATCGGCATGTCCGGATCCCTTTCTCTCAGCAGGAGTTCAAGCATGAGCACCACCCGTACACGCCGCGCTGCCCTCATGGCGGCGACCGTCACCGCCGCGCTCGTCCTGGCGGCCTGTGGCGGCGGCGACAGCGACAGCGACAGCGGTCACGAGAGCGGCCACAACTCCCCCTCGTCGTCCGCCGCTTCCCACAACGCCCAGGACGTCTCCTTCGCGCAGGGCATGATCCCCCACCACCGTCAGGCCCTGGAGATGGCGGAACTCGCCACCGACCGGGCCTCGTCCGCCGAGGTGAAGGACCTCGCGGCCCGTGTCGAGAAGGCGCAGGACCCGGAGATCAAGACCATGTCCGGCTGGCTGAAGTCCTGGGGCGAGGAGGTCCCGGAGGCGGGCGCGTCGATGCCCGGCATGGACCACGGCTCGCAGTCCGGCATGCCCGGCATGATGGACGACGCGGACATGACGAAGCTGGAGAAGGCGTCCGGCGAGAAGTTCGACGCCCTGTTCCTGAACCTGATGGTCGAGCACCACGAGGGCGCGGTCGACATGGCCGGGACGGAGAAGGCGAAGGGCCGGTACGAGCCCGCCACCGCCATGGCCGACGACATCGTCACCGGACAGACGGCCGAGATCGAGGAGATGAACACCCTCCTCGGCAAGGACTGACCCAAGTGCCGAGCCGGGGGAGGTCCATGGCCTCCCCCGGCTGCCTGGGGGCTGTCAGTGGCGCATGCCAAGCTGCGTCCATGAGTGACCACGACACGACCGCCGCAGCACCCGTCGACATCTGGAAGGGCATCGACGCCTTGGCAACCTGGCTCGACACCAACCGCACCCTCGACGGCCAGGAATCCCTGCTCGTACGGATGTTGAAGCTCTCGGAGGAGGTCGGCGAGGTCGCCCAGGCGGTGATCGGCGTGACGGGCACCAACCCTCGCAAGGGCACGACCCACACCTGGGACGACGTCCAGAGCGAGCTGTGCGACGTCGTGATCACGGCGCTGGTGGCGCTGCGGACGCTGACGCCGGACACCAAGGAGGTCTTCGACCGGCATCTGAACCGGGTCATGGAACGGTCGCTGGGTACCTCCTAGAGGACACCGGCCAGCCAGTCCGCCGAGTACGGGCGGTGGTGCGCGGGCACGTTCGCACAGCCGTGGTTGCCCTCCTCCAGTGCCTTGGAGCCCCCTGCGGGCACCGGATCGGTCCCGGGGCGCGTACCGGGCCGTACGTCCCGTCACGCATCCCTGGAGCGCAGGGCGATGAGGCCACCGATGGTCGCCGCCGTCGTCCACGCCAGCAGCACGGCCAGCGCGACCCCCGCGGACAGGGTCGAGTCGCCCTGCTGGGCCACCTCCATGAGCTGCGCGCCCGCCTGGACGGGAAGGTGGTACGCGATCACCTTGAGGCCGGGGATGTTGAGCATGAGGGTCGGCAGGACGAAGTGGAACGGGATCAGGACGCCGAGAGACATCGCCGGGCTGCGCAGGACGACCGCCACACCGGCGCTGAAGAGCCAGATGAGGGTCAGCTGGACGACCGCGCCCACCAGCGCGCTCGCCACTCCGGGGCTGTCCAGCGGTACGCCGATGGAGCCGAGGGCCCGTTCCGAGGCGAGGAAGGACACGAGGACGGTGACGGCTGACACCCCGAGCGTCAGCAGCGCGCCGACGGTGAGCTTCGCCCCGTAGAGCAGGCCGCGGCGGGGCACGGCCAGCAGCGAGGTGCGGAGCATGCCGCCGGAGTGTTCGCCGGAGACGAGGAGGGCGGCGAAGACCACCAGGACCAGCTGACCCGCGCCCACCCCGACGAACCCGGAGTCGGCGGGGTGGAAGTCGGACCGGACCAGGGGGCTGTCCTCGGCGATGGCCTTCTTGACGGAGAGACAGTTGACGACGCCGATACCGACGCTGATCACGAAGGTGAGCAGCAGGGTCCAGGAGGTGGAGCGGACGGTGCGCGCCTTGGTCCATTCGGAACGGAGCACCGCGGTCAGCGAGTTCGTCATCATCATGGCCGTGGTCACCAGCTCGCCGTGCGGAACTCGGCGGCCTGCGCGGTCAGTCGCATGAACGCGTCCTCCAATGAGCTGTGTTCGGTGGCCAGTTCATGGACGGTCACCCCCTGATGGGCGGCGATGGAGCCGACGGTCGGCGCGTCCACGCCCGCGGCCATGACGGTTCCGTCGAGTTGCTTGTGGGAGCTGATGCCCTTGGCCCTCAGCAGCGACAGCAGCCGCTCCGGCTCCGGGGTGCGGACCCTGACCCTGGAGACGGAGTGGTCCTCGATGAAGCTGTTCATGTCGGTGTCGGCGAGGAGCCGGCCCTGGCCGACGATGACGAGGTGATCGGCGGTCTGGGCCATCTCGCTCATGAGATGGCTGGACATGAACACGGTGCGTCCCTCGGCGACCAACTCCTTGACCAGCGTACGGATCCAGCGCACCCCGTCCGGGTCCAGTCCGTTGACCGGCTCGTCGAGCAGCAGAATGTCCGGTTCGCCGAGCAGCGCGGTCGCGATGCCGAGCCGCTGCCCCATGCCGAGCGAGAACCCGCCGGTACGGCGGCCCGCCGCGCTCTCCAGACCGGTCTGGGCGAGCACCTCGTCCACCCGGCGCCTGGGCAGCCCGTTGCTCTCGGCGACACACCGCAGATGGTGGTAGGCGGTACGTCCCGGGTGCGCGGCCCTGGCCTCCAGCATGGCGCCCACCGTCCGCAGCGGGTCGCGGAGTTCGCCGTACCGGCGTCCGTTCAGCAACACCTGCCCGGTGTCCGGGCGGTGCAGGCCGACCATGGCCCGCATCGTCGTCGACTTCCCGGCACCGTTCGGACCGAGGAAGCCGGTGACGCGCCCGGGTTCGGCCCGGAAGGAGAGCCGGTCGACGGCGAGGGCCGTCCCGTACCGCTTCGTCAGGTCCTGGACTTCGATCATGCCGCCCAGACTGTCGCGGGGCCGTGCACGCCACATCGGACCACGGTCCGGACGGTGACCGGGGGTCCGACCACGGTCGTATGTCCGTGGTCGGATGCCTGTGGCCACCTGCCCTCGGCCTGTTGTCGACCGTATGCCCTCGGTCCGACGCGGCCTCCGACGGGTCGGCCCTACCCTGGACCGGGTGTCGATCTCCGACCCGGCCCTACGGTTCCCCCAGCGGCTCAGCCACCACCAGTTGACCGGACTGGACGCGGCGGCCGCCCTCGCGTATCTCACGGTCCTGCTGCCGCCGGCGATCGTCCGCGGGGGTGGTGCGGCGGGGGCGCCTCTGTGGGTGCGGTGCGCGCTGGTCGCGGCGGCGGGGATCCCGCTCGTGGTACGGCGACGGTGGCCGCGTCAGGTGTTCGCCCTCGTGCTGGTCGCCACCCTGTCCCAGGTGGCCCTCGGGATCGCCGTGGACCCCTTCGTCGCCGCGGCTTTCGCCCTGTATCCCCTGGCGTTGACGACTTCCTCGCAGCGTCTGGTCCCGACACCCGCGGTGGCCGTGGTCTGCGCGACGGTCGTGCTGGCCGGAACGGTCGCGGGGTCACCCCGTTCGTGGCAGAACGGGGTCGGGTTCCTCGTGGTCGGCGCCGCCGTCCTCGGGGCGGTGTGGACGGCGGGCTTCGCGGTACGGGGACGGCGGACACTGGCGCGGGTGGAGGCCGCGCGGCGCGAGGAGCAGGCCGTGCACCACGAACGTCTGCGTATCGCCCGCGAACTCCACGACGTCGTCACCCACAGCATGGGGCTGATCACCGTCAAGGCGAGCATCGCCAACCATCTGTTGGCGTCCCGCCCCGAGGAGGCGCATGACGCGCTGAAGGTGATCGAGGCCGTCAGCAGGGAGGCCATGACGGAGATGCGCGGCATCCTGCACGTCCTGCGCGTCCACCCGGACGGCGAACCGGCCGACCTGGACCCGACACCGGGCCTGTCCGACCTGCCCGCACTGCTGCGGCGGGCCGAGCACGCGGACGTACGGGTCGACCTCGCCATGGACCCCGACGTCCAGGTGCCGGACGGCATCGGCCTGGCGGGCTACCGCATCGTGCAGGAGGCCCTCACCAATGTGATGACCCATGCCGCGCCGACCCGCTGCACCGTCCGGATCGGGGTGACCGCGTCCGAACTGCGCCTGGAGGTACGCGATGAGGGACCACCGACCCGGGACAGGGACAAGGAACGGGAGCGACGCCGTACGCGGACGTCGGGGGGCGGCCACGGCATCCCCGGAATGCGTGAACGGGCCATGATGTACGACGGCACGCTCACCGCCGGCCCGCAGCCCGACGGCGGATTCCGGGTGACCGCGTGCCTGCCGTTCCTGCCCGCCCGACCGAAGCCCCCGGAGTCTCCGTGACGACCTCCGCCGCGACCCGGATCCTGATCGCCGAGGACCAGGCCCTGCTGAGCGGCAGCTTCCGCGTACTGGTCGACTCCGAGCCGGATCTGATCACTGTGGGCGAGGCGGGCACCGGCGCCCAGGCCGTCGCCATGGCTCGCAGCGAACACCCCGACCTCGTCCTCATGGACATCCGGATGCCCGAACTGGACGGTATCGAGGCCACCCGCCGGATCTGCGGATCACCGGTGACCGCCGGGGTACGGGTCCTCATCCTCACCATGTTCGACATCGACGAGTACGTCTTCGACGGCCTCCGCGCCGGGGCCAGCGGCTTTCTGCTCAAGGACACCCCGCCGGCCGACCTCCTCACCGCCATCCGCGTCATCGCGGCCGGCGACGCCCTGCTCGCCCCCGGAGTGACGCGGCGCCTGATCGCGGAGTTCTGCCGACGCCCTGAGGGGCATCGTGAAGGACGATTCGAAGGACGAGTCGAAGGACGCCTGGGAAGGTCCGCGTCCGCATCCAGTGGCCTCGACCGGGTCACCGAGCGCGAACGCGAGGTGCTCCTGCTGATCGCCTCGGGCCTGTCCAACACGGAGATCTCCGACCGACTGCATCTCAGCCACGGCACGGTGAAGACCCATATCGGTCGGCTCCTGGCCAAACTGGAGGCCCGCGACCGCGCCCAACTCGTCATCGCCGCCTACGAATCCGGACTGGTCCGTCCCTCGGGCGAGCAAGGGTGACACGCATCGGACCGTCGGCGGCCGAGCCACGAAGAGATACGACACCTGGGTCTCAGGCATCGTCATGGACCGCTGCGGCGGGCCGAGTTGAACCCTGACGCTGAGATCGATCACGGTGCGCCGCTGACCCCGTACCGGCAGCTGGCCGAGATTCTGCGTGCGCAGATCCAGCGCGGGGACTGGCAGCCTGGACGGATGCTGCCGAGTGAAGCCCAGTTCGTGCAGCGGAAGGGATCGCGCGGACAACCGTGCGGCGAGGGCTTGGCCTGCTGGCCGAGGAAGGCTGGGTGTACGCCGTTCCCCAGCGGGGGTAGTTCGTCTCGGACCCTCTGCCGCCCACTGCCGAAACGCCCACCCAGCCAGCCCTCCGATCGTCGCCTTCTCCCTGTCCGGCGGGTTCTCAAGCGCTACCCGGCCGACTCCTGACCACCGCCGCACCCTCGACCAGCCCCTGGCGGCCTACCAAACACCGACAGAACTTCCGGAGAGCCACCTAAGATGACGAGATCCATCTCAGCGGCCCGACGGGCTTCCTGATCCGCTTCCGCGGACACCGGAGGACATGCCCCCCACCCGCACGAGTCTTCTTCGTGCTGCCTGGGGGCATTTTCTTGCTGTTCCGTGAGTCCGCGGCGTCCGTAGCCGCCCGCCTCCTCGAAGGGTCGCTGGCGCTGCATCTGACCGAGAACTTCCGTCACCAGCACGGCCGGATGCCCGCACGGGCGGAGATACGGTCCTGGGAACGCAGCCTCCCGGCACTCGTCAACGCACTCATGGAGGCCGACCTCGGCGACGTCGAGGTCCTCATCGAGTACAACTTGCCCCTCACCAGCAAGCGAGCCGATGCCGTGCTGGTCGGCGTACACCCCAGGACGGGCGAACCGTCGTACGTCGTGGTGGAGTTGAAGCAGTGGAGCTCGGCCTACCCGGAGGAGGACGAGCCGCTGCTGTGCCGTATCGATTCCTACGCGCAGCCCGTGCTCAACCCAATCGAACAGGTACGGGGCTACTGCGAGTATCTGCTGTCGTTCAACGGGGCGTTGGAGCGGATGCCCCAGTCCCTGGCGGGCGTGGCCTTCCTCCACAACGCGACGGAGTTCGGGATCGCCGGACTGCGCGGTGTCAAGGAGGACCAGCAGGGCCGGATGTACACCGGTGAACAGCGCGGCGCCTTCCTCGACTTCCTCCGCTCAAGGCTCGCCACCAAGCCGGGCGCGCAGGCAGCGGACCTCTTGCTCAGCGGCAAGGTACGGCCGTCGAAGCAGCTGATGTCCGTGGCGGCGGCAGAGATCCGCGACCGCGAGCAGTTCGTCCTCGTCGCCGAACAGCGGGACCCGTCTTTCACCAAGGCGACTCCGGACGACGACGTCGACCGTCTCATCCGCACCACGTACAAGGTACTGCTGACTCGGGGAATGGTCGGGACGATCCTCTACTCGACGGACGCGGAGACGCGGGAGAAGCTGCGGTCGCTCGTCCATCCCGCGACCGGAGCCGAGGTGCCGGCGCTCGTGTAGTCCCGCGTGCGCAAAAGGTGGTCGTCTGTTGTCAGAACACCGCTCTGGAGGGTCTTGCTCCACAGGTTGAAGCCCGGCAGGACCACGACGGCAGACGAGTCGGGCTGTACGCCGGGGAGAGTCATCGCAGCGCTATGACCTGCGTGAACGTGCGGGGAGGGCGTTTCCGTGGCTACGTTGGTGGCTATGCGAGGAGGCGCCCCGCCCATGGGGACAGCCGTCGGGACGGGATGGCGGGGATACCTCCACGGCTCGCCCAAGGCGGGACACTTGCCGGAATCCGTACTAGAATCTGTACAGAATCAAGCCTCTATACGGGTACGGAGACAGCGTGGAGATCCCTGAGGTCGTGACCGTAAGCGACGCGCGCGCGAGACTTTCGCGGATCCTGACCGACCTGTCGGAGTCCGGCGCGGATGCCGACCCGGTCCTGATCGGCGCCCACCGCAAGCCCCAGGGCGTCCTCCTGTCCGTCGAGGCATTCGAAGCCCTGAGCGGCCGAGCGGCACGACGTGCGGCCGTCGCCTCGGCCACCGGCTCCATCGAGGCCGAGGGACTCCAGGCCTCCAATGTCTCAGACCACGACACCGAGGCGTACGTGAAGGGCGACCTCGACGCGGACACCCTTGTCGCGCGCGCGATCGCCCGCCACCGACAGACTTCGGAGCGGCGGGCAGGGTGAACGATCCGTACGCCATGCCCAACGGCGTGCTGCGCAACAACCTCGGCATCACCGACCATCAGCTGCTCGCGGCAGCGGAGGCGGACATCACCCGGGCGCGCCTCGTCATGCTCGCCGAACGCCCGCTACCCGGCGCGTACGACCTCGGCCATCTCCAAGCGTTCCATGCCGCGGTCTTCGGTGACATCTATCCGTGGGCAGGCGAGTTACGCACCGTGAACATCGCCAAGCGCACACCATTCTGCCCGGCGAGAAACCTGGTGCCCTACGCCGGAGAGGTCTTCGGCCGTCTCGCCTCCTCCGGCCGGCTTCAGAATCTCCCCCGGCAGGAATTCGTCATCCAACTGGCTACGTTGTACGGCGACCTGAACGTCCTCCACCCGTTCCGCGAGGGCAACGGCCGTGCCCAGCGGGCGTTCCTTGCCCAACTCAGCGCCGACGCGGGATACGCCCTCAACTGGTCGGGCATAGACCCTCAACGCAACGAGGACGCCTCGGTGAAGAGCTTCCTCGGTGACAACAATCTGTTGGAACAGCTACTCGACGAGCTGGTCACCAAGAACTGACGCCCGTCACTCCGGCTAGCAAAGATCCTCGGAACAGGGCGCATCTTGACCGGGGAGCGCCTCCCCCAGCTCCGCCCACGCCCACCTTCGACCCTGCGAAGCGTGGCTACCTTGGTGGCTACGAACGTAGCCGCGCGGTCCTGTTTGAAACGGTACGGAGCGGGGTCCGCCCAAACCCCCGGATCTACGAGAAAGGGCCTCTGACCATTACTTTCGCTGGTCAGAGGCCTTAGTGGCAGACGAGTCGGGCTGTACGCCGGGTTCTGTCGCCCGGTCGCCTCGCGGCGGCCGGGGAGACGGCCATCCATCTAGGGCCGGTGTTGCCACCGGCCTCGTGCGGTCTACCCAGGGACTCGGGCGGGCAGCCCTCGAACGTCCCCGCAGAGCGCTTCTTACGGCGCTCCTTTTGACCTTGCTCCAGGTGGGGTTTACCTAGCTGCCCAGGTCACCCTGGGCACTGGTGGTCTCTTACACCACCGTTTCACCCTTACCGAGGACCGAGGTCCCCGGCGGTCTGTTTTCTGTGGCACTGTCCCGCGGGTCACCCCGGGTGGCCGTTAGCCACCACCTTGCCCTGTGGAGCCCGGACGTTCCTCGGGAAGCCCCCGTCAAGGGGACTCCACGCGGCCGTCCGCCCGGCTCGTCTGCCGTGTCGACCATGGTACCGGGCCCCCATCCCTCGCAGGACCGGCCGCTGTCGCCAGGACCGAGCCCGCCAGGATCAACGTGAACGCCGCCCCCACGCCCAGGGTCAGCTCCTCCCCCAGGAACAGCGCGCCCGCCGCCACCGCCACCGCCGGGTTGACGTACGTGAACACCGTCGAGCGCGTCGGGCCGACCTCCTTGATCAGCTCCAGGAAGGCGACGAAGGCCACCCCCGTGCAGATCACGCCCAGGCCCGCCAGGGCCAGCAGGACAGTGGGCGAGGGCACCGCGGCAGGCCAGGTCATCGCGGCCGGCGTCGCGTACACCAACGCTGCCAGGCCCAGGCAGGACGCCGTGAGCTGCAAGGACGGGACATTCCTCAGGTGCCGTGCCGCTATCAGGGGCGCCGTCGCGTAGCCCACCACCGTCACCAGCACCTCCGCCAGCGAGCGTGCGTCCCCGCCCGTCAGGTGCGGGACGGTCAGGACCCCCACTCCCGCCAGGCCCAGTCCCAGACCCGTCAGCCGCCGCGCCCCCAGCCGCTCCGTGTCACCGAAGAAGCGGGCCAGTGCCACCCCCACGATCGGCACCCCGGCGATCAGCAGACCCGCCGTCGAGCTGGACAGATGGCGTTCGGCGTCCGTGAGCGTGAACCACGGGCCGATGATCTCGATGCACGCGAAGGCCAGCATCGGCTTCCAGAACGACCTGACGGTCCCCGCCAAGCCCCTCGCCGCGAACGGCAGCAGCAGCGCCGCGCCCAGCGCACACCGCGTGAACACCACCACCGACGGGGACAGCGGGGCCTCCACCGCCACCTTGATCATCAGGTAGGGGATGCCCCAGACCACTCCCATCAGGGAGAACAGGAACCAGCCGCGTGCAGTCATGCGCACACCTTGGGCCGGATCAGGGCCTGAGGTCTTGAACGCTGTTGCGGTACGCCGCCGGGGTCACGCCGAGGACGCGGCGGAACCAGCGGGTGAGGTGCGCCTGGTCCGCGAAGCCGACGAGTGACGCGACCTCCGCCGGCCGCAGGCCCGTGTCCAGGAGGCGGCGGGCGCGGGTGACGCGGTACTGGGCCAGCCAGGCGTACGGCGGCAGCCCCATCGTCGTACGGAAGGCGCGGAGAAGTTGGTAGCGGGACAGGCCCAGGTCGGTCGCGAGGTCGGCCAGGGACGGGGGGTCCAGGAGTTCGTCGGCCAGGCGGTCCCGTACGAGAAGAGCGAGCCGGTCCGCGCCCGGGATCGTGTCCGTCGTGGCCCGGGCCGTGGAGTGGCGGCGTGCCAGGGCCGTGAGCAGCCAGGGGAGGCGGGACTCGGTCTCCAGGGGGTCGGGGCTGGCGCCCAGTTCGGTATGGGTGAGGAGGATCGCCGCGGCCAGTTCGGGGTCGTCTATCAGCGGCTCGCGGAAGTGCGGGACGCCACCCAGCGTTCCCTCCGTCAGCAGGGAGGTCTCCGCGTACAGCGCCCGGTACGCGTAGCCGTCGGTCGCATTCCCAGGGCCGCCGGTGTGCACCTCCCCGGGCGCCAGTACGACGATCGAGCCCGGGCCCGTCCGTATGTGCCCGCCCCGGTAGTCGATGATCTCCGAGCCGTCCACACAGACGCCGACCGTGAACTCGTCATGGGCGTGCGGAGCGTAGACGTGCTTGTCGAAGCGGGCCGTCAGGAGGTCCAGGCGCGGACCGCAACGGCCCAGCCTCGCCCTGGTCCACAGCGCCTGCTCCACCACACCGCCCCCTGTCCGTCGTCCTCAGGGTGCAACGCCGGGGTGCTCAGAGAAAGTCCACTGTCTCGAGGTCGAAGGAGAACGGCTCGGGGAGCGCGAGTGGTTTCCCGAAAGGCCGGGTGCACTGCTCGCGGTAGTCACCCTTCTCCGGGTCGCTGAAGAGCGTGATCGAGGTGGCCTCACGGTCGACCAGCAGATACAGGGGGATGCCACCGCGGGCGTAGCAGCGGCGCTTGGCCTCGCGGTCGGCCTTGGGCTTGGTGGACGTCACCTCAAGGACCATGGCCACCCCTTGGCAGGGCATCCAGGAGTCGGTGCCTCGGTAGAGCCGCAGTTCCCTGGGGGCGAAGGTGCCGTCGGGAATCAGTCGGTCTTTCGGGCAGTCACCCCTGCTCTCCAGCCTCAGCCCCTTGTTTCCGGCGAACTGCATCCTGGTTCGGGACTGCTGGTGCACCTGCTCCACGATCAGTCCGATGTAGTCCTCGTGGTCCCCGTCCGGCGGCGGCGTCACGACGATCTCCCCCTCGATCAGCTCGGCCCGGAAACCCTCCGGAGCGTCCAGGGCGAGAAAGCCCTCGAGCAGCACGTCCGCCTGCGTGAGCGGCTCATGGGCCATGGCAGTCACGTCACGCCCCTCCTTCTGTCGCTCGCCAGGGTGGGACATCGGCTGATCACCTGTCCGTGAGATCGGAAACCGTTCCCTCGATCGTGGCACACGATCCCGGCCACCGTCAGGCACGCCGAACCGCGCGCTTGACCCTGCCGCAACGTCAACGTCTCTACTGATCCCATGCGGATCGGAGAACTCGCCGCCGCCGTCGGCGTCACCACGCGGACCGTGCGGCACTACCACCATCAGGGGCTGCTGCCGGAGCCGGAGCGGCTGGGCAACGGGTACCGGAACTACACCCTGCGGCACGCCGTCGTGCTCGCGCGGATCCGGCGGCTGACCGAGTTGGGGCTGGGGCTCGCGGAGGTGCGGGACGTGCTGGCCGATGACACGGAGAAGGAGCTCACCGAGATCCTCCAGGAACTGGACGCGGATCTCGCCCGGCAGGAGGCGGCGATCCGGGAGCGGCGGGTGCGGCTGCGGGCGCTGCTGGACGCCGACGGGCTGCCCGCCGAAGGGCCCGTCTCCCCCGAACTCACCGCGCTGTTCAGCGAGATGGCCCCGCTCTCCGACTCCCCCATGGCCGCCAAGGACCGTGAGGTGCTCGCCCTCATCGAGTCCGCCGCGGGTCCGGAGGAACGGGAGCGGATGCTGTCGGCGGTGAACTCCGTGCTCGCCTCGCCCGAAGGCGTGGCCAGGGCCAACGAGGCCTACGCGCTCCTCGACGCGCTCGCCGAGGCCTCCGTCGACGATCCTCGCGTGGACGACGCCGCCCGCAAGCTCGCCGAGAGCACACCGCGCGAACTGCTCCCCGAAGCCGTCTCCCTGGACCACGGCAGCAGCTTCCTGCGCGCCTTCTACGCCGACTTCGCCCCGGCCCAGGCGGAGGCCATCCGTCGCGCCATGCGCATCCTCACGGAGGAGACATGAAGACAGCGGCCTCCGCCCTCGTACGGCATGAACTGCGGCTGCTCGTCAGCCTCGCGCTGTGGGTGACCCGGCGGACGCATCAGACCCGCCACGGACAAGGATTCGGATACGCCCGTGGCGAGGGGCCGTTGATGTTCGGGCTCGCGTTCGTGTGCGTGATCGAGTCGGTGACCATGTCCGTGCTCTTGCGGGATCTGCCGGCCGTGCACACACCCGTTCTCGTCCTGGACGTCTACACCGTCGTCCTCGTCATCGGTATGCACGCGGCCAACGTCGTACGGCCCCACGTGCTCGACGCCGACTCCCTCCGGATCCGCCGCGCCGCGCACGTCGACCTGCGCATACCGCTGCACCAGATCACCGACGTACGGCGCGAGTTGCGCGCCACCCACCAGCGCGCCGACGGCGAACTCGACCTCGCCATGGGCGCACGGACCACCGTCACCCTCGAACTGGCCCGGCCGGTCCGTCACTTCACCTTTCTCGGGCGCCCGAAGCAGATCCGCCTCGTCCGCTTCCACGCCGACGAACCCGGCGAGCTCGTACGAGCGGTCACGCAGGCACGAAACGCACCTTCCCGGGAGCTGCCGGATCTGCCTGTGCGAGGCGGACCCGCAGTCGGTCGCCCAGAGACAGACCGGCGCCCTCAACCCGGCCGATGACCGCCGGTGACTCCAACTGCACCACGCCCACCGTCGGTCGACGCTCCTCCACCTCCACCACGCACCCGTCGAACACCTCCCCCACCCGGTCCTTCAGCAGGGCCGCCTCGACGATGTCCACGCAGGCCCGTTCCACCGCGCCCGCGCGCCGGCCGCCCTCGGCCATTTCGCGAGGCAGCGCGTCGAACGCTGCCAGGACCCAGTCGGGCACCGGCTCCCCCGCGACCGCCGCGAGGCAGATCTCCGACGCGTACCGGTCGGCCAGGCGGCGCAGGGGTGCCGTGCAGTGGGCGTAGGGCGCGGCGACCGCCGAGTGGGTGGTGATGTCGGGCAGTACGCCGTCCCTGAAGACCGTGTAACCCGCGCCCCGCAGCAGCGTCGTGCACTCCTGGAGGAACGCCGAGTGGTGCGGGATGTGCGGGTCCAGGGAACGGACCAGCGCCGCGTACGACACGTGGTGCGGCCAGTCGATGTGCAGGGCGTGGGCCGTGCGGCGCAGGCGGTCGACCGCACCGTCGGGGGCGGCGGGGAGGGTGCGCAGGACGCCGGTGCCGTGCGCCAGCATCAGGTCGGCCGCCGCCATCCCGGTCAGGAGGGAGATCTGGGCGTTCCAGCCGTCGGCGGGCAGCGGGGCGCGGTACGTCAGTTCGTACGTCCCGTCCCGCTCGACGATCTCCTGTTCGGGGACGTTCAGCGAGATCCCGCCCCGCTCCACCTCCAGCTCCTCCCGCAGCCGTCCGATCACCTCCAGCAGCGCCAGTGGCTCCTCGGCCGTCTTCGCGTCGATCTCCTTCTGCACGCCCTCGTAGTTCAGCTTGGCCCGGCTGCGGACCAGGGCGCGGCGGACGTCGACGGCGACGGTACGGCCGTCCGCGTCGAGGTCGATCGTCCACAGGGCGGCCGGGCGCGTCCGGTCCGGGAGCAGGCTGGCCGCGCCCTCGCTGAGGGAAACCGGGTGCAGGGGGACCTTCTCGTCCGGGAAGTAGAGGGTCATCACGCGGCGGTGCGTCTCCGCGTCGAGGGCCGATCCGGGGGTGACGAAGGCGGCGACGTCCGCGATGGCGTACCGGACGCGGTAGCCGGTGCCCTGGCGGGAGAGGTGCATCGCCTGGTCGAGGTCGGTGGAGGTGGGCGGGTCGATCGTGAACAGGGGGATGTCGGTGGCGTCGTGGGACGGGAGCACGGGAGGTGTCCCGGCGTCCGCCGAGGCCTCCGGCGGATACGCCTCCGGCACTCCCAATTCGGTGCGCAGCGCTGTGAGGGCGGCCCGGAGGGGGGCTTCGGGGGCGCCGGTCACGCGGATGTGGCGGCGGGGCATACAGCGAGCGTAGGGCCGGGAACCCCGAGGAGCACGCCGTACGCTGTCGCAGAGCTGTACAGGATCTACAGCCGTTACAGCTGCTACCGCCGCTACCGAAGGAGATCCCGCCCGTGCTTGTCCTGCTGCCGCCGTCCGAAGGCAAGGCCTCCTCCGGTCGTGGCGCCCCGCTGAAGCTGGAGTCGTTGTCGCTGCCGGGGCTGACCGAGGCCCGTGAGGCCGTTCTCGGCGAGCTCGTCGAGCTGTGCGCCGGTGACGAGGGCAAGGCGCGTGAGGTGCTCGGGCTGAGCGAGGGGCTGCGGGGCGAGGTCGGCAAGAACACCGAGCTGCGGACCGCCGGGGCACGGCCCGCCGGGGAGATCTACACGGGTGTGCTGTACGACGCTCTGGAGCTGTCCTCCCTCGACACGGCCGCCAAGAAGCGGGCCGCCCGTCAGCTTCTCGTCTTCTCGGGGCTGTGGGGTGCCGTCGGGGTCGCCGACCGGATCCCCTCGTACCGGTGCTCCATGGGCGTGAAGCTGCCCGGCCTCGGAGCGCTGGGCGCGCACTGGCGTACGCCGATGGCGGCGGCGCTTCCCGAGGCCGCCGGGAACGGGCTGGTGCTGGATCTGCGGTCCTCGGCGTACGCGGCGGCGTGGAAGCCGAAGGGTGAGGTGGCCGGGCGGACGGCGAGTGTGCGGGTGTTGCACGCGCCGACGCGGAAGGTGGTCAGCCACTTCAACAAGGCGACCAAGGGGCGGATCGTACGGAGTCTGCTGTCGGCGGGCATCGCGCCGGCGGGGCCTGCCGAGCTGGTGGAGGCGCTGCGGGACCTCGGGTACGTGGTGGAGGTCGAGCCGCCGAAGGGCGCCGGTAAGGCGTGGACGCTGGATGTGCTGGTGGACGAGATCCACTAGCGATTGCACCCTCCGCAACGACCGTTGCGCACACCGCTCTCCCTGGGCACGATGAGGCCATGACCTCGCCGCTGCCCTCCTCGCCGTACGCCTCCGTGCTCGACCTCGCGCCCGTCGTGCCCGTCGTCGTCATCGAGGACGCCTCCGATGCCGTGCCGATGGCGCGGGCGCTGGTCGCCGGAGGGCTGCCGGCGATCGAGGTGACCTTGCGGACGCCGGTCGCGCTGGAGGCGATCCGGGCCATCTCGGACGGTGTGCCGGGCGCGGTGGTCGGCGCGGGGACGGTCGTCACGCCGGAGCAGGTGACGCAGTGCGTGCGGGCCGGGGCGCGGTTTCTGGTCAGCCCGGGCTGGACGGACGTACTGCTGACGGCGATGCGGGCGTCCGGGGTGCCGTTCCTGCCAGGGGTGTCCACGGTGTCGGAGGTCGTGGCGCTGCTGGAGCGCGGGGTGCGGGAGATGAAGTTCTTCCCGGCACAGGCGGCGGGCGGGACGGCGTATCTGAAGTCGCTGGCCGGGCCGCTGCCTCAGGCGCGGTTCTGCCCGACGGGGGGTATCGGTCCGGAGAACGCGCCGGAGTATCTGTCCCTGTCCAACGTCGGTTGCGTGGGCGGGACTTGGATGCTGCCCGCGGATGCGGTCGCCGCGCGGGACTGGGACCGGATCGAAGAGCTGGCCCGCGCGGCGTCGGGGCTCAGGGACGCAGGTGGGACGTGTCGTTGAAGAGCCGCACGCTCGCGTTGCCGTCGGCGTAGTACGCCACGGCGGACAGGGACGCGGCCGACAGTTCCATCCGGAACAGGGACTCCGGCGGGGCGCCGAGCGCGAGTCGTACGAACGTCTTGATCGGCGTGACATGCGTGACGAGCAGGACCGTACGTCCCGCGTACGCCGCGACCAGCTTGTCCCTCGTCGCCGCGATACGGGTGGCGGTGGCCGCGAAGCTCTCACCGCCGCCGGTGGGTTCGGCGTCCGGGTCGGAGAGCCAGGTGTTGAGGTCGTCGGGATAGCGCTCCCGTACCTCGGCGAAGGTGAGCCCTTCCCACGCCCCGAAGTCGGTCTCCCGCAGCCCGTCCTCGACGGTCACGTCGAGCCCGAGCCGCTCGGCCACGGCGGCGGCGGTCTCCCGGGTACGGGTGAGGGGCGAGGCGAGGATCTCCTGGACCGTGCCACGCCGGGCAAGGGCGGCGGCGACCCGCTCGGCCTGCTCACGCCCGACGTCGGACAGGGACGGATCGGTCCCTCCACTACCGGAGAAGCGCTTCTGAGGCGTCAACGGCGTCTCCCCGTGCCGCAGCAGCACAAAGGTCGCGGGCGCCCCCATGTCGGCCGGCGCCCACCCAGGGCTGGCCACCACCTTCGCGGCACGCACATCAGCCTCGGCCCCAGCGGCTCCGCCGCCCGAGACCTCCACCGCTCCGCGACGGGAAGAGCCGGCGGAGGAAGACGCGGCAGAGGCAGAGCTGGACGCACCGACGGAAGCAGAACCCAACGCCGCACGCACCTTCGCCGCCCCAGCGACCGCGTCCCCCGGCGACCCAGCCACCACACCCGCCCCAGCCTCAGCGGCTCCGCCGCCCGAAAACTCCACCGCTCCGCGGCGGGACGAAGAGGCGGCCGCGTCCAGTTCCGCCGTCGAGTCCGACGCCGACCACTGCTCCCCCCGCTTCCCCGCATCCATCGCCTCGTTGGCGAGCCGGTCCGCGTGCTTGTTGCTCTCCCGCGGGATCCACTCGTACGTCACCTGGTCCGCCGGATGCACCCGCCCCGCCTCCATCGCGAGCGGCTTCATGTCCGGGTGCTTGATCTTCCAGCGGCCCGACATCTGCTCGACGACAAGCTTGGAGTCCATGCGGACATGGACGGAGGCGGCGGGGTCCAGTTCGTGCGCGGCGCGGAGGCCGGCCACCAGGCCCCGGTACTCGGCGACGTTGTTGGTCGCGACGCCGATGTACTCGGCCCGCTCCGCCAGCGTCTCGCCGGTCGCCGCGTCGATGACCACGGAGCCGTAGCCCGCGGGTCCGGGATTGCCCCGGGACCCGCCGTCGGCCTCGACGATGAACTCCCGCACGCGCAACGCTCCTTACAGGCCGGACTCGGACGTACGCACCAGGATGCGGCGGCAGTTCTCGCAGCGGACGACCGTGTCCGGCGCGGCCGCGCGGATCTCGTTGATGTCGGTGATCGCCAGCTCCTGGCGGCAGCCCTGGCAGGTCCGCTGGTACAGCTTCGCCGCACCGATGCCGCCCTGCTGCTCGCGCAGCTTGTCGTAGAGCTTGAGCAGGTCCGCGGGGATCGTGCCCGCGATGACCTCACGCTCCTTGGTGACCGTGGCGACCTCGCCGTCGATGCCCTCGAACGCCGCCTCCCGGCGGGCCGTCGCGTCGTCGACCTTGCCCTGCACCGCGCCGACCCGCTCGGTCAGCTCGACGACCCGCTCCTGCGCGGACTCCCGGCGCTCCATGACCTCAAGGACGATGTCCTCGAGGTCGCCCTGGCGCTTGGCGAGGGAGGTGATCTCGCGCTGGAGGTTCTCCAGGTCCTTCGGGGAGGTGACGGCCCCGGAGTCCAGGCGCTGCTGGTCGCGGGTGGCGCGCTGACGCACCTGGTCCACGTCCTGCTCGGCCTTGGTCTGCTCGCGGGCGGTGTCGCTCTCCTCGGTCTGCGCGGCGACCAGCAGGTCACGCAGCTGGGTGTGGTCCTTGGTCAGCGACTCGATCTCGGCGTGCTCGGGCAGCGACTTGCGCTTGTGCGCGAGCTGCTGGAGGCGGACGTCGAGGCCCTGGACCTCGAGGAGACGGATCTGGTCGGCGGGCGCGGCGTTCAGTTGGGGGCTCCCAGTGAGTCGGTGGTGTCGGTGGTGGACGCCGCGTGGGCGGTCCAGGGGTCGGTGACCGTCTTGGAGACGTGGACCCGCAGGCCCCATCCGTGGCGGTCGGAGATCTCGTCGAGCTGGGTCGCGGCCAGCTCGCACCAGGGCCATTCGGTGGCCCAGTGCGCGGCGTCGAGCAGCGCGAGGGGGGTTCGGGCTCGGGCCTCGGATGCCGGGTGGTGGCGGAGGTCCGCGGTGAGGAAGGCGTCGACGCCCGCGGCGCGTACGACGTCGAAGAGGCTGTCGCCGGAGCCGCCGCTGACGGCGACCGTGCGGACGACCGCCTCGGGGTCGCCGGCGACGCGGATGCCCTGCGCGGTGGCGGGGAGCCGGGCGGCGGCCCGGGCGGCGAAGTCCTTCAGCGAAAGGGGGTGGTCCAGCTCGCAGATCCGGCCGAGGCCTCGGCGGCCCTCCTTGTCGGAGGGGTCCGGCACCAGCGGTCGTACGACCCGAAGGTCCAGCGCGCCCGCGAGCGCGTCGCTCACCCCGGGGTCCGCCGTGTCCGCGTTCGTGTGCGCCACGTGCAGGGCGATGTCGTTCTTGATGAGCGTGTGGACGACTCGGCCCTTGAAGTGGGTCGCCGCGACCGTCGTCGTACCGCGCAGATAGAGCGGGTGGTGGGTGACCAGCAGGTCGGCGCCCAGTTTCACCGCCTCGTCGACGATCTCCTGGACCGGGTCGACGGCGAACAGGACCCGCGAGACCTCCTGGTCGGGGTCGCCCACGACGGTACCGACCGCGTCCCAGGACTCGGCCCGCTCGGCGGGCCACAGGTTCTCCAGCGCGGTGATGACTTCAGACAGACGGGGCACGGGGCAAAGGCTACCTGGCTGGTCTGTGCCGATGTACCGGTCCGGCTCCCGATGACCCCGCCCAGCACAATCGTCCCGTTTTCCTCAGGCGAATCGTTCCTGGGCCACCCCTTTGTGTGAAGTGGCCGTCGGCTCGTCCCACGTCCGTGCGTACGAAAACTAGCTTCGTGGCCGGAGGTGACCGAACGATGACGGCCTGTGCGATCGAGCCCACGGCGGCGGACGAGGACGGTACGCCGCAGGCTGGCTGCACGATCACCGCGGACGGCGCGTACGCCGCCCGCCTCACGCTGGACGGCGACTCCTGGTTCCCGGAGCGCTGGACACTGGACGGCCCCGAGCCGTACGCGGTACCGCTGCCCGGCAACCAGCCGGAGGAGCCGGGCACCGAGGTGCAGCCGATGGGCGACGGACGGGTTCTGATCAGGCGGTTCGCGGACGGGCGGCACAACTTCTCGCTGCTCTACCCGACAGGTCCCGCCACCGGTGAGCTGCCGCTCGGGGCGGTCGAGTGCCCGGAGGAGGGCACCCGGCTGTGGCTGCTGCCGCCCGCGCCAGGGGGCGAGAAGGCGTACGCCCTCGCCGTGGGCCGGCACTCGACCGCGGTGTGGCTGGTGGCGGGGGGCGCCTTCGGGCCCGAGCATCTCGCGGAGATCCCGGGGCGCTGCTCGGGCGGGGTGTGGCTGGACCGGGCGGGCCGGATGCTGGCCCTCGACCGGGAGGTCGGGGGGTGCACCAAGGCGATCGTGGTGGATCTGGAGCGGGGCGGTGAGGTGTCGCCGCTGCTGCAGATCTCCGCCGGCAGTGACGACCGGCTGCTGCTCGCCGACCCGGACAGCGGGCTGCTGCTGATCCGCTCGGACGCGCCCGGTGAGGAGCGGCTCGGCTGGGGGGTGCTCGGCAGCACGCTGCCGGTGCGTTTCCCGGAGAGCCTGCGGCTGCCCGAGTGCGCGGTGACGCCGTTCGCCGTCCAGCCGGGGCAGGTGCTGATGCCGGAGAACTGTGCGGTGGCGCTGCGGATCGACGGGCCGGTGGGCAGCTGGGTCGGCATGTGGCGGCCGAACGGGCGGCAGGTGCACCATCTCGCGGCGCCCATGGGGTGGTTGACGGGCGCCGGGCTGTGGACACGGGACGGGGTGCTGCGGCTGCCGTACGCGACGGACGAAGTGCCGTGCGGGGTGGCGGCGTTGACGGTGCCCACGGGGGAATCGGGGGGCGGGGGAAGGACGGGGGACGCGGGCCCGGGGGATCCGGTCCGGGACGCGACGGCCGACGAGTCGACGCCGGGGAGGCCGTCGGACTCGGACGGGCCGTCGCAACCGGATCCCCCGGAGCCCGCGGTTCTGAGACCGGTGCCGCTCGGAAAGGCGCCGTTGGAGGCGCTCGGGAAAGTGGCGTCGAAGAGCCTCGGGAAAACGCCGTTGGGCGGTCTTGTAACGAACTAGTGCCGGTTGGTGTGGCCGCCTGGATTCGCCCCGTGGTCGGTTGGTTAAACTCGCCCGGCTGTTAGAAAGATCATGTTGACGGGGTGAGTTCTTCCGATGAGCGACGCAAGCACGATTCAGCCGCCGCGCACCGATGTCCAGCAGACGTCCGGCCACGGCCGGCACCGGGGGCAGGTCTCGGCTCACGACGGCGATTCGGCCCCTCGGGGCCGGCACCGCAAGCCGGTCGAGGAAGCCGAGAAGGCTGCCTGACGGTACGACGACGAAGGGGTCCGCGTGTCGGCCGACACGCGGACCCCTTCCGTATGTCCGCTCCCGTATGTCTACTCCCGCTTGAGCCCGAGCACCTCCGCCGCCGCGAACGTCTCCCCCGAGGGCCGCGAGGCGTAGTGCGGGGTGAGCAGCGCGTCCAGTTCGTCGTAGGTGAAGGTGTCCTGCTTGCTGTCGAACTTGGCCTGCACACGGGGCCGTTCCACCAGAGCGACCATCCCTCCGTGTACGACGAGCAGCTGGCCGTTGACGCGTGCGGCGGCGGGTGAGGCCAGGTAGCCGACGAGCGGGGCGACATGCTCGGGGGCGAGCGGGTCGAGCCCGGCATCGGGCGCTTCGAGGCCCGCGAAGACGTCCTCGGTCATCCGGGTGCGGGCGCGCGGGCAGATGACGTTCGCGGTGACGCCGTACTTGGCGAGGGCGAGGGCCGTGGAGGTGGTGAGCCCGACGATTCCGCCCTTCGCGGCGGCGTAGTTGGGCTGTCCGGCCGAACCCGCGAGGAACGCCTCCGACGAGGTGTTCACGATCCGCCCGTACACCGGCCCGTCCACCGCCTTGGACCTCTCCCGCCAGTGCGCGGCGGCGAAGCGGGTGGTGTTGAAGTGGCCCTTGAGATGGACCCGGATCACCGAGTCCCACTCCTGCTCGGTCATGGAGAAGACCATGCGGTCGCGCAGGATGCCCGCGTTGTTGACGAGGATGTCGAGCTTGCCGAACTCCTCGACGGCCGACTGGACGAGCCGCTGGGCCTGTGGAAAGTCGGAGACGTCCCCGGTGTGGGCGAGCGCCTTGCCGCCCGCCGCGCGGATCTCGGCGGCGACCTCCTCGGCGGGGCCCGCGGAGGCCTCGCCGGAGCCGTCCCGGCCGGGCTGCCCGTAGTCGTTGACGACGACGGCGGCGCCGAGCCGGGCGAGTTCGAGCGCCTCGGCCCGGCCGAGCCCGCGTCCGGCGCCGGTGACGATCGCGGAGAGCCCCTCAAGTGGCAGTGACATACCCGGAGTTCCTCAGATCTCTATGCAGGTACGCAGCGAGGTGCCGGTGCGCATCTGGTCCAGGGCCTCGTTGATGTCGGCCAGCGGGACGCGGTGGGTGATCAGGCCCGCCAGGTCGACGCGGCCCGCCCGCCACAGGGCGATGGTCCGCTCGTAGGAGGTCAGGACGTCACCGCCGCCGTACATGGACGGCAGGATCCGCTTCTCGTCGAAGAACAGCTCGAACATGTTGAGCTGGAGGTTGTCGTCCATGGCGCCCGCGCCGACGACGACCAGGGTGCCGCCGCGGCGGGTGTTGTCGTACGCGGTGCGGGCCGTGGCCGACCTGCCGACGACCTCGAAGACGTAGTCGAAGCCCTCGCCCGCGGTGACCTGTTGTTTGGCGTCGGCCAGCTCGTCGGGTGAAACGGCCCTGGTGGCACCGAACTTGAGGGCGGACTCCCGGCGGGAGAGCACCGGGTCGACCGCCACGATCTCCGCCGCGCCCTTGAGCCGGGCGCCCTGGATCGCGGAGATGCCGACGCCGCCGCAGCCGATGACGGCGACGGACGAACCGGCCTGTACGTCGGCGGTGTTGAGGGCGGCGCCGAGGCCCGTGGTGACTCCGCAGCCGATCAGTGCGGCGATGTCGAAGGGCACGTCGTCGGGGATCGGCACCGCGCAGCCCGCGTCGACGACGACCTCCTCGGTGAAGGTGCCGGTGCCGGCCATGCCGAAGACGTCTCCGGCGGGGCGCCTGAAGTTGGGGGTGCCGGCGTTCATGAACCCGGCCAGACACAGCTCGGTCTGGCCGCGCTTGCACGCCGGACACGCGCCACAGGCGGGCAGCCAGCAGACTACGACCCGGTCACCGGGCTTCAAGTTGTTGACGCCCTCCCCGACTTCCAGGATCTCGCCCGCGCCCTCGTGACCGGGTACGAAGGGCGCGGGCTGCGGCAGTACGCCGCTCATCCCGGACAGGTCCGAGTGGCACAGCCCCGCCGCCCGCACCCTGATCCTGACCCTTCCGGGACCGAACCCCACCGCCTCGACGTCGTCGAGGACCTCCAGCTTGTCCTGGCCGATCTCGTGCAGTACGGCTGCGCGCATGGTGCGGCTCCCCTCAACGGCTGGTGTGCTCAGGTGTGTTCGACGACGGTGTCGGCGAGGACCGGCGCGTCGTCCCGCTCGACGGCGCTCACGGCGACCCGTACGGCGTCCTGCTGTTCCCACATCCGGATGCGCAGGGTCTCCCCCGGGTACACGACCCCGGCGAACCGGGTGACGTACGACCGCACCCGCGTCACGTCCCCGCCCAGCACGGTGTCGACGACCGCCTTGAGCGTGATGCCGTAGGTGCACAGCCCGTGCAGGATGGGCCGCTCGAACCCGGCGACCTTGGCGAACTCGGGGTCGGCGTGCAGCGGGTTCCAGTCGCCGGAGAGACGGTAGAGCAGGGCCTGGTCCTCACGGACGGCCCGCTCGACGACCCGGTCGGGCTCGCCGGAGGGCGGGTCGAGACGGCCGGACGGCCCCCGGTCACCACCCCAGCCCCCTTCTCCCCGCACGAAGATCTGGGCGTCGTTGGTCCACAACGGGCCGTCGGCGTCGGCGACCTCGGTGCGCATGACGAGGACGGCGGCCTTGCCCTTGTCGTGGACCGCGGCGATACGGCCGGTGGCGGTGGCGGTGCCCGCGACGGGCAGCGGGCGGTGGATGGTCAGCGACTGGCCGCCGTGCAGGACCTTGGCGAGGTCGACCTCGATGCCGGGCATGGACAGGCCGCTGATCACGCCGGGCGAGCCGGAGCCGGCGACGGTGGCGAAGCTCGGCAGGACGTGCAGTCGTGACTCGAGGGTGTAGCGCAGTTCGTCCGGGTCCGTCGCCGGGACGCCTGCTCCGATGCCGAGGTGGTAGAGCTGCACGTCCTTGGAGTTCCAGGCGATCTCGCCCATCCGGGGTTCGGCGGCCACTGCCTTTGCGGCGTCGATGGGCATGGGGCTCCTGGGGGCTCAGAGACCTCGGTGCGGCCGTCCGCACCGTCGGCCGCACCGAGGTCGTTCACGGGTCCGTGCCTCCGCGCTCGTTCTAGAACGCGTTCCAGTACGGCGACCCCTGTATAGCCCAGCTCTCAGAAGTTGTGAAGACTACTGACGGCATGTCAGATGCTGGGGCCCATGACATTTGTACTGCCGGATTCCGTACATGTCCCTCTGCCGCGCACGTGGGCGGGTTCGTAGCGTGGGAGCCATGACACAAGGCAGCGGGAACGGGTCGTGGTTGCGCAAGACGTCGTGCCGTATGGACGCGTGGCAGGTGGCGCGGGCGGGCTGGAAGTCGGACATGGAACGCTTCAAGGCCGACCAGCGCACCGCCCGCAGGACCGGCGTGCCGGTCGAGAACCCGGGCCCACCGCCCACCGGCTTCTCCCTCCTCCCCTGGCTGCTGATGGGAATGGGCGCCTTCTCCAACATCTTCCAGGCCGGAACGCCCCAGCCGTGGCTGGGCGCCCTCGGTCTGCTCGCCTTCAACTCCCTCTACATCTACGTTGTCTTCCGCGCCTTCGTGAAGGACAAGCGCGAGGCCCGCTCGACCCGGGTCGCGCTCGTCCTGATGGGCGTGGTCACCTGCGCCCTGGCCATCGGCTACGGCGGTAACTGGCTGTTCTTCTTCCCGCTGCTCGGCCTTGCCACGGGCGCCGTGACCCGGGGCCCCTGGCTCGGCCGGACCGGGCTAGGCCTCACCGCGCTCGCGGTGGCCGTCTCCGCGGTCCAGGACGGCTGGGACGCGGTGAACATCGGGTACGCCACCTTCCTGTCGACGATGGTGACCGCGGCGATCCTGTCCCTCTCCGAGGCGGTACGGGAACTGCGCGCCGCCCGCGAGGAACTGGCCCGGCGCGCGGTCGAGAAGGAACGCCTGCGCTTCTCCCGCGACCTCCACGACCTCCTCGGCCACACCCTGTCCGTGATCGTGGTCAAGTCCGAGGCCGCCCGCCGTCTGGCCCCCCGCGACATGGACGCGGCCCTCGCCCAGATCACCGACATCGAGTCCGTCGGCCGCCAGGCGCTCACCGAGATCCGCGAGGCGGTGACGGGCTACCGCGAGGGAAGCCTCAGCACAGAGCTGGACCGCGCCCGCTCGGCCCTGGAGGCCGCGTCCATCGAACCCGTCGTACGCCACTCCGGCCCACCCCTGGCAGCCCACACGGAGACGCTGCTGAGCTGGGTCGTACGGGAGGCCGTGACCAACGCGGTACGGCACAGCGGGGCTTCACGGTGCGAGATCGCGGTGGAGGGGTCGGCGGAACGGGTGCGGCTGCGGGTGGTGGACGACGGGCGGGGACCGGTGGATGCGGTGGGCTCCGCCGGCACCGGTCTGAAGGGCCTGGCGGAGCGTCTCGCGGCGGCGGGCGGGCGACTGGAGACGGGCCCGGGCCCGAGGGGCGGGTTCGTGGTGACGGCGGAGCTCCCGGTGGAGGCACTGGAGCGGGAGGTGGCGACGGTGGGGTGAGGGGCCGGGGGCGAAGGGCCCGGGGTGAGGGGCCCGGGGGGAAGGGCCCGGGGGGAAGGGCCCGGGGGGAAGGGCCCGGGGGGAAGGGCCCGGGGTAAACGCCGGGCCGGGGGGGGCGGCCCGGGGTAAACGCCGGCCCGGGGACGGCCCGGGGTAAACGCCAGGCCGGGGGGGGGAGGGCCCGGGGTAAACGCCAGGCCGGGGGACGGCCCGGAATGAAAGGCAGGCCGGGGGACGGCCCGGGATGAAGGGCGGGCCAGGGGACGGCCCGGAATGAACGGCGGGCCAGCGGACGGCCCGGAATGAAAGGCGGGCCAGGGGACGGCCCGGGATGAAGGGCGGGCGGGGGACGGAAGTGATTGGCAGATGTGTCTCAGGCCTGGAGCGGACAAGCGCAGGTCGGGCGGGCTGGAGGCGGGTCGGATCTGCCGGTCGCCGATCTGCGGGGTGGGGCGGGTCAGAAGTGCGTGGGGATGTCGAAGACGCGGCGGAGTTGTGCCATGTCGTGGCGGTCTCGGGGCGTCGGCTCGTAGCCCTGGTGGAAGTGGACCTGCTGGGCGGCGGAGAGGCAGGGGACCGGGGTGGATCCGATGGTGCCGGTCACGAAGGCGTCGGCGGGGTAGGGGAAGGGGTTCTCCGGGTCGAAGGAAGCCTGCGTCGCGGAGCCGTCCTCGTCGAAGACGAGGGGGTGCAGATCGATCTCCCTGCCGTCCGGGGCCGTCACGACGAAGCGGACGGGGCGCCGGTCGAGGCTCTCCACGTACCCGGCCTCGGACAGGGCCGCCGTGACGGCGGGCTCCTGCTCCAGACGGTGCATCAGGTCGAGGTCGCGATGGTCCCGGGTCTGCTCACCGACCAGCGCGTCGATGCCCCAGCCTCCACCGACCCAGACCTCAACACGCGCCCGGCGCAGCAGGGCGAGCACGGACAACACGTCATCTGCCGACATCACTTGGAGCATGTTAGGTGCAAGGCACACCCGCACGACTCCGCGCCGAGCGCACCCGGCCCCCGCGCCCTACCCTTGGGCCGTGAACGAGATGCCCCGGGATTACCGGCCCGCCAAGTCCATCAGGGTTCTGCTCGCCGAGGACCAGGGGATGATGCGGGGCGCGCTCGCGCTGCTGCTCGGCATGGAGGCGGACATCGAGGTCGTGGCCCAGGTGGGGGCCGGTGACGAGATCGTGGACGCGGCGCTGATCCACCGCCCGGACGTCGCGCTCCTCGACATCGAACTGCCCGGCAAGAGCGGCCTCGACGCCGCCGCCGAGCTCCGTGACGAGGCCCCCGACTGCCGGGTCCTGATCCTGACCACCTTCGGGCGCCCCGGCTATCTCCGCCGGGCCATGGAGGCCGGCGCCGCGGGTTTCCTGGTGAAGGACGGCCCCGTCGAGGAACTGGCCTCCTCCATCCGCCGCGTCCTGACCGGCGAGACGGTCATCGACTCCGCCCTCGCCGCGGCCGCCCTCAGCGCGGGCCCCAACCCCCTCACCTCCCGCGAGTGCGACGTGCTGAGCGCCTCGGCGGACGGGGCGACGGTCGCCGACATCGCCGCCGCCCTCCACCTCTCCGAGTCCACCGTCCGCAACTACCTCTCCTCCGCCATCGGCAAGACCGGCACCCGCAACCGGATGGAGGCACTGCGGGAGGCGCGACAGCAGGGGTGGGTGTGACGGGAGTCCCTCGACGCCCACGCCACCGCCGCTGCCCCCGTCCAAACCCGGTGCTGGGCAGAACCGCCCCCACCCCGCGCCCCGTTACCTCACCCTCGTCACCTCCGCCGACTGCGCCGCCGTGCCCTCCGGGGCCAGGCAGACGAACCAGTCCACCGGGGAGCCCTCCGCCGGGCGGATCGCCGGGACATCGGTGCTGGTGTCCTCGTTCTGCGGGGCCCTGTCGACCTTGGTCGCCGTGCCGTTCCTCCAGGCGCAGGTGACCTGCTGGGCGTTCTTGCCGACCATGCCGATGACCAGGCGTTCCGGACCGTCGGGGTCGGCGTCGAAGGGGGTCGAGGCGGACTGGAGGTCCGTGCCCGACATCGTGTCGTCCTTCCCGAACAGGTCCTCGAACGTCTTCCGCCGCTCGTCGCCGTTGCTGAAGTACACGACGTACGACCTCTTGCCGATCAGTTCGGAGGGCTTGGTCCCGGCCGGCGCATCGCCGTACTCACCCATCGCCGCAAACTGACCCGCAGCCTGCGCCTCGGTCCGCGGCGCGGCCCAGACATCGATGGCGACCCGCCACTCCTTGCCGTCCTCCGTGCCGGTCGCGAGGGTCGTCCGGGTGGGGGTGAAAAGGTCGGGTGCCGGCGTCGCCGACTGGGTCGCCGCCGGTGCCACCGTCCCGTCCCCGCCCGGCAGTCCCGCCACCGCGAGCGTCGCCGAGGAACCGGCGAGCACCAGGGCCGTGGCCGCGGCGACCGCCCAGCGGCGGGCCTTGCGGCGACGGCCGCCGCGGATGACGGCCTCGTAGGGGGCTATACCGATCTCGACCTCGTCCGCGGCTCCGGCCAGCATGGAGGCGATGTCACCGTTCGTCATGTCGTGGTTCGTCTCCCGGTCCGCGTTCATCACTTCCGCCCTCCCTGCGTCACGACGTCGGCCAGCCCCGGTATGGCGCGGAGTTTCGCGATTCCCTTGGCCGCGTTGCTCTTCACCGATCCGACGGAACAGCCCATCGCCTCGGCGGTCTGTGTCTCGGTGAGGTCCTCCCAGTAGCGCAGGACGACCGCCTCGCGCTGCCGTGGCGGCAACTGGGACAACGCCTTCAGCAAGGCGTTGCGGTCCTCGGCCTGGGCGATGCGGTCGCCGGTGTCGGCGATCTCGCGCACGAGGCCCGAGTCGTCCTTGGGCGCCAGGAACTCCCGGAGCCGTCGACGGTGTTTTCGTGCGTGTGCGTTGATCATCACCCGCCGTACATACGCCTCCGGGTCGTCGGCCGAGCCGACTCTGCGCCAGGCCACGTAGACCTGTTCCAGGGTCGACTGGACCAGGTCCTCCGCGCCGTGCTGCTCCCCCGTAAGGAGAAATGCCGTCCGCATCAGCCGCGGCCAGCGGCCGATGACGAAGCTCTGGAACTCCTCGTCCCGAGCCTCTTTGCGATCCCCCATGGGCACCTCCCACCTCCTAGATGTCTAAAGGAGTCCATGGGCCGCCCAGACCGTTGCCTCAGTCGGCGGAAATCTTTTCGCCCGCCGGAATCCTCCCGCCGGCCCCGGAAGAGCCGCCCCGGCACGCCACCCCGCGCTCCCCGCCGCCGACGCCGAGCCGGAGTGCCGGCCCTCGGGGGCCGATGACCGAGCCGGACTCGACGCCGACACGGCCGGCACCCCCGCCGCCCTCGGCAGCCTCCGCGTCGCCCCGCTCGCCGCCCGCCGCGCCCTGGAGCCGGAGCTGACGGCCCGCACCCCCTCCTCGTACCTGGTCGGCGAGGGCGCACTGCTCCGGCCGGCGCACGAGACGGTGTGGATCGACGCCGACGAGGCCGAGACCCTCGCCGAGCGGGCCCTGCGCACCGCAACCACCGCCCACCTGGCCGCCGCCCTCGAGGCCTTCACCGACGGGGGGCTCCCGCCTCCCGTCTCACTCCCCGGAAAACTTCCCACCCGTCTCCGCCTCTGCCCCCGCCTCCGCCTCCGCCACTGACCCCTCCCCCATCTCGTCCTCCGCCTTCCCCGACACCGGAGCCACCACCGGAACGGCCACCGCCGCCGGAACCCTCCGCGGCAGCCACACCAACATCACCACCGCCCCACCCACCAACACCCCGGCCCCGGTCCGGAACACCAGCGCGTACCCCTCCGTCAGCGCCTCGCGCCCCGTGCTCCCCGCCGTCCGTGCCGCCGCCAGCGTCGACATCACCGCGAGTCCCAGTGAGCCGCCCATCGTGCGGGAGGTGTTGACCAGGCCCGACACCAGTCCCGCCTCCCCGGGCGCCGCCCCGGACGTGGCCAGCGCGGCCAGGGGTGTCGTGGCGAGACCGGCTCCGAGCATCATCAGGATGCCGGGGATCATGATCGTGACGACGTAGTCCCCGTCCACGCTCATCGTCGACTGCCAGGCGAACCCGGACACCGCGACGAGCGTCCCCAGCACCGCCACGTTCCGCTCGCCGAGCACCCGCATGAACCGTGGTGCCGCCTTCGATGCCAGCACGATCGCCAGGGAGCTCGGCACCAGTGCGAGGCCGGCCTCGGTCGGGGAGTAGCCGAGCACGTTCTGGGCGTACAGCGTCATGAAGAACCACATGCAGAACATCGCGGAGCCGCTGAGGAACATCGCCACGTTGGCGGACGCCACCGAGCGCCGCCGCAGCAGTCCGAGCGGCATCAGCGGGGCCGCCGTACGCGCCTCCACCAGCAGGAACACCCCGATCAGCGCCACCCCGACCATGAGCGGGACCACCGTCGCCGCCGACGTCCACCCCTCGGCCTCCGTCTGCGAGATGCCGTACGCCGAAGCCGCCAGTCCCGCCGTCACCAGCACCGCGCCGGGCAGGTCGAGCCGGCGCCCGTCCCCGGCCCGGTTCTCGGTCAGCCACCACAGGGCGCCGAGGAGGAGGACCGCGCCGACCGGCACGTTGACCAGCAGGGTCCAGCGCCACGACCACACGTCCACCAGCACCCCGCCGACGAACCCGCCGACCGCTCCGCCGCCCGCGCCCACCGCCGTCCAGGTCGCTATGGCACGCGCGCGTGCCGCCCCCTCGGGCACCGCGGACGTGACGATCGTCAGCGTCGAGGGCGCCAGCACCGCCGCGCCCAGCCCCTGCACGGCCCGTGCGACCAGCAGCTGCCAGCCGTCCTGGGCCAGTCCGCCGCCCAGCGAGGCGAGCGTGAACAGGCCGAGCCCGACCAGGAACATCCGCTTGCGCCCGTACAGGTCGCCGGCCCGCCCGCCGAGCAGCATGAACCCGGCGAAGGCGATCGCGTACGCGTTCACCACCCACTGGAGGCCCTGCTCGCTCAGGGCCAGATCGGCCCGTACCGACGGCAGTGCCACGTTGACGACGGACATGTCGAGCACGACGAGGAACTGTCCGGCGCACGCGAGCGCCACGACCAGCCAGACGGGAGGCTTCGTGCGTGGACGGGGGGCGCGGGTTACTGCGGCGGCTTCCGGCATGGCCGTCATGGTCTCAACCGCCGGATGCCCCCGGCATCGGGATTTCGGCCCAGTCCGCCCCGGCAGGAGGACCTAGGCCGGGCCTGGGCCTGGGCCTGCCTCTTCTTCAAGAGAAGATAAAGAATTCGTTAGCTGGCCAAAGCATCGGAATAGTTGCCCCAGCACACCGGGTTGGCCACTGACATGAGATCTACGCCGACCGATCAGCCCAGCCGCCCGGCGAGCGGCGCCCTCGTCCCGGTGCTCGCCTTCGCGGGCATCGTCGTCGCGGTGATGCAGACCCTGCTCGTCCCGGTCATCAAGGACCTGCCCCAGCTCCTCGACACCGAGCCCAGCAACGCCACCTGGGTCCTGACCTCCACGCTTCTCTCGGGCGCCGTGGCCACGCCGATCATGGGCCGCCTCGGCGACCTGTACGGCAAGCGCCGGCTGCTGATCGCCAGCCTGTCCGTGATGGTGGTCGGCGCGCTGGTCAGCGCGCTCACCAGCGACCTGATCGTCATGATCGTCGGCCGTACCCTCCAGGGCTTCGCGATGGGTGCGATACCCCTCGGTATCGGTCTGATGCGCGACATGCTGCCCCGCGAGAAGCTCGGCTCGGCGATGGCCCTGATGAGCTCCTCGATCGGCGTCGGCGGCGGCCTCGCCCTGCCGCTCGCGGCCCTGATCGCCCAGCACGCCGACTGGCACGCCCTCTTCTACGGTGCCGCGGGCCTCGGCGCGCTCTCCATCGTCCTCACCCTCCTCGTCGTACCGGAATCCCCCATGCGCGCCGGGGGCTCCTTCGACGTGCTCGGCGCGTTCGGTCTCTCCACCGGCCTGGTCCTCTTCCTCCTGCCCATCACCAAGGGCAGCGACTGGGGCTGGACCTCGGGCACCACGCTCGGCCTGTTCGCCGCGTCCGCCCTCGTGCTGCTCCTGTGGGGCGTCTTCGAGCTGCGCACCAAGGCGCCGCTCGTCGACCTGCGTACCACGGCCCGCCCGGCGGTCCTCTTCACCAACCTCGCGTCGATCATGGTCGGGGTCAGCTTCTACGTCGTCTCGCTGGTCCTTCCCCAACTCCTCCAGCTCCCGAAGGCCACCGGCTACGGTCTGGGCCAGTCGATGGTCGTCGCCGGCCTGCTGGTCGCCCCGCTGGGCCTGACGATGATGTTCACGGCGCCCGTCTACGCCCGCCTCTCCGCCAAGTACGGCCCCAAGACCACCCTCATCCTCGGCATGCTGATCATCGCGATCGGCTACGGAGCGGGCCTGGGCCTCATGAGCGCCGCCTGGCAGAGCCTGGTCATCGCCGTCGTCCTCGGTGCGGGCATCGGCCTCGCCTACTCCTCGCTCCCCGCCCTGATCGTCGGCGCGGTCCCGGCCTCGGAGACGGGCGCGGCGAACGGTCTCAACACGCTGATGCGGTCCATCGGTACGTCGGTGTCGAGCGCCGTCATCGGCATGGTGCTGGCCAACACGGCGAACACCGTGAACGGGGTCGCGATCCCGACCATGCACGGTTTCCGCGTCTCCTTCCTCATCGCGACCGGTGCGGTGGCGGTCGGTCTGCTGATGGCCCTGTTCCTGCCGAAGCCGAACCGTGCGCCCCAGCTGCGGGCGAGCAGCGAGGAGGAGGACAACCTGGCGCGCGCCGAGGAGGCCCTGCGCGGTTTCCGCGGCCGGGTCCTGGACGCCGAGGGCGCCCCGGTCCCCCGCGCCAAGGTCACCCTCATCGACCGCCGTGGCCGCCAGGCCGGCGCGACGCTCTCCGACGAGGACGGCAGTTACGCCCTCGCGGTCCCGGCCCAGGGCGCGTACGTCCTGGCCGCCCGCGCCACCGGCCACGGGCCGCTCGCCTCGTCGGCAACCCACACGGGCGACGAGAGCGCGGTCGCCCTGGACCTGTCGCTGCCGGGCGAGACGGTCGCCACCGCCTGACACCACCCCCTGCCCCTGCCCCTGCCCCTGCCTCGGATTTTCCCCTTCCCATCACTGCCCGCACGACGCAACCACGCGGAAGCGGAAGCAGTCATATGCAGAGGTGTGGCCCGGCGACAGCACGGGTGGGGAATCAGTGTGGGGAGCAGGATGATCAGAACGGTGTTCCGGACTACGGACGTGGCGGCGGAGGACCGGTTCGAGTACTGGCGGGAGTTGATGAGCCGGACGATCGCACCCAGTGAGATCAGCAGCCACCACTCCGCCGACTTCTGGGCGGAGCAGCGACTGGTGAAGCTGGGTCCGGTGATCGTGTGGTCCGGGGGGCTCCTGCCGACGCGCTACCGACGGAGCCCGAGACTGATCCGGCAGTCCGACCCCGAGCAGTACCACCTGCAACTGCTGCTCGGAGGCGGGCTCGGCCTCGACCACGTCGGGCGAACCGACACGTACGGCCCATGCGATCTGTGGGTGTCCGACAGCTCACGGCCCTACGACGTACGACCGCCGAGGGACGAGAGCCGTCACGTCATCACGGGGGTGGCAGTGGAGTTACCCAAGGCGTCGCTGCCGCTGTCCCCGGACCAGGTCCGGGGACTGCTGGGCAGACGTCTGTCGGGGCGCGAGGGGAGCGGCGCTCTGCTGACGGATTTCCTGATCGGGCTGGACCGGCAGTCGGCCGTCCTCCAGCCCTCCGACACACCCCGCCTCAGCAGGATCCTGCTCGACCTGGTGTCAGTCTGGTTCGCCCAACCGCTGGAGGCGGAGGCCGCGCTGCCACCGGAGACCCGCCAGCAGGCCCTGACCGTACAGATCCGGGCGTTCATCCAGCAGAACCTGCACGACCCGGGGCTGACACCGCCGGTGATCGCCGCCGCTCACCACATCTCCCTCAGCTATCTGCACCGGCTGTTCCAGCAGCAGGCGCAGGGCGAGACGGTCGCGGCCTGGATCCGGCACCTGCGGCTGGAGGGGGCCCGCGGCGACTTGGCCGACCCCACGCAGGGTGCCACGCCGATCCACACGATCGCCGCCCGCTGGGGCCTGCCCCGCGCGTCCGACTTCACCCGTGCCTTCCGCGCCGCCTATGGGGTCCCGCCGAGGGAGTACCGGCACCAGGAGTCACCCCTGCGGGATTAGACGCATTGCCAAGTCGCAGTGCACTCACCTTTGACGACAGTCCCGGTGGTCACCTCTCATGCTGATCGGGCGGTCGCTCGACCGATCCGATCAACGCACACAAAGGCACCACCGCTGTCATGGCCATGAGCAGTACGAGCAGATCGAGAAGGTCTCCGCCCACCGCGCCAACCACGATCTCGCCGAGAAGGTTCGGTTCACCGCCACGTCGGAGGACGGCAGGTGCTGGGCGCGCTCGCGCACGCCCAGCGCAACGAGGACGGCCGCCGGGTCGACATCTCCTTCGCCACACAGAACTGGCAGAAGGCCACGGTCGACCCGGTCACGGCCGGGTCGGAAGCGCGTGACTGCGATGGCTCAGGCGTTGGTGCCGACGTGGAGGGTGCCGTCCGGAGTGGCGGTGGCGTAGGTGCCGAAGATGGCGCCGTTGTTGTCGACCAGGCTGCTGACGGACCAGTTGCCGGTGGTGCCCTTGCGGACGCGGTCCCAGACATCGCCGTTGACGACGGCCTCGACGTGCAGGTCACCGTTGGGCAGGCCGGCCGAGGAGATCTGCTTCACCGCTCCACCCGCGTCGATCTTCGTCGAGTTGCTCCACGCGCCGCTCTCGGAACGGGTACGGTCCCAGACCTCACCGGCGACGAGGGCCTGCACATGCAGGCTGCCGTCGGGCAGCGCCGCGGAGGCCAGGTCCTTGATGCTGCCGTTGCCGTCGATCTTCGTGCTGCCGCCCCAGGTGCCGTTGGCGGCCCGGGTACGGTCCCAGATCTCACCGTTCACGAGGGCCTGGACGTGCAGAGTGCCATTGGGGAGGGCAGCGGAGGCCACGTCGGTGACCGCGCCGCCCCCGTCGATCTTCGACGAGGCGCCCCAGGTGCCGTTGGCGGCCCGGGTACGGTCCCAGATCTCACCGTTGACGACGACCTGGACGTGCAGGGTGCCATCGGGCAGGGCGGCGGAGGCGATGTCGGTGATGTTGCCGTTGCCGTCGACCTTCGTCGCGTTGCCCCAGGCGCCACCCGCGGCGCGGGTGCGGTCGAAGACCTGACCGCCTGCCAGGGTCTGGACATGGACCGTGCCGTTGGGCAGACCGGCCGCGGAGATCATGTTGACGGCGCCGCCCTCGTCGATCAGGTCGGCGGTGGCGTCCCATGGGCCCCCGTCGGGTCGCGTCCGGTCCCACACCCGGCCGCCCTGCGGAGCGGAGGGCGGGTACGGGTCGGCGTGGTCGCTGCCCAGCCCGGCCAGCGGCCCGCACGTCGGCCAGGCACCCTCGCCCTGCCCCGCGAGGACCTTCTCGCCGGTCAGTATCTGCTCCTTCTTGGTCGCCAGGTGCGGGTAGGTCGCGTAGGCGTCGCCGCCGTACGCGTTCCAGGTACTGAGGCTGAACTGCAGCCCGCCGTAATAGCCGTTGCCGGTGTTGATGCTCCAGTTGCCGCCGCTCTCGCACTCGGCGACCTTGTCCCAGGTGGCGACCGAGGCGGCCTGAGCCGGGCTCGGCAGCGCGGTGGCCAGGGCCATGGCGGCGGCCGGCACCAGGAGAGCGGCGGTGAGTCTGCGAGTGGACACTGAAGGCCTCCAAGAGGGTGAAAACGGCATGGGAAACCCCGGTGCCCGGGCGGTACCGGGCACCGGGGTGATGGTTCGAGCACCTCACGGCGCTCAGGAGTTGACCTGCCGTCAGGCGTTGGTGCCGACGTGGAGCGTGCCGTTCGGGGTGGCGGCGGCGTAGGTGTCGAAGATCGCGCCGTTGTTGTCGATCAGGCTGCTGACGGACCAGTTGCCGGTGGTGCCCTTGAGGACCCGGTCCCAGACATCGCCGTTGACGACGGCCTGGACGTGGATGTCACCGTTGGGCAGGCCGACGGAGGAAAGCTGCTTCACCGCGCCGCCGGCGTCGATCTTCGTGCTGCCGCCCCAGGTGCCGTTGGCGGCGCGGGCACGGTCCCAGATCTCACCGTTCACGAGTGCCTGCACGTGCAGGGTCCCGTCAGCCCCCGCAGCCGAGGACAGGTCCGTGATGGCGCCGCCCGCGTCGATGCGGGAGCTGCCGCCCCAGGTGCCGTTGGCGGCCCGCGTACGGTTCCAGATCTCGCCGTTCACGACCGCCTGCACGTGCAGGGTCCCGTCAGCCAGCGCGGTGGACGCGATGTCCGTGATGGCGCCGCCCGCGTCGATCTTCGTGGAATTGCCCCAGGTGCCGTTGGCGGCCCGCGTACGGTCCCAGATCTCACCGTTCACCAGCGCCTGGACGTGCAAGGTGCCGTCGGGCAGGCCGGCGGAGGCCACGTCACTGATGTTGCCATTGGCGTCGATCTTCGACGAGGCGCCCCAGGTACCGTTGGCGGCGCGGGTGCGGTCCCAGATCTCACCGTTGACCAGCGCCTGGACGTGCATCGTGCCGTTGGGCAGGCCGGACGCCGAGACCGCGTTGACGGCGCCGCCCGCGTCGATCAGGTCGGCGGTGGCGTCCCAGGGGCCGCCGTCCGGACGCGAGCGGTCCCAGACCCGCCCGGCGGGCCGACTCGTCTCACCGACGATGCTCTTCAGCCGCGCGGGCTTGAAGGTTCCGTACCCCGAAAAGTACGGGTACGGGATAGGGCGGTAGTGGACGCCGGAGCCGGTGAACTCGTAGCCCATGTACTCCGTGTGGGTGGAGTCCGTCCACGAGTCGAAGAGGGCCACGTGCCCGCTGCTGCCGCTGGCCTCGTTGAGCAGGACATCGCCCGTCTTCAGACTGTCCTTGGTGCTCCACTCCGCCACGTCCTCCGGAATGAACGTGTTGGTGGTGAGGGACGAGCCCAGGTTCCAGGCCATCGAGACATAGCCGGAGCAGTCCGTGCGCCAGCCCTGGTAGTAGCCGGACTGGTTGTAGTCGAGGCCGATCCCGACCCAGCTCTTTGCCCGGCGGATGACCTCGTCGCGGGTGATGGCCGGGGAGGCCACGGCCGCGGCCCGACTGTCGGAGGCGCTGCCGGTCACCGGGGTGACCGGGCCCTGCCCGCTGCTGCCGTGGTCGGCGTCCGCGGCGGCGGACACGCCCCCCGCGGGGGCCGCACCGGCGGTCTGGACGGCGCCCAGGAGGCTCGCCGCCACGACGGCCATGCCGACCGCGGCGGATCTGCCACGGTTTTTGAGCATGCTGAAGGACACAGTTCTCCTAAGGGAGTTGGCGAATGAGGTGTGGTGAGAGACGTCGGTCAGGCGTTGGTGCCGACGTGGAGGGTGCCGTCCGGAGTGGCGGTGGCGTAGGTGCCGAAGATGGCGCCGTTGTTGTCGACCAGGCTGCTGACGGACCAGTTGCCGGTGGTGCCCTTGCGGACGCGGTCCCAGACATCGCCGTTGACGACGGCCTCGACGTGCAGGTCACCGTTGGGCAGGCCGGCCGAGGAGATCTGCTTCACCGCTCCACCCGCGTCGATCTTCGTCGAGTTGCTCCACGCGCCGCTCTCGGAACGGGTACGGTCCCAGACCTCACCGGCGACGAGGGCCTGCACATGCAGGCTGCCGTCGGGCAGCGCCGCGGAGGCGACGTCCTTGATGCTGCCGTTGCCGTCGATCATCGTGCTGCCGCCCCAAGTGCCGTTGGCGGCCCGCGTACGGTCCCAGATCTCACCGTTCACGAGGGCCTGGACGTGCAGGGTGCCATTGGGGAGGGCCGCGGAGGCCACGTCGGTGACCGCGCCGCCCGCGTCGATCTGTGTGGCGTTGCTCCACGTGCCGTTGGCGGCCCGGGTACGGTCCCAGATCTCACCGTTGACGACGGCCTGGACGTGCAGGGTGCCATCGGGCAGGGCGGCGGAGGCGATGTCGGTGATGGCGCCGTGGGCGTCGATCTTCGTCGCGTTGCTCCAGGTGCCGTTGGCGGCCCGGGTGCGGTCCCAGATCTCGCCGCCGACCAGGCTCTGGACGTGGACCGTGCCGTTGGGCAGTGCGGACGCGGAAACCGAGTTGATCGCGTCGTTGGTGTCGATCAGTTCGGCGTTGGTGTCCCAGGGGCCGCCGTCCGGCCTGGACCGGTCCCACACCCGGCCATGCGGAGCCGCGGCCGTGGAGATCTGGACGTCCAGATAGTCCTGGTCGATGTTGATCGTGACACCGCCCCAGGTCTCGTTGTGGCCGCCCGAGTATTGGTGGATCCGCTGGTGGTTGCTCCAGCGTGAGCTGGGCACCACCGGGTCGGCGGTGTCCGCGACACCGTTCCAGAGCGCGTCGAAGATGACGTCTGGCATGGTGTAGCCGTTGTAGTTGTCGACCAGGTCCTTGATGCCGGAGCCGCTGCTGCTGTAGATCCCGGAGTGGTAGCCCCGGGAGTGGAGTTGCTCGGTCCAGGCGGACTCGAAGGCCAGCACCTTGGAGCTGAGCGACGAGGCATATGCCTCCATGTCGTAGTACAGCGTCGAACCGGGGCTGAACCCGAGCGCGACGGCGTCGCTGATGGCGGCGTTGGCGGCGCTGATGCCCTGGTTGGCGGGCGAGGTGATGCCCGAGGCCTGCGTGCCGACGTAGATCGGGATGAACCGCCATCCGTCGTCGGCCTGTTGCTGCACCCAGCTCGCCGTGAGGTTGGGCTGGCTGCAGGCGCGCTGCGAGCCGCCGATGTAGATCCCGACCGCACTGTAGGGCGAACTGGTCTGCCAGGCACTCATGGCGGCGGAGGAGGGGGCGGCACAGGCGTCGAAGCCCTTGCCGGTGAAGTTGGTGGCGGTCGCCGGCAGAGCGTCGGCCTGCGCGGTGAGAAGCGGGGCGGACGACGAGGGCGCCCCGGTCTCGGCGGGTTCCTGGGTGCGGGGAGCGGTCGCCGGGATCCCGGCTCCGCCCAGGATGCTCCGGACGAGCGCCGGGTCCGTGCCGTACGTCGCCGTGACGCTCACCTTGGCCGCCTTGGCGCGGTACTCGCGCTCGACGGGCTCGGCCACCGTGCCCCGCCGATCCGCCGGGTTGTCGGCCGGCTCGATGACCAGGGCCTCGGTGCGTCCCACGAGGTGGCTGGGACAGTCCTGGTCGGCGCCGGGACGGCCGAGGTACACCGCGTGCCGGTCGAATCGCACGCAGGCGTTCGGGGTCTTCGCGAGGTCGACCACCTCCCAGGAGCTCGGCACGGTGAACCGGTGTCCCTGGTAGTCCAGTTGTCGCCCGGTGGCTGACGCGTCCGCCTGGGCCGGAGCAGTGCCGAGCGCGCCGAGACCGAGGGTCATCAGAGCGATGACCGCGGCCGTCCTCTGGGCTCTCCGTCTCCGGAAGCCCGCGTTCTTCTGCGGGTCGTCCTTGTGCGAGTCGTCCTTCTTCGTGCGTAAGCGCATTCGTGTCCCCTGATTGCTGTGAACGGGCAGGAGAAAAGTGCGGGTTGAGCAGCGATGAGAATCGGTTCACGCAAGATGCGAAGGGAAGATGAAAGGCGGCCGAAGGGCATGGGAGAGGTCACCGAAAACTCAGAATCCGATACCTGTGCAGCCCCTGTGCCCTCGCGGTGAAACCGCCATGACGATCACCCCCGCCGATCACAATGCGGGGCGACTCCCGGTGCTGTCGTTAGCTGCGAGTCCACAGGCGTGTTGTCACAGCGTCCACAACGGCTCCCCACCAGCTCCACAATTGCTCCATATCGCTCCTGTCCCGGCTCGCGCGCGGACTGCGCCCGTACGCGGTACTCGTGGGGCGAGAGGGCGTACGCGCCACGGAAGGCACGGGTGAAGTCCGAGGGGCGCGGGGTCCACCAGATCGCGGGGGGCGCCCGCCAGGAGCCGACTGCGGATCCGGGCCGCGACCGTTTCTCCGGTGGAGTCCTGCCGGAAGAGCCGGTGCGGGTAACTCACCGAGACGTGATGCGCGGCCGCTGTCACGGGCGGCTTCAGCGCCGGGTCTTGCAGTTTCTGGCGCATGAACGCCTTGATGCGCATGGTCAGCGCCCGCTGACAGGTCCCCGGCGAGAGGGCTTCCGCCGCCTCCAGCGCCTGCGCAAACCGGGCGGAGAGCAGGTCGAGCAGTGCCGTGCCGGGCGTGGGAGGTCGGACGGCTCCAGGGACTCGGCCTCCCGGCCCACCACACCCCCGTCGCCCCCGTGGCGGGGGTGTGGTGCACCATGGGGCGCCCAGAGACACGTACGACCGGAAGGCCCCCGCCCATGACCGCGGCACCCAAGCCCGAGATCCTGGCCGCGTTCGAGGCGGCGAAGGGATTCATGCCGGTGGACGAGGGCCTCGCCTTCTACGCGGCGGCGGTCGAGGCCGGCACTCTCGGGCTGCCGCTCCTGGAGGTCGGCACGTACTGCGGCCGTTCGGCGATCCTGCTCGCCGACGCGGCCCGCGCGGCCGGCGTCACCGCGCTGACCGTCGACCACCACCGCGGCAGCGAGGAGCAGCAGCCCGGCTGGGAGTACCACGACCCCGGGACGGTCGACCCCGAGATCGGCCTGATGGACACCCTGCCGACGTTCCGCCGCACCCTGCACAGGGCGGGCCTGGAGGACCACATCGTCGCCCTGGTCGGCCGTTCCCCGCAGATCGCGAAGATCTGGAGCTCCCCCCTCGCCCTCGTCTTCATCGACGGCGGCCACACCGACGAGCACGCGAGCGCCGACTACGAGGGCTGGGCGCCCCACGTCGCGGAGGGCGGACTCCTCCTCATCCACGACGTGCACCCGGACCCGAAGGACGAGTTCACCGGCCAGGCGCCGTACCGGATCTATCTGCGGGCGCTGGAGTCGGGGGCGTTCACGGAGATCTCCGTCACGGGGACGCTGCGGGTGCTGCGGCGGGTGGGTGCGGGGATCTGAGGCGCCGCGGGTCTCAGGGCTTCACGTTGAAGTCGATGTCGACCGGGATCTGGATGACGTTGCCCGTGCCGACGCCCGGCTGGCCGTAGACGTAGTCGACGGCACAGACGTCTTCCGGCGGCGCGCAGGGGAACGCGGCGGCCTGGGTCGGCGACGCTCCCAGTACGACCGCCCCGGCGACGGAGACAGCGGTGAGGACGCTCGCCATGACACGCATATATGAACTCATGGGCGATTCTCGGCATACCACCCAGCCGTGAGCGACACCGACGGTGCCGTTCGGATGAAGCGGCCCGCTCGGCGGCCACCGGCCTGCCGTGCCGGTGACCCGCCGCTAGGGTGGCTGTCGTGTCGTACGTAGGCCCGGACTTCGATCCTCCCCAGCCCCGCCGTTCCCGGCGCCGCCCCCTCACCGTCGCGGTCGCCGCGCTCGTCCCGGGCGCGCTGCTCGGGTGGCTGGTGTACGAGACGGTGGGCGGATCCGGTGGAGGTTCCGAGGAGGCGGTGGGGACACCGACGTCGTCGTCGAGCGCGCCCGCCTCTCCTACGGCGTCCTCGACGCCCTCAACATCCTCGACCTCCGCGCCCGACGACGAGAAGCCGAGCCCCACCCCCACCACTTCGGCACCCGCCGCCTCCGGCCCCCTCAAGGGCAAGGTCGTCGTCATCGACCCGGGTCACAACCCGAACAACTTCCAGCACACGGCCGAGATCAACAAGAAGGTGAACATCGGTACCGGCTGGAAGGAGTGCGACACGACAGGCACGTCCACCAACTCCGGTTACGCGGAAGCCAAGTTCACCCTCGACGTGGCCCACCGTCTGCGCACCCTGCTGGAGAAGCAGGGCGCCACGGTGAAGCTGACGCAGGACGGCGACCGGACGTTCGGCCCGTGCATCGACGAGCGGGCGAGCATCGGCAACAAGGCGGACGCGGACGCCGTGGTGTCGATCCACGCGGACGGCGCGGGCGCCGGCCGGCGCGGCTTCCACGTCATCCTCCCCGGCAAGGTCAAGGCGGGCGGCGCCGACACCGGCCCGATCGTCGCCTCCTCCGCCGAACTCGGCGAGCGCATCGCCGGCAACTTCGTCCGCGTCACGGGCAGCGCCCCCTCCAACTATGTCGGCGACGGCACCGGGCTGGTCACGCGTAAGGACCTCGGCGGTCTCAATCTGTCAACGGTTCCCAAGGTGTTCATCGAGTGCGGCAACATGCGCGATACCAAGGACGCGGCACAGTTGACCAGCGGTGCCTGGCGGCAGAAGGCGGCGCAGGGGATCTCTGAGGGGATTGTGAGTTTCCTGCGCGGGTAGTGGTTCGCGGGTTGATCTCTGCGGACAGCTTCGTCGGGCGGACGATAAGGTCGTCTTTACGATGAGGGGCCACCCCCGCGCTTCACACCGGGGCCTGACGGCGACATGGTGACAGCGACGCCTCCAGCGATGCCGACGACGAGACAACAGACGAAGGACCGACTGAAGTGAATATCCGCTCCCTCACTCGAGGCGACGGCGTGGTGATCGGAGCAGCGGTGTTGCTCTTCATCTCGTCGTTCCTCAAGTTCTACACCGTCGACGGGTACAGCAGTATCTCCGTCACCGCGTGGGACAACCTCGGCTACGGCCTCGGCACGTACATGGGCGGTGTCATCGGCGCCGCGCTGATCGTCGTCAACCACCTCCTGCCGCAGCCGCGCAAGGTTGCCGGTCTGGACCTCGGGACGGTGGGCGCGGCGTTCGCCGTGCTCGTCACGTGGAGCCTGTTCTGGACCCTGGTGGACATCAGCGACGGTTCCAGCGCCGCCGCCGGTCTCATCCTCGGCTTCATCGCCGCCCTGGTCCTGGCCGGTGGCGCCATCGCCACCCCGCTCGTCCCCGCCCTCCAGGCCGCCCTCGTCCCGGCCCCCCGCCCCGTCGCCCCCCAGCCCTACGGCGCCCAGCCGCCCGGCGGTTACGGCTACCCGGGCGCGGGCGCTCCGCAGCCGGGTCAGCCGCAGCCCTACGGTGGCCAGCCGCAGCCGGGTCAGCCGTACGGCGGCCAGCCGCAGCCCGGTCCGAGCCAGCCGCAGCCTCAGGCGCCCCAGCCGGCCGGGGACTTCTCCCCGTTCTGGTTCGCGGTGCCGGTGGCACGCCCTCTCTTCGCTGAGGACGGCTCGCAGTCGCCGATCGCCGAACTCGCCCCGGGCACCTGGTACCTGGCCGTCGAGCAGCGCGGCGCGAACCTGGTCGCGCAGACGCAGGACGGCCGTCGCGGCGTGCTGCAGGACACCTCGGGCATCCAGCGCGGCTGATCCCGAAGCGACATCAACGCACGGCCCCTCGCCCTTCCGGGCGGGGGGCCGTTGTCGTACAGTCACCTCCCTCGACCGGTGAACTGACACACCGTCAGGAGGCGGCTATGCGGCTCGGTCTCGCACTCGGCTACTGGGGTCGCGGCCCCAATCCCGACCACGTACCGCTGGCGCAGGAGGCGGAGCGGCTCGGTTACGACTCCGTGTGGACGGCCGAGTCCTGGGGCTCGGATGTCTTCACGCCCCTGACCTGGATCGCGGCCCAGACCTCAAGGATCAAGCTGGGCACGGCGGTTGCCCAGATGGCGGCCCGCTCCCCGGCCACGACGGCGATGCACGCCCTCACCCTGGACCACCTCTCCGGGGGCCGCATGATGCTCGGCCTGGGACTCTCCGGCCCACAGGTCGTCGAGGGCTGGTACGGCCGCCCGTTCCCGAAGTCACCGCTGACCGCGACGCGCGAGTACGTCGACGTCGTACGCCAGGTCCTCAGGCGCGAGGCCCCCGTCGAACTCGCCGGCCGCTTCCACTCCCACCCCTACACGGGTCCGGACGCGACCGGCCTGGGCAAGCCCCTGAAGCCGATAACCCACCCCCTGCGCCCCGATCTCCCGATCCTCCTCGGCGCCGAGGGCCCGAAGAACGTCGCCCAGACGACCCGCATCGCCGACGGCTGGCTCCCCCTCTACTGGTCCCCCACCCGCCCCGAGGTCTACGAGGCCTCCCTCTCCGACGCCCCGGAGGGCTTCCTGGTCGCCCCCATGGCCCAGGTCCGGGTCTGCGACGACGTACGCGAGGGCCTGCTCCCCGTGAAGACCATGCTCGGCTTCTACATCGGCGGCATGGGCCACGCGGCCCGCAACTTCCACGCCGATCTGATGGCACGCATGGGATACGAGGAGGAGGCCCGCCGCATCCAGCGCCTCTTCCTCGAAGGCCGCCGCGAGGAGGCGGTGCTGGCGGTCCCCGACGCCTTCGCCGACGAGATCTCCCTCGTCGGCCCTCGCGAACGCATCGCCGAACGCCTGGAGTTGTGGCGCAAGGGCCCGGTGACGGACCTCCTGGCGCTGTCACCGGACCGGGAGTCGCTGCGGGTGCTGGCCGAGCTCAACCCGTGAGCTCGGACGCCGACGGCACTTTTTCCGTGACCTCCGCGCCCGCGCAATTCGCGGCATCCTGCACCTGGTTGATGACGTCGTCGAAGATGCCAGCAGTGAGGGCGCGACGCCTTGGCGAGGGTGGGGTCGCCCCCGGCGTTGTGGGCGGCGGCCTTGAGGCGGTTGCAGGCGAAGGTCCCGGCGAGGCCGGCCTTGACCAACGCCGGCTTCCTGCCGTCCGCGCCGCTCTCGAACTTCCCCGCCTGTCACGGCTTCACGATCCACCGGTACGTCGAACCCGTTCGGGTTTCATACAGGAATGAGCGGCAACCCGATGGTTATGTCCTCTCGATATAGCGGTGCCAACTCGGCCGGCACGGTCATAGCGATCGTCGCCGACATCATGGCCCTCATCCTGGGCCTCTGGATCGTGATGTACCTGCTGGACGCGAACCGCGCGAACGACTTCGTGCAGTTCATCCACGACGCGGCTCGCTGGCTGGCGGGCTGGAGCCACGACCTGTTCACGTTCGACGAGGCGTGGGCAAGGGTGGTGGCTGGGTACGGCTTGGCGGCAGTGGTCTACCTGTTCATCGGACACGCGATCGCGAATCGAGTCCACCGCCACTGAAGCGACTTAGGGGCGCGGGGAACTGCGCGACAAGCCACCACGAACCCTCGCCCCGCCCCGCGCCCGAACCACCCGAGCTCTCAGGCGCAGCAGTCCGGGTCCAACCCGCTCGGCAGACGGTCCCCGCCGAACACGGCGCACGTAGCCTCATGACCACCCAGCGCGGCGACCGCCAGAAGCAGCGACCCGGCCGTCCAAGTGGTCAGCTCCTGGGGCCAGATGGCGCCGTCGTCGAAGACGTACCCGGTCCAGTACAGCCCGCTCTCCGGATCCCGCAGATGCTGGATCGACTGGAGAATGTCCAGCGCTCGGTCGGACTCGCCCATCGCCCAGAGCGCGAGGGCGAGTTCGGCGGATTCGCCTCCCGTCACCCACGGGTTGGGGACGACGCACCGCACCCCGAGCCCGGGTACGACGAACCGGTCCCAGTCCGTCTCCATACGGGACTTGGCCTCCGCATCCGTGAGCGCGCCGCCCAGGATCGGGTAGTACCAGTCCATGGAGTAGCGGTCCTTGTCCAGGAACCGCTCGGGGTGGCGGCGGATGGCGTGCCGCAGCATGCCCAGCGCCAACTCCCAGTCCGGCTGCGGCTCTTCGCACTGTTCCGCGATCGCGAGCGCACACCGCAGGGCGTGGTGGATGGACGAGGAACCCGTCAGCAGCGCGTCCGTGGTGAACGTGCCGTCGTCCTCGCCCTTCCAGCCGATCTGGCCGCCGGGCTGCTGGAGCCGCAGGACGTATTCCACCGCCGAGTGGACCGTCGGCCACATGCGGTCGAGGAAGGTGTCGTCGCCCGTCGAGAGGTAGTGGTGCCACACGCCTACGGCTATGTAGGCGACGAAGTTCGTCTCCCGGCCCCGGTCGGTGACGTCGTCGAACGCCCCGTCCTGGTAGGCCGCGTACCAGGAACCGTCCTCGTTCTGGTGCCGGACCAGCCAGTCGTACGCCCGCTCGGCGGCCTCGTGCTCGCCCGCCGCGTCCAGGGCCATCGCGGCCTCGGTGTGGTCCCAGGGGTCGAGATGGTGACCGCGGAACCACGGGATCGCCCCGTCCTCGCGCTGCACGGCGAGGACGCCGGAGACGGTCGCGGCGGCCTGCTCGGCGGTGAGGACCCCGGACAGGACGAGGTGTTCGGTGCGGGGAGTGGTCACCGAGCATCCACGGAAGGCAGGTGCGGCTTGGTCGCGTACGCCACGAAGCTCTTGCCGATCAAGGGGTTGAGGGCCTGCTCGGCGACCCTCGTCGCCAGCGGCTTCTTCATGATGTCCCAGACCAGCAGCTTGTGGTACGCCTTCACCGGCAGCGCCTTGTCGTTGTCGACGCCGAACGCGCACTTCAGCCACCAGTACGGCGAGTGCAGGGCATGCGCGTGGTGGGTGCCGTACGGCTTGAGGCCGGCCTCGCGGATCTTCGCGAGGAGCTCGTCCGCCTTGTAGATGCGGATGTGGCCGCCCTCGACCTCGTGGTAGGCGTCGGACAGGGTCCAGCAGACCTTCTCGGGGCCGTAGCGCGGGACGGTGATGGCGATCCGGCCGCCGGGCCTCAGCACCCGGACCATCTCGGCGAGTACGCCCTTGTCGTCCGGGATGTGCTCCATGACCTCGGAGATGATCACGACGTCGAAGGACTCGTCGGGGAACGGCAGCGCCAGGGCGTCGCCCTCCATCGCGGTGGCCGTCGCGCCCTCGGGGGCCTCGCCGGCCTCCTTCATCGCCGCGAACCACTTGGCGACCTCGCGGATCTCCTCGGCGTTCTGGTCCAGCGCCACGACCTGCGCGCCGCGCCGGTAGCACTCGAACGCGTGCCGGCCGGCTCCGCAGCCGAGGTCCAGGACGCGGTCGCCCGGGGCTAGCGGGAACCGGGAGAAGTCGACGGTCAGCACGTGGCCCTGCTTTCGCGATCGGATACAACGTCAACAACTTCTTCGGCCGCGGGTGCGACGCGGCCGGCGTGCGTGGCCGCGGGCGGGAGGGCCATCGCCTCGCGGTACCGGGCCGCCGTTCCCTCGGCGGCCCGGGCCCAGGTGAACCGCGCCAGTACCCGCTCACGTCCCGCGAGTCCGAGCCGCGCCCTGAGGTCACGGTCGCCGAGCAGTCGACTCAGGGCGGTCGCGAGGGCCCCGGAGTCCCCCGGCGGTACGGCCAGACAGGTCTCCCCGTCGCGGCCCGCGACCTCCGGGATCGCGCCGCCGGTCGTCGCGACCAGCGGTGTGCCGGTGGCCATGGCCTCCGCCGCGGGGAGGGAGAAGCCCTCGTAGAGGGACGGCACGCAGGCGACCTCGGCCGAGCGGACCAGGTCGACCAGTTCGGCGTCGGTGATGCCCTTGACGAAGCGGATGGCGCCTTCGAGGCCGTAGCGCTCGATGGCCTGGGCGACGGGGCCGTCCTCGGCGCGCTTGCCGACGACGACGAGGTGGGCGTCGGGGTGCTCGGTGCGGACCTTCGCGAGGGCCTCGACCAGGAAGATCAGGCCCTTGAGCGGGACGTCGGCGCTGGACGTGGTGACGATCCGGCCGGGAACCACGGCCACCGTGGGATCCGGCGAGAAAAGGTCGGTGTCGGCGCCGATGTGGACGACGTGGATGCGGTCGTCACGGACGCCGAGGTGGTCGACGATCTCCTGGCGGGAGGTGCCGGAGACGGTGAGGACCGACGGGAGCCTGCGTGCCGCGCGCTTCTGCATGCGGGTGAAGGCGTACCAGCGCCGCTTGGCCAGGCGTTGGCCCCAGCTCTCGGCAGCGTCCAGCTCCAACTGGCGGTCCACGGTGATGGGGTGGTGGATCGTCGTGACCAGGGGGGCGCCGATGTCGCCCAGGAGGCCGTATCCCAGCGTCTGGTTGTCGTGCACGACGTCGAACTCGCCGCGCCGGGCGCGCAGATGGCGGCGGGCGCGCAGGGAGAACGTCAGCGGCTCGGGGAAGCCGCCGGTCCACATGGTCGCCACTTCGAGGGCGTCGATCCAGTCGCGGTACTCGTCGCGCTTGGGGGTGCGAAAGGGGTCCGGGGACCGGTACAGGTCGAGGCTCGGCAGCTCCGTGAGGCTCAGTCGGCCGTCGATGTCGTCGCCCTCGTCGAGGACGGGATAGGGCTGGGAGCCGATGACCTCGACGTGGTGGCCGAGGCGGGCCAGTTCGCGGGAGAGGTGGCGGACGTAGACGCCCTGGCCGCCGCAGAACGGGTTTCCCTTGTAGGTGAGGAGTGCGATGTTGAGCGGTCGCTCGCCGTCCGCGGCCGGGTCCTCCTGGGAACCCGCCGCCCGACTGGCCTCAGCGGTCACTCCGGGCCCCCTTCTCCCTGCTGTTTCCCGCGAGATTACGCCGGGACGCTAATCTAGAACAAGTTTCAGACTTGATCGTTCAAGAGGCTCTGAATCTACCGGCAGGTAGGGGCACTGTGAGCAGTGGATCAGGTGATTCACGCCACCACTGACACCCCTGACATGCTGTGTGATCACTCGCCCTCACCGACTGTCACGGACGGGACCCATGCCTGCGGAAGCCATCACCCAGCGCCCCGCCTCTGCGCCCCTCACGGAGCGGCAGGAGGCCCGTCGTCGCCGCATCCTGCACGCGAGCGCGCAGCTGGCGAGCCGGGGCGGTTTCGACGCGGTGCAGATGCGGGAGGTCGCGGAGTCCTCGCAGGTGGCGCTGGGCACGCTCTACCGCTACTTCCCGTCCAAGATCCATCTGCTGGTCGCCACGATGCAGGACCAGCTGGAGCACATGCACGGCACCCTGCGGAAGAAGCCGCCGCAGGGCGAGACGGCGGCCGAGCGGGTGGCGGAGACCCTGATGCGCGCGTTCCGCGCACTCCAGCGCGAGCCCCACCTGGCCGACGCGATGGTCCGCGCCCTCACCTTCGCCGACCGCAGCGTCTCCCCCGAGGTCGACCAGGTCTCCCGCCAGACCACGGTGATCATCCTGGACGCGATGGGCATCGAGGACCCGACCCCGGTTCAGCTCTCCGCGGTCCGCGTCATCGAGCACACCTGGCACTCGGCCCTGATCACCTGGCTCTCGGGCCGCGCCTCGATCGCCCAGGTGAAGATCGACATCGAGACGGTGTGCAAGCTGATCGACCTGACGGCACCGGAGAACTAGCCCACCGGCTCCAGCCTGCTCCAGCTCCGCCCGATCAGGGCCTCCCCGGCCCACAGCTCCAGCAACCGCCGTGCCTCCTCCGGCGGGGCGGCCAGCGAGACCGACTGGGCACCCGCCTCGGCACTCCGCTCCTGCTGGTGCGTGCCCTCGCTGCAGCACGCGCACAGCATGCGTACGGAGCTGGCGGGCTCGGCGCCGTAGCCGTGCTCGGCGAACAGGACGAGGAGCGCCTCCAGGTCGGCCCGCTCGCCCGCGTTCACCGTGACCTCCAGGGTGGGCACCTCGGAGGCCTCGAAGAGCAGCAGCTCGTCGAAGACGGGGTACGTCGTGCCGTCGACGATCCGCTCGCCGTTCGGCACGCCGTCGTGGACGACGATCTCGCCGTACCGCCGCCCTCCGGTGACGGGCACGTTGACCACCCGGCCGCGCGTCGGGCAGAGCCGTTCGATCCACACGACCTCCTGCTGTCCGCCGGTGTCGAGGCGTACACACGCGTTCCCGAGGCGGGCCTCGATCTCGCCCTCCCCGTCGGGGAGTTCGATGCCGAATCCGGCCCAGGCGTCCCGTGCCGTCGCCCACTCCCGCAGGATCGTCGCCGCGATCCCGAGGTTCCAGAACGCCGGTTCGCCCTCACCGCGCGGGGCGCGGGCGGCGGCCTCGCGCCCCAGCTCGTACGCCTTCTGCCAGTTGCGCAGGAACTTGTGGGCGAGCGCGGCGTCGTACCACCACTCCGCGCTCGGCTCCTCGTCCGGGAAATGGGCGAGCACCTGCTCGAAGAGCTCGGCGGCGCGCAGCCACGCCTCGGCGTCCCAGGCCTGGTACGCCTGCTCGATCAGCTGCCTGGCCTCGCTCTTGTGCACGTTCCCCTGCCCGGTTCGGTCCTGTGACGACCGCTGGAGCGTAAGCCCCTACTCCTCCGGCGGGAACACCGGCTCCCCGCTTCCCAGCAGCGTGATCATGATCGCCTCCACCGGGCAGCTCTCCGCGGCCGCCAGGACCTTCTCGTTGGCGTCCGTCTCCGGTTCGACGGGGTGGGACTGGCGGCCGGTGTCGAGGTGGAAGCCGTCGGGGGCGTGGTGGATGCACTGGGCCGAGCCGATGCAGATGGAGCGGTCGACCTCGACCTGCCAGCGGTCACCCATGGCCGGTCATCCCTCCCAGCCGGCCGGGAGGTGGATCATCTTGTGCTCCAGGTACTCGCCGAAGCCCTCGGGGCCGAACTCCCGCCCCAGACCGGAGTTCTTGTAGCCGCCGAACGGGCCCAGCATGTCGAGGCTGAAGGTGTTCACGGAGTAGGTGCCCGTACGGACCTGGCGGGCGATGTCGATGCCGTGCGCCACGTCGGCCGTCCAGACGCTGCCGGAGAGGCCGTAGTCGGAGTCGTTGGCGATCTTCAGGGCCTCGGACTCGTCGCCGTAGGGAAGGAGGCAGATGACCGGGCCGAAGATCTCCTCGCGGGCGATCCGCATGGAGTTGTCGACGTCGCCGAAGAGGGTGGGCTCCACGTACCAGCCGCGGTCCAGGCCCGGCGGGCGGCCGCCGCCCGTGAGGATCTTGGCGCCCTCCTCCTGGCCGATGCGGATGTAGTCGAGGTTCCTGCGCTGCTGGCGCCGCGCCACCAGCGGGCCCACCTGCGTCGCGGGGTCCAGCGGGTCGCCGACGACCAGGGCGCTCGCAGCGGCGGCGAAGGCGTCCGCGAACTCGTCGTAGCGCGAGCGCGGCAGGAGGATGCGGGTCTGGGCCACGCACGCCTGGCCGTTGTTCATCCAGGCCGCCGACACGATCCCGGGGACGGACGTCTCGATGTCCGCGTCCGGCAGGACGACCGCCGCCGACTTGCCGCCCAACTCCAGTGTCACGCGCGTCAGATTGCGCGACGCCACCTCCATCACGCGCTTGCCGGCCGCCACCGACCCGGTGAAGGAGACCTTGTCCACGCCCGGGTGCCCGACCAGGTATTCGCTGACCTCCCGGTCGGCGGGCAGGATCGACAGCACACCTTCCGGCAGCCCGGCCTCGCGGGTGATCTCGGCGAGGATGTACGCGTCCAGCGGCGACTCGGGCGACGGCTTCAGCACCACCGTGCAGCCGGTGAGCAGCGCGGGCGCGAGCTTGGCGGCGGCGACGAACTGCGGGACGTTCCACGGGACCACGGCCGCCACGACACCGACCGGCTCGCGCCGGACCAGGATCTTGCCGAGGACGCCGTCGCGCTGCTCCTCGTACGTGAAGTTCCGTGCGACCGTGATCGCCGCGTCCCACACCATCATCGCGCCGAGCGCCTGCGCGAGGACGCTCCAGGAGTACGGCGAGCCGTTCTCGGAGGAGATCACGCGGGCGATCTCCTCGTGCCGGGTGAGGATGCCGTCCTTGATACGGGAGACGACCTCGATGCGCTCGTCGAGCGTCATCCGCGGCCAGGGTCCCTCCTCGAACGCCTTGCGCGCCGCGGCGACCGCCCGGTCCACGTCCTCGGCCGAGGCGTGCGGCACCCTTCCGATGACCTCCTCGGTGTGCGGGGAGATCACCTCGATGACGTCCTTGCCCAGGGGGTCGGTCAACTCCCCGCCGATGAACAGCTGTCCGTGTTCCACGAGCTCGGTCATGGCGACTGCCTCCCCGGGACTGACTCTGACGGTTCATCAGATACGGGAACTGATACCAGTTCCCTTCGGAGGAGTCCACAGAGCTCACAGCTGCGCCGAGGCTGAAGGGTGACTTGGGCTCCCATCGAAACGCGTTCTAGTTATAGTGGCGAGAACGCGGCGACAGGGGGAGCCCATGACTCAGCTCATGCCACAGGTCGGCGACCACGGCGGAGGCGTCCGGTCGATCCGGGTCCCCATCCCCGACAACCCGCTGGGCTTCACGCTGGTGTACGTCGTCGACACCGACCGCGGTCCGGTGCTGGTCGACACCGGCTGGGACGACCCGGAGTCCTGGGACACGCTCGCCGAAGGGCTGCGGGCCTGCGGCACCTCGGCGACCGAGGTCCACGGCGTGGTGATCACCCATCACCACCCCGACCACCACGGTCTGTCGGGCAAGGTCCGCGAGGCCTCCGGCGCCTGGATCGCGATGCACGCGGCGGACGCGGCGATCGTCCGCCGCACCCGCGAGACCCGCTCGGAGCGCTGGTTCTCCTATATGACGGCCAAGCTGGAGGCGGCCGGCGCCCCGGAGTCCCATGTGGCGCCCCTGCGCACCGCCCGCTCCCGGAAGCTCCCCGGCTTCTCCCCCGCCGTCCCCGACCGTGAGATCGTCCCCGGCGAACTCCTCGACCTGGCGGGCCGCCGTCTGCGCGCGATCTGGACGCCGGGCCACACACCGGGCCACGTCTGCCTCCACCTGGAGGAGACCCACCCCGCCCGGCTCCCGGGCAACGGACGCCTGTTCTCCGGCGACCACCTGCTCCCCGAGATCACCCCGCACATCGGCCTGTACGAGGACCCGGACGACGCCACCGTCACCGACCCGCTCGGCGACTACCTCGACTCCCTCGAACGCGTCGGCCGTCTCGCCCCCGCCGAGGTCCTCCCCGCCCACCAGCACGTCTTCACCGACGCGGCCTCCCGCGTACGGGAGTTGCTCACGCACCACGAGGAACGCCTCACCGACCTGCTGACGCTGCTGGTCGAACCCCTCACCCCGTGGCAGCTCGCCGAGCGCATGGAGTGGAACCGTCCGTGGGACCAAATCCCCTACGGATCACGCACCATCGCGGTCTCGGAGGCCGAGGCGCACCTGCGGCGCCTGGTGAAGTTGGGGCGGGCGGAGGCCGTGGCCGGGAGTGAGCCGGTGACCTACGTCGCGGTGTGACCCGGGTCGCGGGTCATGATCCGCCCCTGGTACCACTGGTCCATGGACCCTCTGGAGCAACTCCTCGCCGAGCGCGCCTGCGAACGGCTCATCCTCGACTTCGTCCGTCGGCTCGACATCGGGGACCCGGGCTCCGTGGCCGAACTGTTCACCGAGGACGGCAGCTGGGAGTGGCCCGCGCCGGGCGACGGGCGGCGGTTCGACGGGCGCGAGGCGCTGCGGGAGTACTTCGGGTCCCGGCCCGAGGACCGGTTGTCGCGGCGGGTGATGTCCAACGTCCTGGTCACGGTGGCCTCCTCGGACACGGCGACGGCGACGGCGACCTCGTACTTCACCACGTACCGGGTCGACGGGTTCCACGGCGGGATCGTGCCGCCGGGGGCGCCGGTCCAGGTCGGGCACTACGAGGACACGTTCCGGCGTTCGGCCGACGGGAGTTGGCTGCTGGCGTCGCGGGCGTTGCATCTGCCGTTCGGGGGGCCGACGCCTCAGCTGAGCGCGTAGTCGAGGCCTTCGTCGTACGGCATCGCCATGCCCTGCGCGTACGCCTCCTCGTACAGCTGGTCGCCGAGGCGGTCGCGGAGGAGGCGTTCGCGGGCCTCGCGGGCGGCGATGAGGTGGGGCGAGTTCACCTGGGCACGCCCGACGCGTTCCCAGAGGCGCCGGCTGATGCCCTCCAGGCCGGCGGCGCGTCGGCTGTCGCCGCCCGCGACCACGGCGGCGACCAGCCAGTCGAAGGTGAGGGCCGTGCCCACGGTGTTGTGCGTCAGCCGGCTCCCGACCACCCCGGCCCGGGCGTTGGCCTGTGCCGCCTCGACATCCCCACGCGCCAAGTCGGTCTGGGCGATGAGACCGTCGATGACAGGCCTCCCCCACTGCTCTCCACATCGAACGCTGTCCGCACGAGCCTGCTCGGCCACCTCGCGCGCCTCGTCGATCGCGCCGGTCAGCAAGTGCGCGAAGCACAGCGCCATACGGATCTGGAGCTGTGCCGACCCCTGCCAGTCCGCCCCGAGCGGCAGCCGAGGGGCGGCCGACAGCAGGTCGATCGCCTCGGCCGTGCGGCCGGTGAGGACCGCCGTGCTGCCGGTGACGTAGGCCGTGGCCGCGATCGTGGTGGGATCGCCCTGCTCCCGTGCCGCGTCGGCGCAGCGCGTCGCCCACCGGCACGCGGGGTCCAGGTCGCCCTGGTTGATCGCCACCGCCGAACGCGACCACAGTGCCCGCACGAGGTCCGCTCCGGGTTCGTGCTCGGCGGCGAGGACCAGGTCGAGGCAGCGGGCGGCGTCGCGCATCATGCCGCAGTGCCGCCACAGGAACCCGATGGTTCCGGCCATCTCCAGCGCGGCGCGACCGGCGGGTTCCTCCAGTGCGCGGTCCATGGCGGCCCGCAGGTTGGCGTGCTCGGCGAGGACCCGCTCGCACCAGGCCACCTGACGGCTGGTGTTCCAGTCCGCGCACGCCTCCCGGGCGAACCGCCGGTAGTGGTCCCGGTGCCGCAGCCGTACGGCGTCCCCCTCGCCCAGCTCCCGCAGCCAGTCGGCGCCGTACTCACGCACCGTGTCGAGGAGCCGAAAGCGGTCCAGGTCCGTCGGATGGCGCAGCACGATCGACTGCCGGACCAGGTGCATCAACACCTCCGCGACCCGGTCGGCCCGCAGCGGGCCGCCCGCGCAGACCCAGGTCGCGGCAGCAACGGTGAACGTGTCCGCGAACACCGACAGCCGTGCCCACAGCAGGCGTTCCAGCGGGGCGCACAGCTCATGGCTCCAGCCGATCGTGGTCCGCAGCGTCCAGTGGCGGGGCGGACCGTCCACACTTCGTTCGTCCCGGGTGAGCACGTCGAAGCGGGAGCGCAGCCGGTCGGAGAGCAACTCATGGAGCTTGTCCAATGAGTACAGCGCCAGCCGGGCGACGGCCAGTTCGATGGCGAGCGGAATGCCGTCGAGGCTGCGGCAGATGTCGGCCACCTGGCGCCGTGCGGTGGTGTCGAGGACGAGGCCCGCGCGCTGGACGAACAGGGTCTCGGCGTCCGTCACCCGCAACGGGTCGACCTCCAGCGTCCGCTCCCCCGGCAGGTCCAGCGGCTCACGGCTGGTGACGAGGACGTGCAGCCCGGCTGCGCCGGCGAGCAGGTCTGCCACCAACACCGCGCAGTCCGCCAGCAGGTGCTCGCAGGTGTCGAGGATCAGCAGCAGCCGCTTGTCCGCCATCCAGTCGCCGAGAGCCCCGGCCACCGACCCGGCCGACTGGTCGGACAGCCGCACCGCCTCCATGACCGCGAGCGGCACCTGGCCCGCCGCCCTCACCGGCGACAGCTCCACCAGCCACACCCCGTCGGGGTACACCGCCCCCACCCGCTCCGCCGCCCGCAGCGCCAACCGCGTCTTGCCCACCCCTCCCACACCGACGAGGGTCACCAGACGAGTGCCGCCACCGGGCTCCAACTTCTCAGCGAGCCAGCCGAGTTCGTCCTGTCGTCCGACGAAGCCGCGGGGATCGGGCGGCAGGTTCCCGAGGAGAGTCTTCTCGCTGGGCACGGCAACAGTCTGACCGTGGCGCCACCCGCCCACTCCGTCCGACCGAACCGGACGGAGTGATCACCGGAAGCGGCCGTGTCGCGCCACTTGACGAACGAACCCGATCAGATCAGTGACCGGATCAAGTCCTCGGCGTCCCCAAGGAGTTCGACCTCCCGCCGGCTCATCGTCGGATTGACCGCCCGTCGGCGCCGCGCCTCCGCCAGCCCGTCGTCGGTCAAGGACGACGGATCGGCGAGCAGCGTGGCCAGCATCGCGCGCGCCGGTTCGGCGAACGCCTCCTCCCCCACCGCGACCTGGGCGAGGATCACCGCCGACATACCCCAGTCGAGACCGGGGTCGCCCTCCTCGGCGTTGGCCCAGTCGATGACATAGGGCCCGGCGGGGGTGAGCATGACGTTGTCCGGGTGCAGGTCGAGGTGGACGACACGGCCGGGCAGGGCGTGCAGCTGCCGCAGGAGACGGGCCAGTACGTGCCCGGCCTCCCGCGCGTCGATCCGTCCGGCGGCGAAGGCCCCCAGCATCGTCGGCCCGTGCAGCCGCTCCATCACCAGCTCGGTGGACGAGCAGTCCTCGACGCGCACCCGCGGCACCGGATACCCGTGCCCGCGCACCCGCTCCATGACGGCCGCCTCGACGAGCGCGTCGCTGTAGGCGTCCCGAGCGCGCCGCAGCACCCACGCGTCGTCGATCTCGTACACGTCCGAGGCCCGCCCCGAGCCGATCAGTCTCCCCGTGATGATCCCCATGCCGGGAACCTACCGGGCTCACAGCCACCCCCCAGGGGCTTTCCTACGGGCCGGTAGAGTGGCCGGGTCGTCATCACACCCGTACGGGGGGAAGCCGGTGCAATTCCGGCGCTGACCCGCAACCGTGAGCCGTCTCCTGCCGGGGGCGGCGAGCCGGATCGCCCCGTGTCGGTACTTGTGACCGGCTCACGTGCACCGGCAACCGGCCGGTGCGCGGCACCGTCGAGGTATACGGAGCCGAGCCGCCGGGATGTCCCGTGCTGCCTGGCTCCCTCGCAGGGAGAGGCACCCGCCGATCATGAACGTCCGCCGCAGCGCCGCGGTCCTGGCCGCCACCGCAGTGATCGGGACGGCCGCGCCGGCCGTCGCCGCGAGTCCTTCCCCGTCGCCGTCGGTGGTGATACCGGAGGGGTTGTACGGGGGTGGGGATCCGACGTACGACGGGGTGTGGCGGCAGTCGCTCGCCCTGCTCGCGCAGGACACGGTGGGTGTCGTACCGGCCGCCGGAGCGGTGGACTGGCTGACCGGCCAGCAGTGCGCGAACGGCGCCTTCGCCCCCTTCCGCGCCGACACCGCCAAGGCCTGTGCCCCGGCGCTCCTGATCGACACCAACAGCACGGCCGCCGCCGTCCAGGCCCTGGCCGCGCTCGGCGGGCACGACACCGCGACGGGCAAGGCGGTCACCTGGTTGAAGTCGGTGCAGAACAAGGACGGCGGCTGGGGCTACACCCCGGGCGGGGCCAGCGACGCGAACTCCACGTCCGTGGTCATCGGCGCGCTCACGGCGGCCGGCGAGAAGCCTGCCGCTGTCGTGCAGGGCGGCAAGTCCCCGTACGACGCCCTGCTGACGTTCGCCCTGCCCTGCGCCGGGGACGGCGGGGGCGCCTTCGCCTACCAGCCGGACAAGAAGGGCAAGCTCGCGGCCAACGCGGACGCGACGGCGGCGGCCGTGGTGGGCGCGCTGGGCAAGGGACTGGCCGGGGCGCCCGAGAAGCCCACCGGCACCACCCTGACCTGCAAGGACGCCACCGACCCGGAGCAGGGCGCGGAGAACGGTGCCGCCTACCTCGTCAAGGCCCTGGCCAAGGACGGGCACCTCACATCGGCGCTGCCCGGCTCCGAGGACCAGCCCGACTACGGCAACACCGCCGACGCGGTCCTCGCCCTCGCCACCGCCGGACAGGGTGACAAGGCGGCCGACAGCGTGCGCTGGCTGGAGGCCAACTTCGAGCAGTGGGCCCAGCAGAGCGGTCCGGCCGCGTACGCGCAGCTGATCCTCGCCGCCGAGGCGGACGCCTTCGACGCACGGGACTTCGGCGGCCAGGACCTGGTGAAGCTGCTCAACGCGACCGGCCCCACGCCCGAGAAGGTGCCCTCCGCCGCCGAGAGCGCGTCCCCGGGGGCGGACGACGAGGCGGCCGAGAAGGACGACGAGGGCGTCAGCGTCTGGTGGGTCGTCGGGGTCGGCCTCGTCGGCGGCATCGGTGTCGGTTTCCTGATCAGCGGCCGCAAGAAGAAGCAGCAGCCGTGATCCGCCGAGCCCTCGCACCGCTGCTGGCCGCCCTGGTCCTCCTGACCGGCGCGACCCAGGCCGCCCACGCCGCCGGCTACCGCTACTGGTCCTTCTGGGACCGCACCGGTACCGCCTGGACCTACGCCACGCAGGGCCCCGCCACCGCCGTCCCCGCCGACGGCGACGTGCAGGGGTTCCGTTTCGCCGTCAGTGAGGACTCCGCGGACGCGACGAAGCCCCGTGGCACGGCGTCCTTCGCGACGATCTGTGGCAAGACCCCGGCGGCGGAAGGCAAGAAGCGGGTGGCGCTGGTCGTCGACTTCGGGACGGCACAGGACGCGCCCTCCGGCGAGACCCCGCCCGCGACACGTACCGCCTGCGCGGTGGTGTCGCAGGACGCGACGACGGCGGAGGCGTTGGCGACGGTGGCGAAGCCGTTGCGGTACGGCACGAACGCGCTGCTGTGTGCCATCGCCGGGTATCCGGAGACGGGGTGCGGGGAGCAGGTGGCGGGAGGGAGGAAGCCGACGTCCAGCCAGACGACGGCCGCAGGGAAGAAGGACTCCGACAGCGGCCCCTCGGTGGGCCTGTTCGCGGGGGCGGCCGCCGTGGCGGCCCTGGGCGCGGCGGCGGTGTGGCAGGCGAGGCGGCGCAGGAATGCGCGCTGACCTTGCGCGGCCGCGGAACCTGCATCCCGCCGCCTGGTGGCTCTGGGCCCTCTCCCTCGGTGTCGCGGCCACCCGCACCACCAACCCCCTCCTGCACGCCCTCCTCATCGCCACTTCCGCCTACGTCGTGATGACCTGTCGCCCCGACGCCCCCTGGTCCCGCTCCTACTCCGCCTTCGTCAAGCTCGCCCTCGCCGTCCTCCTCATCCGCCTCGTCTTCGCCGTCACCCTCGGCTCCCCCCTCCCCGGCACCCATGTGATCGTCACCCTCCCCGAACTCCCCCTCCCCGACTGGGCGCAGGGCATCCGGCTCGGCGGCAAGGTCACCGGCGAGACGCTCCTCTTCGCGTTCTACGACGGACTGAAGCTGGCCACCCTCCTCATCTGCGTGGGCGCTGCGAACGCCCTCGCGAACCCGAGCCGGCTCCTCAAGTCCCTGCCGGGCGCCCTCTACGAGATCGGCGTGGCGGTCGTCGTCGCCCTCACCTTCGCGCCCCACTTCATCGCCGACGTCCAGCGCGTACGCGCCGCCCGCCGGCTGCGCGGCCGTCCGGACAAGGGCATCCGGGGTCTGCTGCACGTGGGACTCCCGGTCCTGGAGGGCGCCCTCGAGCGTTCCGTCGCCCTCGCCGCCGCGATGGACGCGCGCGGGTACGGCCGTACCGCCGACGTCCCGTCCCGTGTCCGCCGTACGACGACCGCGCTCACCCTCGGCGGTCTGCTCGGCATCTGCGCGGGAACGTACGGCCTGCTCACCGCCGAAGGCGGCACGTACGGCATGCCCGTGCTCCTCGGAGGAGCGGTCGCCGCCCTCGCCGGCCTGCGCCTCGGCGGGCGGCGCACCCCGCGCACCCGCTACCGCCCGGACCGCTGGAACGCGCGCGCGCTGCTCGTCGCCGGTTCCGGCGCGGTGGTGGCGGTGGCGCTGGCCCTCGCCGCCGCGACGGACCCCGCCGCCCTGCACCCCGGTGTGATCCCGCCGGTGGCCCCCACCCTGCCCCTCTGGCCAGCGGCTGCGATCCTCGTCGGACTGCTCCCGGCCTTCATCGCCCCGAACGTCCCCCGCGTCCCCCACGAGGAGCCGTCGTGATCCGCTTCGAGGATGTCTCCGTGACGTACGACGGGGCGGCCGAACCGACCGTCCGGGGCGTGGACTTCGAGGTCCCCGAGGGTGAACTCGTCCTGCTCGTGGGGCCGTCCGGCACCGGCAAGTCGACCGTCCTCAACTCCGTCTGCGGTCTCGTCCCGCACTTCACCGGCGGCACCCTGCGCGGCCGCGTCACGGTGGCCGGCCGTGACACCCGTACGCACAAGCCGCGTGAACTCGCCGACGTGGTGGGGACGGTGGGCCAGGACCCGCTGTCCCACTTCGTGACGGACACGGTCGAGGACGAACTCGCCTACGGCATGGAGTCGTTGGGCCTCGCACCGGACGTGATGCGCCGCCGTGTGGAGGAGACCCTGGACCTCCTGGGTCTGACCGACCTCCGCGACCGCCCCATCACCACCCTCTCCGGCGGCCAGCAGCAGCGCGTGGCGATCGGCTCGGTCCTCACCCCGCACCCCAAGGTCCTCGTCCTCGACGAACCGACCTCCGCGCTGGACCCGGCCGCCGCGGAGGAGGTCCTCGCGGTCATCCAGCGCCTGGTCCACGATCTGGGGACGACGGTCCTGATGGCCGAGCACCGCCTGGAGCGGGTCATCCAGTACGCCGACCAGGTCGCCCTCCTGCCGGGCCCGGGCACGCCCCCGATCCTCGGCTCCCCCGCCGAGATCATGGCCGTATCGCCGGTGTACCCGCCGGTGGTGGACCTGGGCCGCCTGTCAGGCTGGTCCCCCCTTCCCCTGACAGTGAGGGACGCGCGCCGAAGGGCAGGAGACCTACGGGCGCGTCTGAACGCAGGTCCAGAAGCCGCAGCTCAGGGGCGCGGGGAACTGCGCGACCAGCCGCAACAAACCCGCACCCGCCAACAGCCCAAACCCCCCGGGCTATGGGGCGCCCCCACCCGCCGCCGCTGGTTCACACGCACCCCCACTTCTCTCCCCCCATCCGCCCACATCGCCGAAGTCCACGCCCTCTCGGTCCGCCGAGCCCACACCCAAGCCCTCCAGAACGTCACCCTCACCATCGCCCCCGGCGAGACCATCGCCCTCATGGGCCGCAACGGCGCCGGCAAGTCCACGCTGCTCAACACCCTCGTCGGCCTCGTCGAACCCTCCTCCGGTTCCGTGCGGGCAGGCGGAGCCGTACCGCACCGCACGGCCCCCAAAGACCTCGTACGCCGCGTGGGCCTCGTACCGCAGGAGCCGCGCGACCTCCTCTACACCGACACGGTCGCCGCCGAATGCACCGCCGCCGACGCCGACGCGGGCGCCGCCCCCGGCACCTGCCGCACCCTCGTCTCGGAGCTTCTCCCGGGCGTGAGCGACGACACTCACCCCCGCGACCTCTCCGAGGGCCAGCGGCTCGCGCTCGCCCTGGCCGTCGTGCTCACCGCCCGTCCTCCCCTGCTCCTTCTCGACGAGCCGACCCGCGGTCTGGACTACGCGGCGAAGGCCCGGCTGGTCACTCTCCTCAAGGCGCTCGCCGCCGAGGGCCACGCCATCGTGCTGGCCACGCACGACGTGGAACTGGCCGCCGAGATCGCCCACCGGGTCGTCCTGCTCGCCGACGGCGAAGTGATCGCGGACGGCCCGGCAACGGACGTCATCGTGGCCTCCCCCTCCTTCGCCCCCCAGGTCAGCAAGATCCTGGCCCCACAGAAGTGGCTCACCGTGGCGCAGGTACGGGAGGCACTCAAGGCGGGCGTCGAGGGGGGCCTCGCGTGAAGACCGTGAAGGCCATCCGCCTCGGCCCCCGCTCCATCGCCGCCCTCGCCCTCGCCGGGGCCGTCGGTGTCGTCGCCTTCGGGTGGCCGTTTCTCGCGCCGCCGACCTCTCAGGTCGGGACGCACACGCAGGACGCGCCGTGGCTGTTCGCGGGGCTGCTGCTGCTGTTGGTCGCCGTGGTCGGGGCGGCGATCTCGGAGGCGGGGCTGGGGCCGAAGGCGGTGGCGATGATGGGCGTACTGGCCGCGACCGGCGCCGCGCTGCGGCCGATCGGCGCCGGGACCGCCGGGATCGAGCCGATGTTCTTCCTGATGGTGCTGAGCGGCCGGGTGCTCGGCCCCGGGTTCGGGTTCGCGCTCGGCTCGACGACGATGTTCGCCTCGGCGCTGCTGACGGGCGGGGTGGGCCCGTGGATGCCGTTCCAGATGATGGCGATGGGCTGGTTCACGATGGGCGCGGGCCTGCTGCCGGGCCGGGTCCGCGGGCGGGCGGAGCTGCGACTGCTCGCCCTGTACGGCTTCACGGCGGCCTTCGCCTACGGCACGGCGATGAACCTCGCGGGCTGGCCCTTCATGGGCGCGCTGGCCTCGAACATCGCCTTCGTCCCCGGGGACCCGGTCCCCGAGAACCTGGCCCGTTTCGTCGCCTACTGCCTGGCCACGTCCCTCGGCTGGGACCTGGGCCGGGCGGTGTGCACGGTCGTCCTGACCTTCCTGCTCGGTCCGGCCGTGCTCAGGGCGCTACGCAGAGCCACCCGGCGCGCGGCGTTCGAGACCGCGGTCACATTCGAACCTCGTTGAGCGGTGAAGCACCCCACATGACCCACATCACGAACTAACCGCTCTAGTAGTACATTTCGGACGCCATGTCCACGCCATAACGGCCTCTGACCTGCGCTTTGAGAGCCAGATCACACCACCCCCTCCCGCCGCACATACGACCACAACTAGCAAAAGGGGTCATTGCGGACGCACTCCGAGCCTGTTTATCTGGACAACGTCGCACGGCGCCGACCCGCCCCACGGGCCTCGGCGCCAACGCATGTCAGAGCCGCTCAACACGGTCACGACATACCCGCGACTCCCTGTCCCCGAAGAAAAGGTTCTCCGTGTCCGTCTCCCGCATCGTTCGCCGCATCGCTTCCCCGAAGAAGGCCATCACCACCGTCGCGATGGCCGCCGCCACCGCCGGTCTGGTGCTGACCGCGGCGCCCGCTCAGGCGGCCACCACCTCCTCGGCCGCCGAGGCCAAGTCCATCGCTCATCAGATGATCCCGAACGCCGCCCAGTACAACGCGTTCAGCAAGATCGTCGAGCACGAGAGCGGCTGGGACGTCGACGCCACCAACGCCTCCTCCGGCGCCTACGGCCTGGTCCAGGCCCTGCCGGGCTCCAAGATGGCCTCCGCCGGCTCCGACTGGAAGACCAGCGCCGAGACCCAGATCGAGTGGGGCCTGAAGTACATGAACGAGCGCTACGGCAGCCCGACCGGCGCCTGGGCGTTCTGGCAGGCCAACGGCTGGTACTGAGCCGACTGACAGCAGACTGACGTACGAAGGCGGCGGCCCCCTCCCACGAGGGGGCCGCCGCCTTCGTCGTTCAGGGAGCGCTCATGGTCCACTGGGCCGGTGAGCACAGAGACTGAGGAGCCCACGGAGTCCGCCCCCGAGGACCGCGGGCTCCGCCTGGTGCCGGTACTGCTCGCGCTGACCCTGGTCAGCGGTCTGATCGACGCCGTCAGCTATCTCGGCCTCGGCCACGTCTTCACCGCGAACATGACCGGCAACGTGGTGGTGCTGGGCTTCGCCGCGGCCGGCGCCCCCGGCTTCTCGGTGCCGCACACCGTGACGTCGCTCGCCTCGTTCGTGGTGGGCGCGGCCGCGGGCGGCCGGATCGCCGTACGACTCGGCCGTGGCTCCCGCCGCAGGTGGGCCCGTCTCACCCTCGCCGCGGAGGCGGCCCTGCTGGGCGCGTCCGCGGCGGTCGCCTTCGTCGCGCCCGACGACACGGCCACCGTCTACACCCTCATCGCGGTCACGGCCTTCGCGATGGGGCTGCGCAACGCCACGGTCCGCAGACTCGGTGTCCCCGACATCACGACCACCGTCCTCACCATGACCCTGACGGGCCTCGCCGCGGACTCCCGCGTGGGCGGCGGGCCGGGGACACGCTCTCCCCGCCGTTCGGCCGCGGTCGTCGCGATGGTGGTGGGCGCCGCGCTCGGCGCGTGGCTGGTGCTCCACCACGGGCTGGGCATCCCGCTGCTGGTCACGGCCGTACTGGTGGGAGTGCTGGCGGTGGTGACGTCGGGGCGGGAGTAGGGGAGAAGGCCGTTGCCTTCGGGGACCGGCTCAGCGCCCCCGCGGTGGAATGTTCGCCAGCTGCCGCAGCAGATCCCAGCCCTCGCTCCTGCGCCTGCGCTCCGCCGACGGACTGCTCCACGGGGCGCCCTGCCCCACCCAGTAGCCGCGATAGCCCCGCAGTCCCAGGACGCTGTTGTCCCCGACATCGGACTCGTTGCCGCAGCACGAGCAGATCTCCGCCGTGGGCCAGCCGTCCTCCCAGAACACCTCGTAGCCGTCATGGCCACAGACCCGGCAGACGGTCTCCGTCTCGTCCTCCATGCGGAGACCATATTCGGGAGCCCATATGGGGTTGAGGCGGGGACTCCGGGTGACAGAGCATTCCTACGATGCCCCGCGAACTCCTCCCTCACGACGACGGCAACGCCCGCTCCGCGTTCCTCACTCTGACCTTCGTCCTGGCCCGGGCCGGCGCCTCCCTCGACCAGGTCGGCCCCGTGCGCCGGATCCGCCGCCGCGCCGGCGACCCCGAGGGCGCCCTCGCACTCGCCGACCTGCTGGCCGTCCTCATCACGGCCGCAGCGGGTCGACGGGCACCCGGTGATCCGGCTTGCCGTCCTTCGCCAGCATCGAGTGACCGTCGGCCACCGCCCGGTACAGCCTGATCCCGGAGTCGCCCCGCACGTCGTCGAGGGTCCAGACCCGACCCCCGTGCTCCACGGAACGCCGGGAGAAGACCTCCAGCGCATGCTCGGCCGCCGCCTCGTCCACGACCTCCTCGGCCACACCGGCCATGTACACCGCCTGCCCGGTACTGATCGCCACCGACGAGTCGAAGACCGAGATCCCCACCTCGGGCCGTACCGCGATGTTCCGTGAATGCGTGACCTCCGGCGAGGACACCCAGAAGAACTCCCGGTACCCCTCGTGCGCGAAGTAGACGGGCGAACTCCACGGCCGCCCGTCCGCGTCGGCGGTGGCCAGCACCATGTACCGGATCCCGTCGACGATCCCCCGCGCGGCCTCACCGCGCCCCGTCACCGACTCCTCCGAAAGACGAGCCCGAAGTCCCTTTCCCACGGCGCCGATTGATCCTTGGCCAGCTCCCAGGCTCCCCGGATGACATCACCTTCCACCCGCCCGACGAACCGCTGCCGGAAGGACAGCGTCGAGAAGTCCGCCCTCTCGCGCAGCAGCCGCCACTCCTCACCGTCGAAGCTCATCGCATACGTCCGTACGACACCGCGTGTGTCGAAGTAGTGGTACGTGTACGCCCCCGACTCCGGATCGACGGCGATGACCGCCATGCTGTCCGGCGCCCCCTCGATCGGGATCTCGGTCCGCTGCACCAGAAACCGCCCGTCCAGATCCCACGCGAACACACACCGCGCCGGAGGCCCGGCCGCCCCGGGAAGATCGGCCTCCACCGCCCACTCCCCGACCAGCACCCCCAGCCGCTCCAACGCTTCCTGCCCCGCCGATCCGCCCATCGCGGACACCTCCTCCTCGCCTCTACCGACAGTGCTGACCGCGGCAGCGGAGGAAACTCATCGGCCGGGTCAGCCCGAGGATGCGGATCGGTCGTCGTTCTCGATCCGATCGCGCGCGAGCTTCCGCACTTCGCTCCAGTCGTCCGCCAGGAGCCTCTCCAGCACGGATCGTGGAGTCCGCCGGTGGCGGGCGACCTGCAATCTGACGGACTCGTCCGAGTCGGCCGCCATGCCCTCCAGGATGTCGGGAGTCAGTTTGCGCTTCATGGCCACGGCGCTTCTCACGGCGGAGTCGGGGTCGCTCGCCAGCACGCGAAGGATCTCCAGCGGAATCGTTTTGTTGTACACCACCCAGACCCGAGCATCCGGGTAGCGCTCGACGATCTCCGTCCACACCTCCAGAGAGGCCGGCTCCAAACTCGCCCGTCTTTGCTCATCGAGGTTGTCGCTTTCGCACAGAGCGATGAACTCCTCCGCCGACCGGATCACTCCCCCACCCACCCCGTCCTTCAACACACAGTCGCGGACGCTCCGCATTCGAACCACACGACCTTCCCACCCCCGGGCACCCCCGTCACACCCCATTTGTCCACGACCGCCTCCAGGAGCAGCAGCCCACGCCCCCCTTCCGCGTCCGGCGACAACTCACCGCGCGGTAGCGGCCGTTGAACACACCCGTCCGCCACCTCCACCCGCACCCCGGCCACCTGACGCAGCACCACCACCTCACACCGCCGGCCCGGAACATGCCGTACGACATTGGCGACCAGCTCCGTCACCCCGAGCTCCACGGCGTAGGTCAGCTCGGCCAGCTCCCAGTCGGTGAGCAGCGAGCGGACGATACGGCGGATGTACCGGGCCGAGTGTTCGCCCACGGTGAGGCGCATGCGGTACTGGGTGGAGAGGGGACCCAGGAGGATGGGGGGAAAGTATGCGTTCACGGTACGAGCCTGAACTGGCGCGACTACGCTGGGCTACAGGCCGAACACAACCAGCTCTGCAGTGGGGGCAGTTCGTGACGCACATCAACGCCCTCGACCCGGGGGCCTCGCCGCTCGACTACTACGGCTTCGAGTTGCGGCGACTGCGGGAGGCGGCAGGGCTGACGCAGAAGCAGCTCGGGGACATCGTCAATTACACCGCGTCACTGGTGGGGCAGATCGAGACGGCGAGGAAGGTGCCGACTCCGGAGTTCAGCGAGCGGGTGGATGTGGCGCTGGGGACAGACGGGTTGTTGTCCCGGCTCGTCGACCTGGTGCTGCGGAGCCAACTCCCGGCCTGGTTCCAGCAGGTGGCCGAACTTCAGGCGCGGGCCATCGAGATCTACTCCTTCGAAACGCACATGATCCACGGCCTCCTTCAGACCAAGGGCTACGCCCGCGCCGTGCTCAGCGCGCTGGACGCCACCAACCTCGACGACCGCACCGCTGTGCGGCTCGCACGTCGGCGTATCTTCGAGAAGGAGAAGCCGCCCGTCTTCTGGGCGGTGCTGAGCGAGTCCGCGCTCTACCAGAACATGGGCGGCCCAGACACCATGCGGAGCCAACTGGCCGACCTGTTGGCTTTCGAGACCAACCCCCGGATCAACATCCAAATCCTGCCGTTCACGGCCGGAGCTCACGCAGGCATGCAAGGCTCGTTCGACGTCTACCGTTTCGCCAGCGACCCGACCATCGTCTACACCGAGGGCTACAACAGCGCGCATCCGACCGCGAATCCGGACACGGTCAATGACTGCACACTCCGTTACGATCATCTGCAGGCTGCCGCACTCTCCCTCAAAGAGTCGGTGGCAATGATCCGGCGTGTGATGGAGGAACGCTATGGAGATCAGCAACTGGCGTAAGTCCAGCTACAGCGGCGACCAAGGCGGCAACTGCATTGAATGCGCGCCGTCCGGCCAGCTCGCCTGGCGCAAGTCCACGCACAGCAGCGACCAGGGCGGCAACTGCGTAGAGATCGCCGAAGCACCCCCCACCATCGCCATCCGCGACTCGAAGAACCCGACGGGACCGATCCTCACCATCACCCCCGCCGCCTTCCACCACTTCGTCTCCTGGAGCGGCGCTACACCTGCGGTCTGACCACACCCCCCGCCTTCGCCGCCTGGTGCGCTCTCCACTCCTTGCGGAAGAGATACGCACGCAGGACGGCGATCGCCAGGAACAGCAGCCCGAAGCCGCCCCTGCCCAAGCCCCCTACCTGGACGAACCAGTAGAAGCACGCGCCGGCCATGGTGAGGCAGATGCCGATGACCAGCGGTTCGCGGAGGTAGAAGGGCAGGACGCGGAGGATGAGGTTGAGAAACATCGGGCAAGTTGATCAGGCCACGTCAACCTCTGTCGAGCCTATATCCGCTGGATGATCGTGCCGGTGGCGAGGCCACCCCCCGCACACATCGTCACCAGCGCGAACTCCTTGTCCACACGCTCCAGTTCATGAAGCGCGCTGGCGATGAGCCGGGCCCCGGTCGCGCCCACCGGGTGCCCGAGCGCGATCGCGCCGCCGTTGACGTTCACCTTCTCCAGGTCCTGCTCGAAGACCTGCGCCCAGCTCAACACCACGGACGCGAAGGCCTCGTTGATCTCGACGAGGTCGATGTCCTTGAGGGACATCCCGGCCTTCCCGAGCACCGCCTTGGTCGCGTCGATCGGTCCGTCGAGGTGGAAGTGCGGGTCGGCGCCGACCAGCGCCTGGGCGACGATCCGGGCGCGCGGACGCAGCTTCAGCGCCCGCGCCATCCGCTTCGAGGCCCACATGATCGCCGCCGCGCCGTCGCTGATCTGGGACGAGTTGCCCGCCGTGTGGATGGCGGTGGGCATGACGGACTTCAGGCCCGCCAGTGCCTCCATGGAGGTGTCGCGCAGCCCTTCGTCCCGGTCCACCAGCCGCCACATGCCCTGCCCGGCGTGCTGCTCGTCCTCCGTCGTCGGTACCTGCACGGCGAACGTCTCGCGCTTGAAGCGCTCCTCGCTCCAGGCGACAGCGGCCCGCTCCTGCGAGATGAGGCCCAGCGAGTCGACGTTCTCCCTCGTCAGGCCCCGATGGCGGGCGATCCGTTCCGCCGCCTCGAACTGGTTGGGAAGGTCGACGTTCCACTCGTCGGGGAACGGCTTCCCCGGCCCGTGCTTGGACCCCGACCCGAGCGGCACCCGTGACATCGCCTCGACGCCGCAGGAGATGCCGACGTCGATGACGCCCGCCGCGATGAGGTTCGCCGTCATGTGCGAGGCCTGCTGCGAGGAGCCGCACTGACAGTCGACGGTCGTCGCCGCCGTCTCGTACGGCAGACCCATCGTCAGCCAGGCCGTGCGCGCGGGGTTCATGGACTGTTCGCCGGCGTGGGTCACCGTGCCGCCGACGATCTGCTCGACGCAGTCGGCGGGGATGCCGGTGCGGCCGAGGAGTTCACGGTAGGTCTCGCCCAGCAGGTAGGCGGGGTGGAGGTTGGCGAGCGCGCCGCCGCGCCTGCCGATGGGGGTGCGTACGGCTTCGACGATCACGGGTTCCGCGGCCATGGGGAGTTCCTCTCCTCCGTACCCGCGCGGCGCGGGGGCGTCCCGGCCCGGCCCGCCACGCGGAACTAGTACGTGTTCTAGTTCCACAGGCAGTCTGCTGACACCGAGTCCGTCCCCGCAAGAGTCGTGCACGCCTCTTGCTACTTCTAGAACCGGTTACTACGTTCACGACACGAACTGATGGACCGTCAGAAGACTGCCGGAACACGGCTGGAGCTGCCCATGACCTGTCCAGCGCTCCCCGACGGGTTCGACCTCACCGACCCCGACATGCTGCAACAGCGCGTACCACTACCGGAGTTCGCCGAACTGCGCCGGACGGAACCGGTCCACTGGATCGCCCAGTCGGACAATGTCGCCGGTTTCCAGGACGAGGGCTACTGGGCCGTCACCCGCCACGAGGACGTCAAGTTCGTCTCCACGCACCCCGAGTTGTTCTCGTCCATGCTCAACACGGCGATCATCCGCTTCAACGAGCGCATCGAGCGCGACGCCATCGACGCCCAGCGGCTCATCATCCTCAACATGGACCCGCCGGAGCACACCCGTGTCCGCCAGATCGTCCAGCGCGGCTTCACCCCGCGCTCGATCCGGGCGTTGGAGGACACCCTGCGCGCCCGGGCCCAGGGCATCGTCCAGGGCGCCCTCGCCCAGGAGGGCTCCTTCGACTTCGTCACCCAGGTCGCCTGCGAACTCCCCCTCCAGGCCATCGCCGAGCTGATCGGCATCCCGCAGGAGGACCGCCTCAAGATCTTCGAGTGGTCGAACCGGATGATCTCGTACGACGATCCCGAGTACGCGATCACCGAGGAGGTCGGCCAGGAGGCGGCGATGGAGGTCATCGCCTACGCCATGAACATGGCCGCCGACCGCAAGAAGTGCCCGGCGAAGGACATCGTGACCACGCTGGTGGCGGCGGAGGACGAAGGCAACCTGGGCTCGGACGAGTTCGGCATGTTCGTCCTCGCGCTGGCGGTCGCGGGCAACGAGACCACCCGCAACGCGATCAGCCACGGCATGCACGCCTTCCTGACCCACCCCGACCAGTGGGAGCTGTTCAAGCGCGAACGCCCGGCGACGACCGCGGAGGAGATCGTCCGCTGGGCGACCCCGGTGGTCAGCTTCCAGCGCACGGCCACGCAGGACACGGAGCTGGGCGGCAAGAAGATCAAGCAGGGCGACCGGGTGGGCATCTTCTACGCCTCGGCCAACCACGACCCGGACGTCTTCGAGAACCCGGACTCCTTCGACATCACCCGCGACCCCAACCCCCACCTCGGTTTCGGAGGCGGCGGCCCGCACTTCTGCCTCGGCAAGTCCCTGGCCGTCATGGAGATCAACCTGATCTTCAACGCCATAGCCGACGCCATGCCCGGCCTCCATCTGACCGGCGACCCCCGCCGACTGCGCTCCGCGTGGATCAACGGCGTGAAGGAACTCCAGGTGAGCGTGGGCTGACCGCGCCAACCCCTACTCGGGCCGACGGCTTCCCGGCGCCGTCGGCCCGTCCAAAGACCCGGGGGAGGCAGGGAGCACCCCCATCCCTACGCCCCGCTCCTGCCTCCCCCGAGGCCCGCCGCCACGGGTTCCTCCTTGGCGCCCACCGCCACCGCCACCGTCGTACGCGCCCGCGGCCCCTGGAACAGATAAGCCAGCCCGAAGCCGCCGCCCACCACCAGCGCGCCGCCCACCGCGTCCAGGACCCAGTGGTTGCCCGTCGCCACGATCGCCGTCACCGTGAACAGCGGGTGCAGCAGGCCCAGGGACTTCAGCCACCACTTCGGGGCGACGATCGCGATGACCAGACCGCACCACAGCGACCAGCCGAAGTGCAGGGACGGCATCGCGGCGTACTGGTTCGTCAGGGCGGTCAGGGTGCCGTAGTCCGGCTTGGAGAAGTCCTGGACGCCGTGGACCGTGTCGATGATGCCCAGCGACGGCATGAGCCGGGGCGGGGCCAACGGGTAGAGCCAGAAGCCGACCAGGGCCAGCAGCGTCGCGAAGCCCAGTGAGGCGCGGGCCCAGCGGTAGTCCACCGGGCGGCGCCAGTACAGGACCGCCAGCACCGACAGCGGCACCACGAAGTGGAAGGACGTGTAGTAGAAGTCGAAGAAGTCGCGCAGCCAAGCGACCTCGACCACCGCGTGGTTGGCCCAGTGCTCGATGTCGAGGTGCAGCCAGCGCTCCAGATCGAGGATCTGCTGCCCGTGGGCTTCCGCCCGCGCCCGGCCCTCCGAGTTGCTGCCGCCCGTCGCCGCCAGCCGCACCTTCTGGTAGGCCGCGTACGTCACCCGGATCAGCAGGAGTTCGAGGAGCAGGTTCGGGCGGGTCAGCACCCGCTTCAGGAACGGCAGCAGCGGCACCCGCCTGAAGCGGGTCGGGACCGGCTCGGCGTACTCCGCGGGAATCGGGGTTCGGTAGTGCGGCGAGGTGCGGGACAGGAACGGGATCACGGTCGCCGCCGCGAGGGCCGCCAGCAGCACGATGTTGTCGCGCAAGGGGTACAGCGACGCCATGTTCGGCAGCATCATCTTCGTCGGCAGCGTCATCACCAGCACCACCGCCACCGGCCACACATACCGGTCCGACGCCCGCTTCCCGACCCGCCCGACCACCGCGAGCAGCACCCACAGCAACTGGTGCTGCCAGGTCGTCGGCGAGATCAGGATCGCCGCGCAGCCCGTGATCGCGACCGCGAGCAGCAACTGCCCGTCGTGGGCGTAGCGCACCGCCCGGCGCAGGGCCAGCACCGCCACCGCCGCGCCGAGCACGAGGAACAGCGCGATCTCCAGCGGCCCGGACAGGCCCGCCCTCAGCAGCGCGCCGTGCAGCGACTGGTTGGCGAGGCCGTCCGCCGCGCCGCCGAGCCCCGTGCCCGCCACGTGGTGGACCCAGTAGGTGTACGAGTCGTGCGGCATCGCCAGCCACGCGAGCGCCGTGCACGCGGCGAACGTCACGCCGGCCGACAGCCCGGCCCGGCGCCGGCCCGTGAACCACAGCAGCGGCGCGAACAGCAGCACCGTCGGCTGGAGCGCCGCGGCCACGCCGATCAGTACGCCGCCCGCTCGTTGTCCTCGGACGACGAAGCAGCCGACCAGCACCAGGAGCACCGGCATGATGCTCGTCTGTCCCAGATACAGCGTGTTCCGGACCGGCAGCGACAGCATCAGCAGGCTGATCGCGACCGGCGCGGCCAGCAGCGACGTACGTCTGTTCACCGGATGAGGAAGCGCCCGCGCGGCGACGAGGCCGAGGGCGACGACCAGGAGCAGCGTGCCGAAGGTCCAGCCCCAGCCGAGAGCCTGCTCGGCGGCACGTGTCAACGGCTTCAGAACAAGCCCCCCGAAAGGGGTACCGGTGAACAGGGTCGAGTCGTACAGCGAGCCCTTCACATGCAGGACGCCGTCCGGGCCGACCCAGGTCTCCAGATCGGTCAGCCGCTCGCCGTCGGGGGTGCTCAGGACGACGGCCACCTGCCGGACAGCGAGTATCGCGGCGATCAGCCACAGTCCCAGGCGGGCCACGCGCAGGCGTGCCCTCACCGTCTCGGCGTCCGTCGCTCCGCTGTGTTCCGCATTCGCCACGCCTCGTAGGCCTCCCGCCCCGTTTTCCCACGCATTGGATGCGTGAGGGCTGCTTTGCGAACCTTAATCAAGGCTCGCATCACCCCCGGAGAGAGACGCAGGCTGCCCCCGCCTCACCTGACGTCCGTACTGCTTTTGTCCGAATGACGATAGTCCGCGGCCGGTCGCTCCGCTCTGCCGGGCGCGACGTGGATCACTTACGGCGCGGGACGGAACGGAACCGTATGCTCCCGCCGTACTACCGTCTGAAGCCGTCGACGGTACGGCGGAGGGGTCTGGGGAAATGGTCGGTTTCCTACGAGGGCGGGCGCGTCGGCGCGTGCTCTCGGTCGTTCTGGCATTACTCGCCACCCAGATCGGCTCGCTCGTCGCCCCGGCCTACGCGTGCGGCTGCGGCGCCCTGATCCCGGACACCGCCCGGCGGGTCGGCGTGTCGCGCGAGGTGTCCGTCGTGCGCTGGGACGGCACCCAGGAACAGATCGTGATGCGGTTGACGGTGGAAGGCGACAGCGACCGGGCCGCCTGGGTCATGCCGGTACCCCGTAGGGCGACCGTCAAGCTCGGCGATCCGGCCCTCTTCGACGAGTTGGACGCGGCGACCGCGCCCGTGCACCGCACGCGCTATCACTTCTGGCCCCAGGACGGCGACTGGCCGCTCGTCTCCGGCGACGGCGGCCCCGAGACCGGTGCGCCACCACCGGGCGCCGGGGTCGGCGCCGAGCCGCCCGTGGGCGTGGTCGGCCGCCAGAAGCTCGGCCCCTTCGACGTGGCCCGGCTGACCGCCACCGACCCGAACGCGCTGGGCAGCTGGCTGAACTCCAACGGCTTCGCCCTCCCGCCCCGCCTCAGCACCGCACTCGAGCCCTACGTCCAGGACCGCTGGGAGTACGTGGCGGTGCGACTGGCCCCCGAGACCTCCGGCACCGCCCTGCGCGGCGCCCTGGACCCGCTCCACCTCACCTTCTCCGCCGACAAGCCGGTCTACCCGATGCGGCTGTCCCGCCTCGCGCGGACCCCGCAGTCGCTGGGTCTGTACGTCCTGGCCCCGCACCGCATGGAGCCCGCCTCCGGGATCGGTGGGGAGCGGCCCCGGGTCACCTTCGCCGGCCGGGTGACCGCGAAGTCCGGCCCGCTCGCCGAGCTCGCGCAGGGCACACCGTTCCTGACCGCCGTGGGCCAGGAGTTCCCGACCCCGGCCCTGATCGACGGCGACCACGTGCTGCGCCGGACGGCGTCCGACACCGCGTTCCAGCAGGTGATCTACGAGGACCGGCTGCGCAAGGTGGCCGGGGTCCCGGCATGGCTGCTGACGGTCGTCGGCTCTCTCGCGCTGGTCGTCACGGCCGCGGTCCTGCTCGCCGTACGGCGCTCCCGGCGCCCGGTGATCCCACCGAAGCCGCTGCACCCACCCCGGCCGGTCAACTAGCGATACGAAAGGCACAGGTCGCATGAGCGAGTCGAAGATCTGGGACGACGTCGACGACTACTTCACCGCCCATCTCACGCCCGACGACGACGCGTTGGCCGCCGCCGTGCGCGACAGCGAGGCGGCCGCACTCCCGCAGGCCGCCGTCACCGCCCCGCAGGGCAAGCTCCTCCAGCTGTTCGCCCAGATCCAGGGCGCCCGGAACATCCTGGAGATCGGCACCCTCGGCGGCTACAGCACCATCTGGCTCGCCCGCGCGCTGCCCGCCGACGGCCGGCTGGTCTCGCTGGAGTACAGCCCCCGGCACGCCGAGGTCGCGACCCGCAACATCGCGCGGGCCGGCCTCGACAAGCTCGTCGAGATCCGCGTCGGCCCGGCCCTGGAGTCGCTGCCCCGGCTGGCCGACGAGGCTCCGGCCCCCTTCGACCTCGTCTTCGTCGACGCCGACAAGGACAACAACCCGCACTACCTGGAGTGGGCCCTCGAGCTGACCCGCCCGGGCAGCCTGATCATCGTCGACAACGTCGTACGCGGGGGCCGCGTCGCCGACTCCGGCAGCACGGCCCCGGACGTCACCGGGACCCGGGCCGCGATCGAACTGATCGGCTCCCACCCGAGGTTGAGCGGCACGGCGATCCAGACGGTGGGCAGCAAGGGCTACGACGGCTTCGCGCTGGCGCGGGTGCTGGCGTAGCCCCGCTGCGGGGCCCGTGAAGATCAAGCCTCGTGGTAGAAACCCACGTTGACGGTACGGGGGGCGGTGCGGTCCCGGATGACGATCTCGCCGTTGCCGCCCCTGGGCAGCGGGATGGTCCCGCCGTAGACGAGCGGCTGCGCGTACTGGCCGACCACCAGGTGCACCTCGGAGGACGGTTCGGGCTGCGAGCCCTGGAGCCAGGTGACCTGCCAGCCGCCCTCGGGGCCGCACAGGAACTCCAGATGGACCCGGGAGACGAACAGCCAGTCGTCGGGCGTCGAGAGGCGGCACACGGACTTGTCCCGGCCCACTCGCAGCACGGCGCCCGGATCACTGGGCGCGTCGGCCATCTGCATGCCGGCCGTGGCACCCTCCTCCGCCGCGGCTACGGCGGCCATGGTGAGTTCGAGCACGTGCGCTCCCTTGTGCAGTTGCTGAAATGTCCCTGTGCAATTGTGCTTGCACAGCGGCCGCATGATAAATCGCCCGGCCATTCCGCGTCCGGCACAATGGACTCATGACCGAGCGAAAGCCACCCGGCGTCCCGTTCGAGTCCTGGGTCGACAAGCAGATCCAAGACGCGCAGGGCCGCGGCGACTTCGACCGACTCCCCGGCGTGGGCGAGCCCCTGCCCGCCGATCTCGACACCCCGTACGACGAACTCTGGTGGATCAGGCGCAAGATGGCCCGCGAGGGTCTCGCCGTGCTGCCGCCCGCACTGGCCCTGCGCAGGGAGGCCGAGGACACCCTCGCCGCCGCGTTCGCGGCACCCTCGGAGCGGATCGTCCGGAAGCTGATCACGGACGTCAACGTCAAGATCCGCGAGATGATGTTCAGGCCGCCGCCCGGCCCTCCGCTCGGAAAAAAGCCGTACGACGTCGAGGACGTCGTACGGCAGTGGCGGGAACGCCGCGCGGCGGCGGGTGGGTCAGAGGTGCAGTAGCCGGTCCGCCAGCTCGCGGTAGTCGCGCAGGGCGAGGCGGAGCTGCTCGGTGTCACCGGCGTCCGCGTGCTTGTCCTCGCCGTCCTGCCAGGACGTGCGCAGGGTGCGGCGGCGCTGCGTCATGGCGTCCGTGACACGGGAGGCGACCTCCTCCATCACGTGGTCGGCCTCCTCGACGGCGTTCCGGGGCTCGTCGACGAACCCGGCGACCGCGTGCTGGAGCCGCAGCGAGAGCTTGTCGCACTCGTCGTGCGGGAGCAGCCGGCTGCGGTGGGAACCCTCGCCCTTGGCCGCTGACTCCTGACCCTTGGCCGCTGACTCCTGGCCCTTGGCCGCCGCCTCGTGGCCGGCGGGACCGGCGACGAGCGGTGACGCCGAACCTGACCCCGAGCCATCGCCCTTCGCGGTCCGCTCGGTGCCGGAGGTGTCGCGCCGCTCGGTACCGGAGGTGTCGCGCGTGTCGTGGCCCGCCACGAGGGGAGCGTTCCCCTCGCCCTGGGGGCCCTTCGGCCGGCCGTCCGTCCCGTAGGCACGTCCTGCCGGGCCGCCTGTCATCTTCTCGCCGCGCCGTGCGCCGTCGGCGCCCTGGTTCTCGCCGCGCCGTGCGCCGTCGGCGCCCTGGCCGGTCGTCGCGTCCGTCATGTCACTCAACTCCCCTTCGCGTGACGCCGGGTGGATGCCCACGGCAGATGGCCGCGGCTGTCGGTACGGGCGGGCCGGCTCCCGCCGTCGGACTCCTCGTACTGCTCGTGCTCGGGTGTGTTCTCCCCCCGCTCGGCCGTCCGGGACGGCTCCCGGTGCCGGCCGTCGTGGCCCACCAGGTCCTCGAACAGGGCCCGGGCCTCGACCATGGCCTCGCGCATCTCCTCGGTGCCGTCCCGGCCGCCGTCCTGTGCCTCACCCCCGCGCGGATGGGCGGCGTGGTGCACACGCCGGTAGCCGTGCACATGGTCCGCGTGGTGCACGGACAGTGCGGCGAGCTGCTCGTCGTACTGCCCGCCGTCCGGGAACCCCTTGGCTCCGGCGAGGTCGGCGAGCAGCTGGTCCGCCTCGGCCACGGCCTCCCGCGGCGACTCGACGAAGCGCTCCTGGGCGGCCGTCCAGCGGGCCTCGTACTGCTGGCGCTGCGCCGGCTCCAGCGGCCGCTCGCGCAACGAACCGTGCCTCTCGACACGTTCGGCGAGCTCCCGCTCGGCTGCCTGTGGGTCCCCGTCGTGCCGGGACACGGCCCGGTCGTACTCGGGGCCGAAGCGCCGCTTCAGACTCCGGCCGCGCTGCGGCCCCCGGGCACGCCGGGCAAAAACGGCCGCCACGGCAATGACGGCCACAACGATCACGATCAGAGCGATGATCAGGCCTGTTGACATGGCTACCGGGTAGCCATGCGCGGACACCTCAAACCAGCCCGTTGTCCGCCGCGCCGACGTGTCGATCCGCCAGGGGCCCGATCGACGCGGGGCACAGAGGAAATCGAGGAGGTCGTCATGGGTGAGGTCATGGCACAGCTGTCCGTGTCGCTCGACGGACACCTCGCGGGTCCCGACTCGGGACGCGAGCATCCGCTGGGCATCGACGGGGAGCGGCTGCGCCGGTGAATTCACGGGCTGCGCACCTTCCGCCGTATGCAGGGGACGAAGGGCGGGACGGGCCGGCCCGAGGACGAGCTGCTCGCGATGGGGGTCCCCACGCCATTCAGGCAGCGGGGGAGGGTGGAACGGCCGGGCGCGGTGGTGATGGGGCACGGCATGTACATCACCGGCGAGATCGCGTGGGGCGACGACCCGCCCTTCGGCATGCCGGTCCACGTCGTCACCCACCATCCGCGGGAGTCCCTCGTGAAGGAGGGCGGCACCACCTTCCACTTCGTCACGGAAGGCCCCGAGCGCGCCCTGAAGCCGGCCCGGGAAGCGGGCGGTGCCGACCTGGTGCAGCAGTTCATCCGGGCAGGGCTGCTCGACGAGCTGTGGCTGCACATCGTCCCCGTGTTCCTCGGCAACGGCCGCCGGCTCTTCGACGGCCTCCCCGACCAGCTCGTCGAGTGGCGCAAGACGCAGGTGCTGGACTCGCCGGAGGCCACGCATATTCGCTTGCGGTCGGCCTGGCGCACATCCCGAGAATGGGCCGCATGACTTCCTGGACCGTGGCCCCCGAGCCCTACGACTCCCCCGTCGCCGCCGCGCTCTGGCGGGCGTACTACACGGAGGTCAGCGACCGCTACTACCTCCTGCACGAGGGGCGGCGCACCGAGCCGGAGGAGCTGGAGCGGGAGGTCACCCGCGCGGACTGGTCCGCACTCACCCCGCCGAAGGGGCGGCTGCTGGTGGCCCGGTACGACGGTGAGCCCGCCGGCACCGCGGGCGTATGCCTCCTGGACGTCGACACCGCCGAGCTGAAGCGGGTCTACGTCCGCGAGGAACTCCGCGGCAAGGGCGGCGGCCCACTCCTCGTCCGCGCCGCCGAGACCACCGCCCGCGACCTGGGCGCCACCCGCCTGATCCTCGACACCCGCAACGACCTCACCGAGGCCCGTGCACTGTACGCGCGCCTCGGCTACGAGGAGACCGAACCGCACAACGACGACCAGTACGCGGAGCACTGGTTCACCAAGAGGCTGTAGGGGGCCGTCCGGCCCGCGAACCCCCGTGGCGCTCCATGGCCCGTCACTCGGCCGCACGGGCCGCCGGAGACCGAACGAGAGGGATCGCCAAGAGGCGGTGGGGAGCCGTGCCGCTCACCCGCGCAGACCGCCGGAGGCCGGCCGCGTGGGTTCGTCACGAGGCTGACGGTCGTGAAGGGGTCAACCGAGGTGCTTCGTCGAGCCGTTGTGGGGTTGTTCGCGGTCCGATCCGCAGAGTTCGGCGTTGAGGTCCTTCACGAGGCGGTCCAGGTCCGTGGGGCGGTCCGGGCCCCACCAGTCGCCGAGGAGCTCCGCCAGGGACTCCTCACGGGCCTGGGCGAGGCGGTCGGCGACCTCGTGGCCGGTGTCGGTCAGGACGAGGTCGAGGCCGTCGCGGCGGGCCAGGCTCCGTTCCTCGACCTGGCGGGCGGCGGCCATGATGACGTGCAGCGGAACGGAGCTGCGTTCGGCGAGGAGGGACGGCTCCGTCCAGCCGTACTTCTTGATCCGCAGCAGCAGCCAGCTCGCGCCCGGCAGCAGGTCGTACCCCGCCCGTTCGGTGATCGTCCGGTAGATCTCCCGCCGCCCCTCCCGCGTACCGAGCACCGACAGCGCCCGGCACACCTCGTCGTACGACGACCGCTCCACCGGATTGCTGGCGAGCGTCTCGGTGAGGTCCGGCGCTGTGACCGAGCCACGCAGCCGGTCCTCCTTGAGGAACCAGGCCAGCACGAAGCCGACGAGCGCGACCGGCGCGGCGTACAGGAAGACGTCGGTGATGGACGAGGCGTATGCGTGCACCGCGGGCGGCTGGAGCGCGCCCGGCAGCTCCGTGATGCCCCGCGGATCGGACTCCAGCGCGTCCACCGAGGCGCCCGGCGGGAGTTCGGCGCCGCGGAAGGCCGCGGTGAGCTTGTCGCCGAGGCGGTTCGCGAAGACCGTGCCGAAGATGGCGACGCCGAAGGAGGCCCCGATGGACCGGAAGAAGGTCGCGCCGGAGGTGGCGACGCCCAGATCCTCGTACGAGACCGCGTTCTGCACGATGAGCACCAGTACCTGCATCACCAGGCCCAGGCCCAGACCGAACACGAAGAAGTACGTGCTCATCTCCCCGGTCGAGCTGTTCTCGTCCAGTCGGTGGAGCAGGAGCAGACCGATGGTGGTGACACCGGTACCCGCGACCGGGAACACCTTCCAGCGTCCGGTACGGCTGACGATCTGCCCGGACGCCGTCGACGACAGCAGCATTCCGGCCACCATCGGCAGCATGTGCACACCGGACATGGTCGGGCTGACGCCCTGCACGACCTGGAGGAACGTCGGCAGGTACGTCATCGCGCCGAACATCGCGAAGCCCACGATGAAGCTGATGACCGCGGAGAGCGTGAACGTGCGGATGCGGAAGAGCTTGAGCGGGAGGACGGGTTCGGCCGCTCTCCGTTCCACGGCGACGAACACCACGGCGAGTACGACGCCGAGCACCGCCAGGCCGACGATCTGCGGCGAGCCCCAGCCCCAGGTGGTGCCGCCGAGGGACGCCACCAGGACCAGGCAGGTCGCGACGGAGGCGATGAGGAAGGTGCCGAGGTAGTCGATGACGTGCTGCGTCGCCTTGCGCGGGATGCGCAGCGCGGTGGCGATGACGGCGAGGGCCACGACGCCTACGGGGAGGTTGATGTAGAAGACCCAGCGCCAGCTGAGGTGTTCGGTGAACAGCCCGCCGAGGAGCGGGCCGAGGACACTGGTCGCCCCGAAGACCGCGCCGAACAGTCCCTGGTACCGCCCGCGTTCGCGCGGCGAGACGATGTCGCCGACGATCGCCATCGACAGCACCATGAGCCCACCGCCGCCGAGCCCCTGCAACGCCCGGAACCCGATCAGCTGCGGCATGTTCTGCGCCATGCCGCACAGCGCCGAGCCGATCAGGAAGATCACGATCGCGGTCTGGAACAGCTTCTTCCGGCCGTACTGGTCGCCGAGCTTGCCCCACAGCGGGGTCGCGGCGGTCGAGGCGAGCAGATACGCGGTGACCACCCATGACAGGTGCTCCAGGCCCCCGAGGTCGCTGACGATGGTGGGCAGCGCGGTGGAGACGATGGTCTGGTCCAGGGCGGCGAGCAGCATGCCGAGGAGCAGGGCGCCGATCGAGACGAGGACGTTGCCGGACACGTGGGAGTCCTGCGCCTGGCCTCGTACCGCGCCGGGCGTCTGGCCGGGTGTTCCGTCCCCGGCTTGGTCCCCTGCTCCGTCTCGAGGGTCTCGCACATCCCCCGTCATACCGTCCGCATCCGCGGCCATGAAGACCTCCCGACGGTCTCGTTACATCTCCATCGTGGTCGGTGTGACCGTTTATGGCCTGTTGAGTCCTGGTGGAATCCGGCATTCCGGGGGCTTATGGGTCGGGAGTGTGGAGGGGGTCTGCATAATCTCTGGAGTTCGCGAGGGGAGGGACGAACACATGGCGGAATCGAATGGCCATCTGTGCCCGGAGTGCGGGGCACCGAGAGGGACCGACAACACGCCGTCGTGCGGGTGCACGCAACGGGCGTCCGACGCCCTGCGCGACGCGCGTACGGCGGAGGCGGCCGCGGCGGAGGACTTTGACCCGCTGCGCATACGTCCCTACGTGGAGCTGGAGGGGGAGGCGGCGGCCGGGTCCGCGACCGGAGCGGCACCCGGGGCGGCCGACGTGACGATGCAGTTGCGTCCCGTGCCGGGCCCGGCGCCCACCACGAGGGACCTGAGCCTGTTCGAGGGGGCGGGACGGGAAGGCGCGGACGCCGACCCCACCGACTTCGACGACGAACCGCGCCACCGCCCCCGCCGCACGGTCCTGCTGAGCGCGGCGGGCGGGCTCGTCGGGGTGATCGCGGCGGCCGGGCTGGCGAGCGGACTGTTCTCGTACGACACGCCCACCCGGAACGGAGCGTTGCCGGAGGAGGTACGGGCGAGCGTCCCGGACGCGCCACCGACAACGGGAGCGGCGTCCCAGTCCCCCACCACGACGGCCCCCCGCCCCACCAAGGCGCTCCCGGCGCCGCCGGCCTCCACCAGCCCGTCACCGCCGCCGTCCCCGTCCCCGACAAGCGCCTCCCCGACCCCGTCCCGCTCAACGGCCCCCACGGCCTCCCCCACAACCTCCGCCGCCGCCTCAACCACAGCCGACGACTCCTCCGACGCCCGCGAAAGCACGCCCCCGGTGCTACGCCGCGGCTCCCAGGGCGACGAGGTCACCGAACTGGAACTCCGCCTCACCCAACTGGACCTCTACACCCGCAAGGCGAGCGGCCACTACAACGAGGGCGTCGAGGACGCGGTGACCCGGTACCAGTGGGCACGGGGAATCCAGGCGGCCGAGTACGGGGTGTACGACCTGGCGACGCGGGAGCTACTGGAGTCGGAGACACAGGAGCCGTGAGCGTCTGACGACGAGTGGGTGGGATGCCTGTGGCGGCCCCTGACGGTCCGGTGGGGGGCGCGCGTCGCGCCTGACGGTTCGTCGGGGGTCGGTGCCGCACCGGGGGTGTCCGTCCTCGGTCGGGCGGTGCTGTGTACCGGGGCAGTGCGGTTGGTCGGTCGCCCGACGCTGCGGGCGGACACCCCCCGGTACGTCCCCTGCTCGCCGTTGCGCGAGTGCGGGCGGTGCCCCGCCTGGGGTCGCAGGAGACGGCTCTAGGGGCCGGCCGGCCCGCGTCTTTCAGCCCGTCCGACGTTTGCGGACGAGGCCCTTCGGGCCGATGGGGTCCAGGGGGCGGAGCCCCCTGGGAGCGGGGTCGAAGGGGCGGCAGCCCCTGGAGGATGGGAACGGGTAAGGGCGGCGGGGGCGAAAAAGGCCCCAGACCAGCCCAGGCACCGGCCTAGCGGACGTACAGCCGTATCGTCCCGTCCACCGCGGGCTCCACACGGACCTGGGTCAGGTCGCGGACGACCACGTCCGGGTCGTAGAAGTCGGCCCGCGCCCCGACCCCGACCACACGCATCCCGGCAGCGCGCCCCGCGGCGATCCCCGCCCCGGAGTCCTCGAAGACGACACAGTCCTCGGGCGCCAGCCCCAGTTCCGCGGCCCCCTTCAGAAAGCCCTCCGGATCCGGCTTGCTCGCGCCCACGGACTCGGCGGTGATCCGGATGTCCGGCAGTCGCAGACCGGCCGCAGCCATCCGCGCCGTGGAGAGGGCGACATCCGCCGACGTCACCAGCGCATGCGGCACACCACGCAGGGACGCCAGAAACTCCGACGCCCCCGGTATCTCCACCACGCCCTCCATGTCCGCCGTCTCCTCGGCGAGCATCACCGCGTTGTCCGCGTGGTTCTGCTCCATCGGCCGATCCGGCAGCAGCAACGCCATCGACGCGTACCCCTGCCGCCCATGGACGACCTTCATGACCTCGTCGCCGTCCAGCCCGTGCCGCGACGCCCACCGCCGCCAGCAGCGCTCGACGACGACATCGGAGTTCACAAGGGTGCCGTCCATGTCGAGCAGGAGGGCGCGGGCGGTCAGCACGGTGGGCACGGCGGTGGCCGTCATCGGCAGCTCCAAGGCACGGGGACCGGGGGTGACCCGGAGGGACAAGGCGGCCCCCACCCGCCGGTCAGGGAGAACGGGCGGGGAGCCACTTTGTTTCTCTACGGTACAAAACCAGACCCGCTTTGCGCCAGCGCATCCCGAAACTGTTCACCCACCGTTCAGCTCACCCGGTGACCGCCTCCCACAGACTCCACAGCCCGAGCCCCAGCATCAGCAGCGCCGCCACCTTCGTGATCAACCGCAACGGCACCCGCTTCATCAGCGCCTTTCCACCGACGATGCCCAACCCGGCCACCGCCCAGAGCGCGAGCACCGCACCGAGACCGACGGAGAGCGGATCGTCGTAGCGGGCGGCCAGATTCGCCGTCATGATCTGCGTCAAGTCGCCGAACTCCGCGACCAGGATGAGCATGAAGCCGGCTCCCGCGACCTTCCAGAAGGACTGGTTCTCCGGGCGCCGGATCTCGTCCTCGTCCTCGTCCTTCTTCATCAGCAGCACCGCGGCACCGCCCAGGAAGAGCACGCCCGTGATCGCGTGCACGATCTGCTGCGGCAACAGCGTGAGCACGCTGCCCGCCGCCACGGCCAGCGCCACATGGAGGGCGAAGGCCGCCGCGACGCCCGCGAAGACGTACGACGCGCGATAGCGGGTGCCCAGGACCAGACCCGCCAGCGCGGTCTTGTCCGGCAACTCTGCGAGGAAGACGACGCCGAAGACGACGGCCGTCACGGTGAAGCTGATCAAGGTTCCTCAATCGGTCGGGGCTGCCCCACCGAGAGTGTTACTGCGACACGACACCTCGGCACGGCAGCACACAGTCAGTGCACTACTGGCCGAAGGTCTCGCCGGCCGGTCACGGATGACCTGCCTCCGGGCGCCGGCTCAGACGAGCTGAGCAGTATGTCGACGGTCCGGCGAAGAGCTACTCCCCTTCAACTCCGTCAATCATACGAGATCGTTTCGCCGTAAACCTTGTCGTGTCATGTACGCGTCACTAACTTCTAACCCAACGCATACCTCCCCGCAACGCGGAGCCGCGAGAGTTCCCTCGCTCGCGCTCCAACACCCCCACCCCTCAAAGGGAGTTCGCATGGCGAAGTTCTACGCGCGTCGACGGCTCAGCATACTCGCGGCGCTCACCGGTCTCATAGCCTCGGTCGGACTTTTCAACGGTCCGACCGCCTCCGCCGCCCTCCCCACCCCGGTCAGCGCCGCCACCGCCCGCACCTACCTCGCCTCCCTCACCGTGGCGACGGAGGACCGCACCGGCTACGACCGCGACCTGTTCAACCACTGGATCACCATCTCCGGCACCTGCAACACCCGTGAGACGGTCCTGAAGCGGGACGGTACGAACGTCGTCACCAGCTCCGCCTGCGCCGCCACCAGCGGCACCTGGTACTCCCCCTACGACGGCGCCACCTGGACCGCCGCCTCCGACCTCGACATCGACCACCTGGTACCGCTGGCCGAGGCCTGGGACTCCGGCGCCGACAGCTGGACCTCCACCCAGCGCCAGAACTTCGCCAACGACCTGACCCGTCCGCAGCTCATCGCCGTCACGGACAACGTCAACCAGGCCAAGAGCGACCAGGACCCGGCCGAGTGGATGCCGTCGGTCACCTCGTACCGCTGCACCTACGTCCGCGCCTGGGTCCAGGTGAAGTACTACTACGACCTGTCCGTGGACTCCGCGGAGAAGAGCGCGCTCACCAGCTACCTGGCCAACTGCTGACGATTCGGTGACGGAACCTCCCCGTCGGCCTCCGTCGTTCCGTACCGTACGGGACGACGGAGGAGGATCACGTGGCCGAACTTCGGTTGGGACCGCTGCTCAGGTACGCCGACGGCTCGTCCGCGACCGTATGGGTCGAGGCGAGCCGTCCGTGCGCCGCCGAGGTGCGCTGCGCGGGCGGGGCGGGCGGTGAGACCCAGACCTTTCAGGTCTCAGGCCATCACTACGCCCTGGTTCCGGTCACCGGTCTGACACCGGGGACCTCGTCGTCGTACGAGGTGCTGCTCGACGGAGTGCGGGTGTGGCCGCTGCCCGACTCCCCGTTCCCGGACTCCGTCATCCGCACGCCGGCCGACGGCGACACCGTCCGCGTCGCCTTCGGGTCCTGCCGCTGGGCCGCCCCGCCCCACGGCGAGCCGGACCCCGTCGGCATCGACGCCCTGGACACCCTGGCGGCCCGGATCGCGACCGACCCGGACCGTGAACGGCCGGACGTGCTGCTGCTGTTGGGTGATCAGGTCTACGCCGACGAGACCTCCCCCGCGACCCGCCGCTGGCTCGCCGCGCGCCGGGATCTGAGCGATCCGCCGGGCAGCGAGGTCGCGGACTACGAGGAGTACACCCACCTCTACTACGAGTCCTGGCTCGATCCCGAGATCCGGTGGCTGCTGTCCACCGTGCCCAGTTGCATGATCTTCGACGATCACGACGTGATCGATGACTGGAACACCTCCGCCGCCTGGGTGGAGGACATGCGGGCCACCCCGTGGTGGCGGGAGCGGGTGCTGAGCGGGCTGATGTCGTACTGGGTGCATCAGCACCTCGGGAACCTGTCCCCGGCGGAGCTCGACTCCGACCCGCTCTACGCCGCCGTACGCGAAACCCCGGACGGCACCGACGAGTTGCGTGCCTTCGCCTGCAGGGCCGACGTCGACCCGGCCTCCGTGCGCTGGAGTTACCGGCGGGACTTCGGGCGTGTGCGGCTCGTGATGGTCGACAGCCGGGCGGCACGGGTCCTCGACGAGGAGAACCGGTCGATGCTCGACCCCGGTGAGGCGCGATGGGTGCGCGAGCAGGTGCTGGACGGGCCGGGGTCGTACGACCATCTCCTGATCGGGACCTCGCTGCCCTGGCTGCTGCCGCATCTGGTGCACGACGCCGAGGCGTGGAACGCGGCGCTCTGCCGGGGCGAACGCGGGGCGCGCTGGGCCCGGTTCGGGGAGGCTCTGCGGCGGCGGGCGGACCTGGAGCACTGGGCGGCGTTCCCGGCGTCCTTCGAGGCGCTGGTGGAGCTCATCGCGGAGGCGGGGTCGGGCCCTGACGCGCCGGCGACGGTGTGCGTGCTGTCGGGCGACGTCCATCACGCCTACATCGCCGAGCCGAGGTGGCCGGAGGGGAGCGGGCCCGACGCGCGGGTGCTGCAGTTGACCTGCTCCCCCGTCCACAACTCGATACCGCTGTCGATACAGCTCGGCTTCCGCTTCGGGTGGAGCGCGGTGGGCCGCTTTCTCGGGCGCCGGTTCGCCGGACACGGTGCCTGTCCGCAGCCGTCGGTGGACTGGCGGCGGACGGGCGGCCCCTGGTTCGGCAACCAGCTCATGACGCTGACCCTGCGCGGGCGTTCGGCAGGACTGCGGCTGGAGCAGGCGCGAGCCGCGCGGGGCGGGAAGGCGCGGCTGGCCGTGGTGTCGGAGTCGGTGCTGAGCGAGAAGTGACCGCACAGTGCACAAGTGAGTCTTGAGAAGGGCGAGTTGGGCACAATTGCATCTTCAGCAGGCGCGCAGTCGAACATATGCTCACTCGACCTTGGGCCCCCACCTACGGCCCAACTGCTCGAAGGACAAGCCTTGTTGAAGAAGATCAGCATCTCGTTCGCCGCCGCCGGCGCGGGCATCGCCCTGATGGCCGCACCGGCGCACGCCGGCACCTGGTACCCGTCCGGCTGGCCGCAGCACGCGTACACCTCCGACAACGCGGGTGAGGGCGCCTTCCAGGCCGAGGGCGACTGGATCATGGCGAACGACATCGGGGAGGACAGCAAGAGCGTGGTCACCCGCTGGGAGACCAACTACGGCCGCGACGGGGAGTGCAAGGCCACCGGCGGCGCGTTCAGCGGCCGGGAGCAGTGCAACTACAACTTCGACGAGGACTACAAGGTCAGAATCAAGGTGTGTCTGCGCGACTACTCCGACGACATCGGCTGGGAGAACTGTTCGACCTGGACACCGTGGCTCTCCATCGCCACCGGCAACGCGTAGTCCGGGGTACCTGACGCCCGGCCGGCGCGCGGCAGGCATGATGAGGCGGACCGTCCGCTTCCGATGGACGGTCTGCTGCCAAGCGCCCCCACACGCCCGGGAGTCCCCGTTTTGTCCGCACCGACCACGGCCTGCGTGCCCGTCTCCGTCGCCGTGGTCGGCGCCGGACCACGCGGGACCAGCGTCCTGGAACGCCTCTGCGCCTCCGCGCCGGAACTGCTCCCGCCCGGCGCCCGGCTCACCGTCCACGTGGTCGACCCGGCACCGCCCGGCGCCGGCCGCGTCTGGCGCACCGCACAGCCGGCGGACCTCCTGATGAACACCGTGGCCTGTCAGGTGACCCTGTTCACCGACGAGAGCGTCGACTGCTCCGGACCCGTCCGCCCCGGCCCCAGCCTGCACGAGTGGGCGGCCGGCGAGCTGGGCCCGGACGAGTATCCGACCCGCGCCCACTACGGCCGTTATCTGGAGTGGGTGTTCGCCCGTACGGTGCGCGAGGCGCCGCCCGGTGTCCGGATACGGACGCACCCGGCCCGTGCGCTACGGCTCGACGACGCCCCCGACGGCCGTCAGGTCCTCACCCTCGACGACGGCCGTGAACTGACCGGCCTGTCCGCCGTCGTCCTCGCCCAGGGCCATCTGCCGGCCGTCCCCGACGCGGCGCAGCGGACCGTCTCGTCGTACCCCGAGACCCACGGCCTGCTTCACGTCCCGCCCGCCAACCCGGCCGACGTCGACCTCTCCCCCGTCTCTCCGGGCGAACCGGTGCTGTTGCGCGGTCTCGGCCTCAACTTCTTCGATCACACGGCCCTGTTGACGACCGGCCGCGGCGGCCGTTTCGAGCGCGATCGGCGTGGGCTGCGGTACGTCCCCTCCGGCCGCGAGCCCCGTCTGTACGCCGGGTCCCGGCGCGGCGTCCCCTACCAGGCCCGTGGCGACAACGCGAAGGGGCCCTACGGCCGTCACACCCCGCTCGTCCTGACGCCGGAGGTCATAGCGGGCTTCCGCAAGCGTGCCGACTCGGGTGAGGCGCCCGACTTCCTCGCCGAGATATGGCCGTTGGTGGCGAAGGAGGTGGAGACGGTCTACTACGCGGCGCTCGTACGGCGACCGGACCTCGCCGACCGCTTCCTCGCCGTCCCCCACCGCGATCCCCGAGAGGCGCTGATCCTCGACGAGTTCGGCGTCCCGGACGCCGACCGCTGGAGCTGGGACCGGATCTCCCGCCCGTACACGGGGCGCGGCTTCACCCACCCCGGGCGGTGGCGCGAGTGGCTGCTGGCGCATCTGCGCGAGGACGCCGCACAGGCCGCCCTCGGCAACGCGGACGGCCCGCTCAAGGCAGCCCTCGACGTGCTGCGCGACCTGCGCAACGAACTCCGGCTGACCGTCGACCACGGCGGTATCGCCGGCGCCTCCCGTCGGGACCACCTCGACCGCTGGTACACCCCGCTCAACGCCTTCCTGTCCATCGGCCCGCCCCGGCGCCGGATCGAGGAGCTGGTGGCGCTGGTGGAGGCGGGTGTGGTGGAGGTGCTCGGGCCACGCCTGGAGGTCCGGGCGGAGGACGGGGCCTGGGTGGCGCACTCGCCCGAGGTCCACGGGTCCGGCGTACGCGTGACGACGCTCATAGAGGCACGGCTTCCGGAACCGGATCTGCGGCGCACGGCCGACGGACTTCTCGCCCGGCTGCTGAAGACCGGACAGTGCCGGCCGCACTCGGTCGACGGTTACGAGACCGGCGGGCTGGACGTGACACCCCGCCCATATCGCCTGATTGACCGTCAAGGGCACGCGCACACAAGGAGGTTCGCGTTCGGGGTGCCGACGGAGGGTGTGCACTGGGTCACCGCGGCGGGCGCGCGTCCGGGTGTGGATTCGGTCATGCTTTCGGACGCCGACGCGGTGGCGAGAGCGGCCCTACGTGCGACTACAGCAGGAACGGAACGCCAAACGGAAGCAAAGCCATGGCCAAATGTTGAACTTGTAAGCATCGAATAGTCCGACCTACCGTGGGGTGCTCGCTCGGTTCCGTCCCCCGACCGGTCCCCCCAGGGACCGGCACGACCGTAGGAGTACCCCCCACATGACCGGACGCCTCAACAGCGCCCAGCCGTACGTCCTCGGCCTGTTCCGCATCGTCGTCGGACTGCTCTTCACCAGCCACGGCGCCGTCGCGCTCTTCGGAGTGCTCGGCGGCGCGGACGGCAAGGGCGGCACCGTGGAGCTGGGCACCTGGCCCGGCTGGTACGCGGCCGCGATCGAGCTCGTCGGCGGCTCCCTCGTCCTGATCGGCCTGGGCACCCGCTTCGCCGCGTTCATCGCCTCGGGCGCGATGGCCTACGCGTACTTCAAGGTGCACCAGCCGAACGCCCTGTGGCCGATCGAGAACAGCGGTGAGGGCGCGGCGATGTTCTGCTGGGCCTTCCTGCTGCTGGTCTTCACCGGCTCCGGCGCCTTCGGGCTCGACCAGCTGCTGCAGAAGCGCTCGGCCGCCGCCGAGCGGCCGGCCTCGGACCAGTCACCCGTGGCCGCCTGAGCCACACCCGCACCCGACGGCGCCCGTCCCCGCGTGGGGGCGGGCGCCGGGACGTGTCGGCCGGGTGAACATGCTGTGCCGAACACACGCGCCCCCCATGAATCTCCTGTCACACCTCGGGCGTACGCTGTAGGGCTGTTACGGGGGAAAACGGGGAGTGACGGTGTTCGAGAGTCTCGGGAGTACGGGCCTGCTGACAGGCAGCCCAGGAATCATCTACGCGATGGTGGCCGCGTCAGTGCTGCTGGACGTGTTCCTGCCGGTCCTGCCGAGCGGCGTTCTGGTCATCACGGCCGCCACGGCAGCGGCTGCGGGCACCGGAGCGGCGACCGGCAAGGTCCCCGGCGAGGTCCCCGACCTTCTGCTGCTCACCCTGGTCGCCGCGACGGCCTCGGTGCTCGGCGATCTGGTCGCGTACCGGCTGGCCTGGCGCGGCGGCGCCCGCCTGGACCGGGCCATCGCCCGCTCCCGCCGCCTCACCTCGGCGCAGGAACGTCTCGGCTCCGCCCTCGCCCACGGCGGCGGCCCCCTGGTCGTCCTCGCCCGCTTCGCACCGGCCGGCCGCTCGGTGGTCTCCTTCGTCGCGGGCGCCGCCCACCGCCGCGTCCGGGAGTTCCTCCCCTGGTCCGCCCTCGCGGGCCTGGCCTGGGCGGCGTACAGCGTCGCCCTCGGCTACTACGGCGCCCAGTGGCTGGGCACGACATGGCTGGCCACCGGCGTCTCGGTACTGGCCCTGTTCGCCGCGGGGGCCGGAGCGGCATTCGTGATGCGCCGCCAGCCGGCATAGCGCCGCGCGCCCGCCGACTCATGGCGTGAGGGATCGGCGGGTGTGAGGCGGATCCGCCGATTGCCGAGCCGCCGACGGCCCGGCTGACCGGCTACCCGGCGCGTTGCGCGGCGGTGCCTCGGACCTCGAGGTCGGCCAATAGCTCGGCCGTGGCCTCGGCCACCGCGGCTACCGCCCGCTCGAAGACCTCCTTGTTGTGTGCGGCCGGTGCCCGGAAGCCGGACACCTTTCGTACGTACTGGAGGGCGGCGGCACGGATCTCGTCCTCCGTCGCCTCCTCGGGCAACGCGGGCGGGCGAAGGGTCTTGATGCTGCGGCACATACCCCCAGTCTCGCCCCGGCCGGGGAATAGCGCCGGGCGTCCGCGGAATTGTGTGGAGCATGACGACAGTGGAGATCTCCTACGTCGGCGGCCCGACCGCCGTTCTGTCTCTCGGGGGCCTGCGTCTCCTCACCGACCCGACCTTCGACGCGCCCGGCGAGTACCCCATCGGCTCCCGCGCGCTGGTGAAGACGACGGGCCCGGTGACCTCGGCGGCGGACCTCGGCCCGGTGGACGCGGTCCTGCTCTCCCACGACCAGCACCCCGACAACCTGGACACCGCGGGCCGCGCCTACCTCGCCGGTGTCCCCCTCGCCCTGTCGACGGCCTCCGCCCACGACCGCCTGGGCGCCCCCGTCCGCGCCCTGCCCGCGTGGGAGAGCGCCGAGGTGGGCGGCGTACGCGTCACCGCTGTCCCCGCCCTGCACGGACCCGAGGGCTCCGAGCCCTTCGTCGGCGAGGTCACCGGCTTCGTACTGTCCGGGGAGGGCCTGCCCAAGGTGTACGTCAGCGGCGACAACGCCTCTCTCGACCGGGTCCGGGAGATCGCCGACCGCGAGGGCCCCTTCGACGTGGCGCTGCTGTTCGCGGGCGCGGCACGCACTCCCCTCGTACCGGACGCGACGCTGACCCTGACCAGCGAGCAGGCTGCGGAGGCGGCGAAGATCCTGGGTGCCCCGCATGTCGTACCGCTGCACTTCGAGCACTGGGGTCACTTCACACAGGACGGACCGACGCTGACGAAGGCCTTCGTGGAGGCCGGACTGACGGAGCGGCTGCACCTGTTGGCGCCCGGGGAGTCCGTACGACTGTGACGTCTGCGATGATCCGTTCCGAGGCGGCCACCACTCAAGGGGCCGACCGACGAAGGGACTTCGCGTGATGACGCACGACGAGAAACTGACCGTGGCCGTGCTGGGCCCGGGCGGCATCGGCGGCCTGCTCGCCGGACTGCTGTCGCGGGCCGGGCACCGGGTGATCTGCCTGGCCGGGGACGAGACGGCCGCGACCCTGCGGGCGTCCGGGATCCGGGTCCGCAGCGGTCTGTTCGGGGACTTCACGGCCGAGGTGGAGGCGGACACCGAGCTGCGGGTGCCGGTGGACGTCTGCCTGGTCGCGGTGAAGCACACGGCACTCGAGGCCGCCCTGGACCGCGTTCCGCCCGCCGCGCTGGGCGACGCGCTTCTGGTGCCGTTCCTGAACGGTGTGGAGCATCCGGCGACGCTGCGGGCCCGCTATCGCGAGGACGTGGTGGCCCCGGCGGTGATCCGGGTGGAGTCGACGCGGGTGGCAGCGGGCGAGATCGTGCACGGCAGCCCGTTCGCGGAGATCGACCTGACCGGCGACGGGGTGGCGAAGGAGCGCCTGGAGACGCTGGCGGACGCTCTGGGCACTGCCGGCCCGACCACCCGGGTGCTGGCGGACGAGACGGCGGCGCTGTGGGCCAAGATGTCGTTCCTGGCCCCGCTCGCCCTCCTCACCACGCGGTACGCGCTCCCCCTGGGCGACGTACGCACCCGCCACCGCGAGGAACTGACGGCACTGGTCGAGGAGACGGCCGCGGTGAGCCGTGCCTCTGGCGCCCCGACGGACCCGGCCCAGGCCCTGGCCCGCTACGACGCGTTCCCTCCGCAGACCAAGTCCTCCATGCAACGCGACGCCGAGGCCGGCCGCCCCCTCGAACTGGACGCGATCGGCGACGCGTTGCTCCGCGCGGCGGCCCATCACGGGGTACCGGTTCCGGTGGCGACGCGCCTGGTACGGGAGTTGAGGGACGCCGGTCACTGACGTCAGGGGCGCGGGGCCGTTTCCCACGGCGGCGACGAGTTCGTCAGTCGTCGCCGCCGGACGACGAGCCCCCGCCCCTCTTCTTCCCCGAGCTCTCCAGCATCTTGCCCAGGCCGACCGTCACGGCCGCCACGGCGCGGACCCAGGTCGGTCCGCCGCGCTCCGCCCACACCACGCACACACACCCGAAGACGGCGAGCGCCAGAACGCCCGCCAACACCAGAACGGTCATGTCCCCTACCCCTGCGCTCGTACGGTTCCGGTGATCTTCTCAGATCCCCTTCGCCCGAACACATGAACTACCCCCAGAAACTCGCACCCCTAAATCGAACAGGCGTAGCATTGCGCCGTGGCTACGACCTACGACTTTCCGAGTGACCTCCTCGCCGGTCAGGAGGAGCTGCATCAGGTCCGGGCCGAGCTGTCGGCCCTGCTCAAGCGGCTGCCCTGGTCGGTCGAGCCTCTGGACGGCTTCAGCGACACCGCAGGCTGGCGCAAGGTGGAACGCCCCGCCTCCCCCGGCTGGACACCCGACGAACAGGCCGAGGTCGAAAAGCTCAGACAGCGCGAACACGAACTCGCCGTCTTCATCACCGGCCACCGCTTCTGGGCGGAGGTCACGGGCGGCGAACGCGTGGACGCCCGTATGAAGCTGAAGCACGCGGATGTGGACTCTTAGCGGACTCCGAGCACGGAAACGGCCCCCCGGAGATCACTCCGAGGGGCCGTACACATGGTGGGCGCGGACGGTTTCGAACCGCCGACATCCTGCTTGTAAGGCAGGCGCTCTACCCCTGAGCTACGCACCCGGGTCCCGAACATCCGCGCTCAGGACGAGTCGACAGACTACCTTGCCCGGGGCCGTGTCCTGCAAACGCGTATCGCGGGAGCCGGATCTCAGGGTCGACCCGGGGGTTTTCCCCACCCCGGATCCGGGAGCGTCCCGGATCCCGCGGCGGCGCCCCGCTCCGTACGGTCGAAGAGCCTCATCATTCTGGCTCAGGGGGAGATCCCAATGGCACGCACCGCCACCGCTCGCATGGTCCTCGCCGCAAGCGCCGTCGTTCTCATCGCGGGCGTCAGCGCCTGCGGTGCCTCCGCCGGGGACGACAAGGATCCGGACCAGCGGTCGTTCGCGCTGGAGGGGAAGACGCTGACCATCGACTCCGACGACTCGGCGCTGGAGATCATCGCCGCCGACGACAACAAGGCGGGCCGGATCGAGGTCACCCGCTGGTTCCAGGGCACGGTCGCCCTCGGCAAGGACCCGAAGGTCACCTGGTCGATGACGGACGACACGCTGAAGCTGCGGATGAAGTGCACCGGCGTGGTCGCCGACTGCGCGGCCAAGCACCGCATCGAGGTCCCGCGCGGTGTCTCCGTGAAGGTCGAGGACGGGGACGGGAGTGTGCGGGCCAGGGGATTCGAGGACGCGCTGAGCATTCGTACGGGTGATGGATCGGTGCATGTCACCGACTCCAGCGGGCCGCTCGACCTGAAGACCGGCGACGGGTCCGTGCGCGCCGACGTCACCTCGCGCGACGTGCGCTCCCAGACCGGCGACGGCTCCGTCCACCTCGAACTGGGCGCCGTCCCGGACCGCGTGGAGTCCAGGAGCGGCGACGGCTCCGTGACCATCGACGTCCCCGAAGCCACGTACAGGGTGACCACCCAGACCGGCGACGGCGGGGTGGATGTGTCCGTGCCGCGGGCCGACTCCAGCTCCCATGTCATCACCGCCCGCACCGGCGACGGCAAAGTCACGGTCCGGACCGCGAACTAACGGGCCCGTGTGTTCGTCCTTAACCGGTGGGAGAATGACACCGGGCCAGGACGGACACAGCACGGGAGAGGGATGTGACGGCGACACCAGCGCAGCCGTACTCGCCGTCGAAGCCGCGCGCACATCATGCGCTGCGCGACACGCTCACTCTCATCGCCCTGCCACTGGTCGCCGCCCTCGCGCTGCCGGCCGCGTTCGCCGGCGGCGGCACCCGGCGCTGGTTCGGGGGGCGCTCCGAGAGCCAGCGGGCCGAGGCGCAGGCCGCGAAGGACGCCGCCGCGGCCGCGTTCTACGAGCTCGACACCGCCCAGCGCGATCTGCGGATCTCGATAGAGACGATCACCGCGGTCGACGACTCCCCCGCCGCCCGGCGCGCGGTCGCCGACTTCGAGGCGATCAGCAGGCGGATCGACGAGGCCAGTCACCAGTACATCGAGGCCGTCGACGCGCACGACCTCGACCGTGACGACCTGGAGGCGTCGGTCGCCGTACGCGCACGCACCGAGCTCACCAAGGCCAAGGACGAGCTCGCCAACGTCAAGCGGGAGCTGGACCGTTTCGGCGACAGCCTCGGTCCGCTCCTCGGCAAGGCCGAGACCCAGCTGGCCCGCCTCGCTCCCGCCGTCGAACGGGCCAGGCAGGGACTGCTGGCCGCCTCCAACGCCCTTGACGCCGTACGGCAGTCGGGCCTGAAGGCCGACGACCTCGCCGCCCGGCTCGCCGCCCTCGGCCCCGAACTGACCAAGCTGAACCAGGGCGCCGGGCAGCACGGCGTCCCGGACACCCTGGAGCGCGCCGAGCGCGTCGCCCGGGAGGCCGAGGCGGTCCGGGTCGAGTCCGAGCGGCTGCCCGAGAAGGCCGCCGAGATCGACCACCGGCTCGTCTCCCTGCGCACCCGCGCCCAGGCCCTCACCACCCGCGCGGGCCAGGTCGACCCGGTCCTGAGCGAGCTGCGGCGGCGCTTCACCGCGGCCTGCTGGCAGGACCTCCAGCAGGTCCCGGACCAGGCCACGGAGAACGTACGCCAGGCCGAGCGCAAGCTCACGGAGGCCCGCGCCGCCCGCGACGAGCAGCGCTGGCCGGACGCGACCGCCCTGCTGTCGACCGTACGAGCCCTGCTGAACAGCACCGACGAGTCCGTCTCCGCGGCGGGCGACCGGCTGCGGCGCCTGAACGCCGTACAGAAGGACCCCCAGCAGGAGATCGACCGGACGCGGTTCGCGATCCGCGACGCGCAGCGGCTGGCCATGACGGGCCGGAACACCCCCGATCCGCGTCACGCCCGCCCCCTGGACGACTCCGTGGCCCGGCTGGAGCGGGCGATCGGCACGCTGGAGGGCCGCCACCCGGACTACTGGCACTTCCTCACGGAGACGGAGGCGGTGCGGCAGACGGTGGCGCGGGTGGTGTCGCAGATCCGGGAGGAGCGCGGGGCGGGGCACTGACGCCTCTACAGCCGTCGGCCGCCGCCGGTTAACCTGTGCGCATGCCTCGCTACGAGTACCGCTGCCGGACCTGCGGCGACACGTTCGAACTGAGCCGTCCGATGGCGGAGTCCGCCGCCCCCGCGGACTGCCCGGCCGGCCACGACGACACCGTGAAGCTCCTGTCGACGGTGGCCGTCGGCGGCTCGGCCTCCGCTCCGGCCCAGGCGCCCCGCTCCGGCGGAGGCGGCGGCGGTTGCTGCGGCGGGGGCTGCTGCGGCTGACGGACAGCGGCTTCAGGAAACCTTCAGCTGCGGTTTCCTACCGTGGGCGGCATGACAGCCGCACCGCAGTGGATCAACGGACTCATGGACACGCTCGGCGCGCCCGGCGCCGGCCTGGCCATCGCCCTGGAGAACCTCTTCCCACCGCTGCCCAGCGAGGTCATCCTGCCGCTCGCGGGGTTCGCGGCGAGCACCGGGCAGATGAACCTGTGGGCCGCCCTGCTGTGGACGACCGCCGGTTCGGTGATCGGCGCGCTCGCCCTGTACGGCGTCGGCGCGCTGCTCGGCCGTGACCGGACGGTGGCGATCGCGGCGCGGCTGCCGCTGGTGAAGACCAGCGACATCGAGAAGACCGAGGCCTGGTTCCTGCGGCACGGCACCAAGGCGATCTTCTTCGGCCGGATGATCCCGATCTTCCGCAGTCTGATCTCGGTCCCGGCCGGCGTCGAGCGCATGCCGCTGCCCGTCTTCCTCGGCCTGACCACGCTGGGCAGCGCGCTGTGGAACACGGCGTTCGTGATGGCGGGCTACACGCTGGGCGCCAACTGGACCCAGGTCACCGACGTGGTGTCCACGTACTCGAAGATCGTCCTCGCGCTCGCCGCCGTAGCAGTCGTGACCTTCCTGGCCGTACGACTGCTGCGGCGGCCCACGTCTAGCGAGGTGTCCGAGTCGCCCTGAGGAACTCCCGCAGGATCCGCTCCCCCGCCAGCACGCCCCGCTCCGGCAGCGCGCTGATCGTCGGAGCGGTGAAGTCCTCGTCGGCCAGCTCACCGTGGCCCGGCCGCCAGGCCTGGTCCGCGGCGAGCAGCAGGTCGGCGTCGAGGAGGGAGTCACCGGCGGCCAGCGTCAGCTCCGCGCCGGTGCGGCGGGCGACCTCGTGCATGGCGGCGCTCTTGGTCAGCGGCTTCGGGACGGCGTAGATCTTGCGGCCCTGGAGCGAGACCGTCCAGCCGCGGTTCTCCGCCCACACCGCGAGCTCCTTCACCCAGTCCTCGGTCAGCAGTTCACGCTCGACGACGAGGTAGGCGAAGAGGTCCTCGGCGACCCGGTGCTTGCGCACCCACACGGGGTCGGCCGTCCGCAGCAGGTGCTCGCGCACCTCGTCCAGGGGCGCGCACTCGTCGGCCAGCCGGGCCTGCACGCGCGCGTGCCAGTCCGCGTCCGTCACACCGTCCACCAGCAGATGCCCGCCGTTGGCGCAGATCGCGTACTTCGGGGGCGGGCCCGGCAGGTTGATGCGCTGGTACTGCTTCCGGGTCCGCGTGGTCGTCGGCACGAACACCGCCGCGTCGCCGAGGTCGGCCAGCAGTCCGGCGGCCGTCTCCGTCATGTACGACAGCGGCTTGCTCTCGTGCACCTCGACGCAGAGCAGCCGGGGCGCCCGCGCGTCCGGCATGGTCAGCGCGAGGGCCGCGGAGGAGTAGATGAGCGTACGGTCGAGGTCACTCGCCACCAGCACCGGCATCAGACGTTCACCGCCTTGCCGTCGGCGCCCGTCGCGCCCCGCGTGTACTTGGGGTGGATCAACCCCACGCAGGTGTACGGGAGTTCGTCGACCTCTTCCACCGGGACACCTCTCTGTTCGGCCAGCAGGCGTACGTGGTCCAGGTCGGCGCCCGCGCCGGCCCGCGCCAGGATCTTCCACGGCACCCGGCGCAGCAGCACCCGGGTGGTCTCACCGACACCGGGCTTGACGAGGTTCACGTCGTGGATGCCGTACTCCTCGCTGATCCGCTCGACGGCCGCCCAGCCCTCCCAGGTCGGGCTGCGGTCGCTCGACAGCAGCTCCTTGGTCTGGCCGTCCACCGCGTCCACGACCTCCGGGAAGGTGGCGGCGACGGCGTCGAGGAACTCCACCGAGACGTCGGCGCCGGCGAGTTCGCGGTAGAACTTCGCGCCGTGGAAGTCGTTCGGGCCGACGAGGTCCGCGCGCAGCACGGTGCGCGAAATCAGGCCGGACACCGTGGAGTTGAGGCAGGCGGAGGGGATGAGGAAGTCCTCGCGGGTGCCGTACGTCTGCACGCACGAGCCCGGGTCGGCCAGTACGGCGATCTCCGGGTCGAAGCCGGTGATGCCGTCGGACGCCTCGAACTCCTTGACGGCGTCCGCCAGTTCACGGGTGATGGCACCCTTGCCGGTCCAGCCGTCGACGAACACGACGTCGGCCGGGTCGTGGTGGGCGGCCAGCCAGCGCAGCGCGTTGGCGTCGATGCCACGGCCGCGCACGATCGAGACGGCGTAGTGCGGCAGGTCCAGGCCGTGCCTGAACTGGGCCCAGCGGCGCATCAGGACACCGACGGGGGTGCCGGCGCGGGCGAGGGAGACCAGGACCGGGCGGGGCGAGCGCTCCGCGAGGACGATCTCGGTGACCGCGCCGACCGCCTGCGCGAGCCGCGCCGCGGACCCGTCCAGCGCGGTGTGGAAGAGCTGCTGGTACTGCTCGCTCGGCTGGTACTCCACCGGCAGCGACTCCGCGTAGTGCGCGCCGCCGCTCTGGATGGCCTCCTCGCGCTCCTCGGTCGGTGCCTCAAGGGTCACGTCCGAGAGGTCCTGGAGCAGCCAGCCGACGTCTTCCGGGGCGTACGAGGAGAAGGCGGGGCCGCGGAGGGGCTCGGGCAGCATCGGGGGCCTTTCGGGGACGTACAGGGGCTCGGGGACGTAGGAGGGGACGACCGCGAGCAGCACCTGCGGGGTGTGCGCGTGCAGCTGCGCGAGCAGGCCGTCGGGGGCGTGCAGCTCCGCGGTGTCGGCGGTGGAGTCGATCACCGCGACGATCGCGTCGAAGTCGGCGCCGGCGATGTTGTAGGCGTAGCGCTCGCCGGGGCCGTCCGCGGGGTTGTCGTGGGCCGGGAAGGCGATGCGGGTGCGGATCGCGTAGCCCGGGTCGTCGACGGCCAGGACGGGTGAGCGGGTGGTGGTGGAGTAGCGGACCTCGGCGTCGGTGATCTGTTCCAGCTCGCGGGCGAGTCTGAGGGGGGCGTACATCAGCTCTTCGAAGCCGAGGATGTGGACGCGGCGGGCGTTTGCCGGGAGGGCCTCTGCCAGGCGGGCGGCCATCGCGGGGAGGGCGGTTTCCAGGCGTATTCGGTGTGGGGGGGTGAAGCCGTGGCGGCCGCCGTCGGGGAGGCCGTGGGGCCAGTGCAGGTCGACTCGGGTTGCGTTGTGTGTCGGCTGCGGGCCGGTGGGGGCTTGTCGCGCCCGCGCGGCGGTAGCCGCAGATTCAACACAGCCCCGCGCCCCTAGGGCGTCTTGGTGCTCCGCGACCAGTGCTTGCCCCTTCTCCAGTACCCCGTCCGGCAGCCGTACCGTCCCCGACGCCGCCGCCACCAGGTCCACCCTCGCGCCTATCTCCCGCGCGAACTCCTCCAGGCGCCCCGCGTCCGCCGTCGAGCGCATGTCGACCAGGGCCACGACCACGTACCGGCCCCTCGGGTACCGGTCGTGCAGGTCCCTGATGGTGTTCAGGACCGTGTTGCCCGTGGAGAACTCGTCGTCGACCAGGACCAGCGGGCCGTTGCCGACCAGCAGGGCCGGGTCCTCCGGGAGCAGCAGGTGCGAGGTGGCGTGGGAGTGGGACTCCTCGAAGCCGCCCGCCGTGGCCACGCCGGCGACCGGGCGGCGGGTGGAGTGGAGGTAGGGGGCGAGGCCGACGCCGTCGGCGACGGAGTGGCCGAGGCCGGTCGCGGTCTCCGCGTAGCCGAGGACGACCGCGCGGGCCGCCTCCTCGACGCCCAGGAGGTCCCTGACCCTGCGGCCGAGGGCGAAGCCGTGGCCGTACACCACGGACGGGGACTGCGGGACGTGCTTGCCGAGCACGTTGGAGACCAGCAGATGGGCCCGCTTGGGGTTGCGGCGCAGGGCGAGGCCCAGCAGGTCGGTCAGCTTGTCGTCGCCCAGGAGTTCGACCCCGAGCCGCTCGGCGACCCAGGTTCCGGACCAGATCCCGCCAGGCACCTCGTTGTTCACTGCGTTGTTCATGCGTCCCTTGTGTGTATCCGACCCAGCCGCTGTGCGGCTCAGTCGGGGATTCCGGCGGCGAGCAGTTCCACGAAGCCGATGTCCTCGTTGGCCACCCCGAACACCTCGGCGCGCAGCATGGTGCGCTCGGCCCAGGCCCGGTGCGGCTTCACCTCGTTCATCTTGTTCGTGTACTGCGACCGCAGCACTCCCCCGCCGCCGCGCTCCGGGCGCAGGATGTCCGCCGCGTCACTGAACTCTTCGTGACTGACCACCGACAGTGCGTGCACGGGAAGCACGTGCGAGGGGTGAATACAAGTCTTACCCATCAGACCGTTTGCCTGGTCGAGGGAGATCTCGCGGAGCAGCCCGTCCATGGCGTGCTCGATGAGCGCCTCGCGCAGTTCCTCGGCCTGGCCCTCCAGGAAGGGGCTGCGGCGCAGCTGCGGCTTGAACATGCGCTCCTGGACGCGGAAGTACTCCCAGACCGGCCCGGTCACCGTGAAGCCGGTGCCGTCGGCCCGACCCAGCATGTTCACCACGTCGGCGATCACGGAGGCGACGATCTGGACGTCCCAGGCGGTCATGTCGGGGGCCCGGCGCAGGCCGTAGGAGGAGCAGAAGTCGGTCACACCGAGGCGGAGCGCCAGCACCCGGTCCCGGTACTTGTCGACCGCGCGGGCGATGCCCTCGAGGGTCTCCACCCGCGACTCGCGGTACATCAGGTCCGGCGACTCCAGCACCGGCATGGCGAACAGTCGCCGCCCGCTCGCCGCCTCGGCGCCGGAGAGCGCCTCCAGGAAGGGGATGCCGCGTTCCTCGGTGAACTTCGGCAGCACGAACCCGGACAGCAGCCGGACCGCGGGGCCGAGCCGCTGGACGAGGTCGGGGATCTGCTCGGGGTGGCGGACCCGGATGAAGAGCAGCGGCAGATCGGCCGCCCGCTCGGCGAGCTCCGTGAACTGTCGTACGAGGTTCTCCTCGGCGTCCACGACGTCCTCGTCGCCGATCGAGTCCTCCAGGCACAGCACCATCGAGACCACGCCACGCCCGACCTGTTTCAGGATGTCGTCGGCGAGCCGCGGCCTGGTGGCCGGGCTGTAGAGCGTGGCGCCCAGGGCCGCGGAGAGCAGCCGGGCCGAGGAGTCCGCGTCGAACTCGCACGGCTCCTGGTGGAAGAGGCGCTGACGCACCTCAGGGGCGATGTGCCCGAAATGACGCATATGACTCCCCCGTGGCGGCTGGACCCTCCTGTGAACGGTTCACAGGTGGCCGGTAATAGTACGTACAAACCCATGTCAGGGGTTCCCATCGGGCATGAACTTCAAGTAACGCAGGCGCGCACGACCGGGTCGGATTTCCTTGCGGAACCCGCACCCCCGCGTTGTCGTGACCAGGACCGAGAGGGCAGGATGACCGCATGACGCACGCCATGCTGAAGGGGTCGAACGTCCCGCTCGAAGTCACCACGGTGCGCGCCGTGGTGCGCTGGACGCCCGGGCAGGGGGTCCCGGATGTCGACGCCTCGGCGCTGCTCCTCGGCCCCGGCGGTCGTGTGCGCTCCGACGAGGACTTTGTCTTCTACAACCAGCCCCGGCACCCCTCCGGGAAGGTCTGGCGCCTCGGCAAGAAGCGTGTCGCCGAGGGCCTCACCGACACGATCCAGACAGATCTCACCGGTGTCGAGTCCGGCGTCGGTCAGATTCTCCTGGTCGCATCGGCGGAGGACGTCACCTTCGACCGCGTGCAGGGCCTGCGCATCCTGCTGTACGACGCCGCGGTCGCCGACGGTGAGCCGCTGGCCTACTTCGACATCAAGCCGGAGACCGGCCGCGAGACCGCGCTGATCTGCGGGGAGCTGTACCGGCGCGGGGACGGCTGGAAGTTCCGTGCCCTGGGCGAGGGCTACTCGGACGGCCTGAAGGGCCTGGCCGGCGACTACGGCATCTCGGTGGACGAGTCCGAGGCGGCGGCACAGGAGCCGGCCCCGGAGTTCTCCCAGCCCCTGCCCCCGGAACAGCCCACGACAGCGGTCCCGCCCCAGCCGTCCTACGGCTACCCCCAGTCCCCGCCGCCGACCCAGCCGGCGTACGGCTACCCGCAGCCGACCAGCCAGCCCGCCTACGGCTACCCCCAGACCCCGGTCACGGTCTCCCCGGACCCTGACTTCCGGCTGCCCCCGCAGGGCCCCCAGTTCATCGGGCGCTGACGAGAACATCCCAGGGGCGCGGGGAACCGCGCGATCAACCAGCGGCCGCCGTCGGACCATGCGCCCCGAGCTCTCAGGCGAAGCGGCCAGGACTCGGTGTCAGCGTTCCGCCTTGGTCTTGAAGCCCCGCCCCCACTGCAACCCCCACCCGTACAACCGGTCCAGCTCCGCCTGGAACCCGTAGACGAACTTCACCTCACGCCGGACGACGATCTCGCCCTTGACGTTCTCGATCATCACGACGGCGCAGGAGCGGGCCTGGGGGTGACGTTCGTCGAGGCCTATCTCGATGCGCGGCCCGTTGCTCGGATACAGCGTCACGATCGCGTGCGTACGGTCGAACGCCGGCGTCTGGTCGTAGATGTAGACGAACACCAGGATCCGCTTAATGGCGTCCTTGTGGTCGAGGTTGACGTAGATCGTCTCCCCGGACGCCGACCCGAACCGGTCGTCCCCGCTGAGCTTCACGTACGGCGCCGAGTTGACGTCACCGAAGAACCCGCCGAGGGGCTGCACGACGCCCTTCGTGCCGTCGGCCAGCTCGTACAGGCAGCCCAGGTCGAGGTCGACGTTGACCATGCTCTGGCTGTGCCCCATCACCTCGGGCGGCTTGAGCGCCCTGAAGGGGTGCCTGAGCAGGCTCTCCCGCTGTGAGCCGCCGAAGTCGGAGGTCCGCATCCGCCAGGCGAGGTTGATGCGCAGATGGCCCGTCTCGGCGCCCTGCTCCTTGAGGGAGACCCGGTCGTGCCGTTTGGTCAGCACGATCGAGTTGGTCGCCGCGTTGCCCGAGTCGAAGTCGGCCGCGCGGCCGCGCCAGAGTCCGTCCAAGAAGCCCATGTTCCCGCCCCCACGTTCACGTCAAAGACCGACGGGGCGGCGTCGAGGAGTCGACGCCGCCCCGCTCAGAGCGTTCCTCACCCGAGGCCGGGTCACACCCCGGACGAGACCTCAGTCTTCTCGTCCGAGCCCGCCGCTTTTCCCTCGGCTTCCGCCAGCCGCTTGTTGCGGCGTACGGAGGACCAGAAGGACCAGGCGATCAGGACGACACCGACGAGGCCGGTGATGACCTCGTGGATCTGGTACTGGATGGTGATCATGAGGATCACGGCCAGCGCACCGATCGCGTAGTGGGCGCCGTGCTCCAGGTAGACGTAGTCGTCGAGGGTGCCCTGGCGGACCAGGTACACGGTCAGCGAACGGACGTACATGGCGCCGATGCCCAGGCCCAGCGCCATCAGCACGATGTCGTTGGTGACGGCGAAGGCGCCGATCACTCCGTCGAAGGAGAAGGACGCGTCGAGGACCTCGAGGTAGAGGAACATGAAGAACGCGGCCTTGCCGGCGAGCGCGACGGCCGAGCGCGGCTTGCCGGAGCGTGCCGCCTCTTCCTCCTCCTCGTGCTCGCGTTCCTCCTCCTCTTCGAGTTTGTCCTCGAAGTAGCCGGAGAGACCACCGACGATCATGTATGTGATCAGACCCGCGATACCGGAGAGCAGAACCGTCTCTGCCTTGTCGACGTGCGCGCCGCCGTGCTGGTGGGCATGGGTGGCGAAGGTCATGGCGGTGACGAGCAGGACGACGAGCGCGATGCAGACCGACAGCATGTCGACCTTGCCGAGCTTGGCGAGCGGGCGCTCCAGCCACGCGAGCCACTTGATGTCCCGGTCCTCGAAGATGAAGTCGAGGAAGATCATCAGCAGGAACATGCCACCGAAAGCGGCGATCGACGGGTGGGCGTCGGTCACGAGCTCCTGGTAGTGATCCTTGTCGTTGAGGGCGAGGTCGACCGCGTCGATCGGCCCGATCTTGGCGCTGACGGCGACGATCACGACCGGGAACACCAGTCGCATGCCGAACACGGCGATGAGGACACCGATGGTGAGGAAGATCTTCTGCCAGAAGGCATTCATCTTCTTCAGGATTCCGGCGTTGACCACCGCGTTGTCGAAGGACAGCGAGATCTCGAGGATGGAGAGGATCGCCACGATGCCGAACCCGGTCCACCCCCCGTAGAAGACCGCCGCTACGAGGCCGAGCGCGGTGACCGCGAACGACCAGCCGAAGGTTTTCAGAACCACTGGCTACCCAATCCTGTATGTACGGGTCTCCCCCGCTGCCGTACTCGGCTTTTTACCGAACTTTGAAGCGGAGTCTAGTCGGCCCCCCTCCGTACCCCACCGGGCCCCGGTTTTTGCTCATATCGCGTTACGAGACGTTGACCCCGAAGTCGAGCGCGATGCCCCGCAGGCCTGACGCGTACCCCTGCCCGACGGCGCGGAACTTCCATTCGCCCTGGTACCGGTAGACCTCGCCGAAGATCATCGCGGTCTCGGTGGAGGCGTCCTCACTGAGGTCGTAGCGGGCGAGTTCCTGGCCGTCGGCCTGGTTCACCACGCGGATGAAGGCGTTGCTGACCTGCCCGAAGGTCTGGCCCCGGTTGTCGGCGTCGTGGATCGAGACCGGAAAGACGATCTTGTCGCACTGGGCCGGCACCTTGGAGAGGTCGATCAGGATCGACTCGTCGTCGCCGTCGCCCTCACCGGTGAGGTTGTCGCCGGTGTGCTCCACCGAGCCGTCGGGGCTCTTGAGCTGGTTGTAGAAGACGAACCACTCGTCCCCCATGACCCGTCCGCTGTTGCAGACCAATGCGCTGGCATCGAGGTCGAAGGGGGCTCCGGTGGTGGAGCGTGCGTCCCAGCCGAGCCCGACCATCACCTGAGTGAGGTTGGGTGCGGCCTTGGACAGGGAGACGTTGCCTCCCTTGGCGAGCGTGACGCCCATGATGCTGGTCCCTCCCCGTGTACTGCTTCCTAGGTGGTCCTGCGCTCCCCCAGAGGGGGACCCCCAGGCGCCGCACGCAATCGGTGGGGCACCTGGGGGTGGGTGGTGCGGGTGGAACGGCTCAGACGTTCACGCCGAAGTCCTGCGCGATGCCGCGCAGGCCCGAGGCGTAGCCCTGGCCGATGGCGCGGAACTTCCACTCCGCTCCGTGCCGGTACAGCTCGCCGAAGACCATCGCCGTCTCGGTGGACGCGTCCTCGGAGAGGTCGTAGCGCGCGATCTCCGCCTCGCCGGCCTGGTTCACGACGCGGATGAACGCGTTGCGGACCTGGCCGAAGGACTGCTGGCGGTTCTCGGCGTCGTAGATCGAGACCGGGAAGACGATCTTCTCGATCTCGGCCGGGACGCCCGCGAGATTGACCTTGATCTGCTCGTCGTCGCCCTCGCCCTCACCGGTGATGTTGTCGCCGGTGTGCTCGACCGAGCCGTCGGGGCTCTTCAGGTTGTTGAAGAAGACGAAGTTCGCGTCGCTGCTCACCTTGCCCGAGCCGTCGATCAGCAGCGCGCTGGCGTCCAGGTCGAAGTCGGTGCCGGTCGTGGTGCGGACGTCCCACCCGAGACCGATGATGACCGCAGTCAGGCCGGGGGCCTCCTTGGTCAGCGATACGTTGCCGCCCTTGCTGAGGCTGACTCCCACGAGTCCTCCATTGGTGTCCAGGGGCGGGGAGCCCCGCCATGCGTTTGATACCGGATCAACGAGTCGATCCTAGTGACGGGTTCCCGCCCTACGCAGGGCTTGGAACCTAACAATCACAGGGTGTCGAGTGCCTTCACGTACTCGTTCAGGTCACGGGCGTCCGGAAGGGCGTTGACGACGGTCCAGCGGACCACGCCCTCCTTGTCGATGACGAAGGTGCCGCGGACCGCGCAGCCCTTGTCCTCGGCGAAGACGCCGTAGGCGCGCGAGACCTCGCCGTGCGGCCAGAAGTCGCTGAGCAGCGGGTATTCCAGGCCCTCCTGCTCGGCGAAGACGCGCAGGGTGTGGATGGAGTCGTTGGAGACGGCGAGCAGCTGGGTGTCGCGGTCGGAGAACTGCGGCAGGTTGTCGCGCAGCTCGCAGAGCTCGCCGGTGCACACCCCGGTGAAGGCGAAGGGGTAGAAGAGCAGGACGACGTTCTTGCTGCCGCGGAAGTCCGACAGCTTCACGGTCGCACCGTGGTTGTCCTTGAGCTCGAAGTCGGGGGCCTTTTCGCCGGCCTGGATCGCCATCGTCGTGAATCCCTCTCGGGTGGACTGTTCGGGTGAGAACACCCTACGCAGCGATCACGACAGACTGACGGACGGGCTGAGTGGAACTCAGCCCGTCCGGTAATGACTAGCGGAGGGTCACCGCTTGGACTTGGCTGCCTTCGGCGTCACCAGCCGGCTGCCGCTCCAGTCCTTGCCGACGCTGACGCTCTTGGAGGCGGAGAGCCCCGCCGTCGTCGCGGCTTCGGAGATGTCGCTGGGCTCGACGTAGCCGTCGCGGCCGGTCTTCGGCGTCAGCAGCAGGATCGAGCCGCCCTCCTCGATGTACGTGGTGGCGTCCACCAGTACGTCGGTGAGGTCGCCGTCGTCGTCGCGGAACCAAAGCACTACGGCATCGGCGACGTCGTCGTATTCCTCGTCCATCAGCTCGCTGCCGATGACTTCCTCAATGGACTCGCGGAGCTCCTGGTCGACGTCGTCGTCGTAGCCGATCTCCTGGACCACCTGCTCGGGCTGGAACCCCAGCCTTGCGGCAGGGTTCGTCCGCTCCTCCGCGTGGTCCGCGGTCGCGCTCACGGGTTGCCTCCTGATCATGTTTCGGGAATAACTCAGCCACGCGCGTGCGCGAAGCATTGGCCGTAGTCCACACGGGCGGGACGGATCGCGCAAGTACCCGGCCGTTCAGACCGCCGAAACGGTGACGTTCCTGGCCGTGTCACCGCAACTCCAGGCACACGATTGTGGCCATAAGTGACCTACACCACACCGTTCTGCCCGGTTTGCGGCATTAGGAACCCGAGTGAAGCTCGAGGAACCCGTGAAGAGCCCTGGTTACCAATCAGTAGAGATGACGTTTGCTTTTCCGAGGTACACGATGGGGAGCGGTGCAGACATCCCGCATACCCATGGAAAACAGCCCTCTGACAGCGAAGGAACAGCGTGGCTTCCGGATCCGATCGCAATCCGATCATCATTGGCGGCCTTCCGAGTCAGGTTCCTGACTTCGATCCCGAGGAAACCCAGGAGTGGCTCGACTCCCTCGACGCCGCCGTGGACGAGCGCGGCCGCGAGCGGGCCCGCTACCTGATGCTGCGGCTGATCGAGCGGGCCCGTGAGAAGCGCGTGGCCGTGCCTGAGATGCGCAGCACGGACTACGTCAACACGATCCCGACCAAGGCGGAGCCGTTCTTCCCGGGCAACGAGGAGATCGAGCGGAAGGTCCTGAACGCGACCCGCTGGAACGCCGCGGTGATGGTCTCGCGCGCCCAGCGGCCCGGGATCGGCGTCGGCGGCCACATCGCCACCTTCGCCTCCTCCGCGTCGCTCTACGACGTCGGCTTCAACCACTTCTTCCGCGGCAAGGACGAGGGCGACGGCGGCGACCAGGTCTTCTTCCAGGGCCACGCCTCACCGGGCATCTACGCCCGCGCGTTCCTGCTCGACCGACTCAGCGAGCAGAACCTGGACGCCTTCCGCCAGGAGAAGTCGAAGGCGCCGTACGGACTGTCCTCGTACCCCCACCCGCGGCTGATGCCGGACTTCTGGGAGTTCCCGACCGTGTCGATGGGTCTCGGCCCGATCGGCGCGATCTACCAGGCGCGGATGAACCGCTACATGCACGCGCGCGAGATCGCCGACACCTCCAAGTCGCATGTGTGGGCCTTCCTCGGCGACGGCGAGATGGACGAGCCCGAGTCGCTCGGCCAGCTGACCATCGCCGCGCGTGAGGGCCTGGACAACCTGACCTTCGTCGTCAACTGCAACCTTCAGCGCCTGGACGGGCCGGTGCGCGGCAACGGCAAGGTCATCCAGGAGCTGGAGTCGGTCTTCCGGGGCGCCGGCTGGAACGTCATCAAGCTGGTCTGGGACCGTTCCTGGGACCCGCTGCTCGCGCAGGACCGCGACGGCCTGCTGGTCAACCGGATGAACACCACTCCGGACGGCCAGTTCCAGACGTACGCCACCGAGTCCGGCTCCTACATCCGCGAGCACTTCTTCGGTGACGACCAGCGGCTGCGCGCGATGGTCGAGGGCATGACCGACGACCAGATCCTGCACCTGGGACGCGGCGGTCACGACCACAAGAAGATCTACGCGGCGTTCAAGGCGGCCGTCGAGCACAAGGGCCAGCCCACGGTCATCCTCGCCAAGACCGTCAAGGGCTGGACGCTGGGTCCGAACTTCGAGGGCCGCAACGCCACGCACCAGATGAAGAAGCTGACGGTCGACGACCTCAAGGGCTTCCGCGACCGGCTGCACATCCCGATCACCGACCAGGAGCTGGAGTCCGGCGCCCCGCCGTACTACCACCCGGGCCGGGACTCGGAGGAGATCCAGTACATGCACGACCGCCGCAACTCGCTCGGCGGTTACGTCCCCACCCGTGTCGTGCGCGCGAAGCCCCTCGCGCTGCCGGACGACAAGACGTACGCGACCGTGAAGAAGGGTTCCGGGCACCAGTCGATCGCCACCACCATGGCCTTCGTACGACTGCTCAAGGACCTCATGCGGGACAAGGAACTCGGCAAGCGGTTCGTACTGATCGCGCCGGACGAGTACCGCACCTTCGGTATGGACTCCTTCTTCCCGAGTGCGAAGATCTACAACCCGCTCGGCCAGCAGTACGAGGCCGTGGACCGCGATCTGCTCCTCGCCTACAAGGAGTCGCCGACGGGCCAGATGCTGCACGACGGCATCTCCGAGGCGGGCTGCACGGCCTCGCTGATCGCGGCGGGCTCGGCCTACGCCACGCACGGCGAGCCGCTCATCCCGGTCTATGTCTTCTACTCGATGTTCGGTTTCCAGCGCACTGGCGACCAGTTCTGGCAGATGGCCGACCAGCTGGCGCGCGGTTTCGTCCTGGGTGCGACCGCCGGACGTACGACTCTGACCGGTGAGGGTCTGCAGCACGCCGACGGCCACTCGCAGCTGCTCGCCTCGACCAACCCGGGCTGTGTCGCCTACGACCCGGCGTACGGCTTCGAGATCGCGCACATCGTGCAGGACGGTCTGCGGCGGATGTACGGCCCGGACAGTGAGGACGTCTTCTACTACCTCACCGTCTACAACGAGCCGATCCAGCACCCGGCCGAACCGGAGAACGTGGACGTCGAGGGCATCCTCAAGGGCATCCACCGCTACCGCGAGGGCACTTCGGGCACCATCCCGGCGCAGGTCATCGCGTCCGGTGTCGCCGTGCCGTGGGCCATCGAGGCGCAGAAGATCCTCGCCGAGGAGTGGAACGTCAAGGCGGACGTCTGGTCGGCGACCTCCTGGAACGAGCTGCGGCGCGAGGCGGTCGACGTCGAGCGGCACAACCTGTTGCACCCCGAGGAGGAGCAGCGGGTGCCGTACGTGACGCGGAAGCTGTCGGGTGCGCAGGGGCCGTTCGTCGCCGTGTCCGACTGGATGCGGGCGGTGCCGGACCAGATCGCGCGCTGGGTGCCGGGGACGTACCAGTCGCTGGGCGCGGACGGGTTCGGCTTCGCGGACACCCGGGGCGCTGCGCGGCGGTTCTTCCACATCGACGCGCAGTCGATCGTGGTGGGCGTGCTGACCGAGCTGGCCCGGGAGGGCAAGGTCGACCGGTCCGTGCTGAAGCAGGCCATCGACCGGTACCAGCTGCTCGACGTGTCGGCGGCCGACCCGGGCGCCGCCGGAGGCGACGCGTAGGCAACGCGGTGATGTGAAGGGCGGTGGGGCTCATGGCCCCACCGCCCTTACCGCTTCTTTACGATGCGCTCATGAAGGAACAACCGGCGCAGGTCCGTTGGGAACGCCTGACCCAGCGGCCTCTGATGGCGCTCGCGGTGCTGTTCGCGGTCGCCTATGCCGTGCCGATCGTGGCGGACACGGCCGGCCGGCCGCTCACGACCGTGTGCACGGCGGTCGAGTGGGGGGTGTGGGGGGCGTTCGCCGTCGACTACCTCGTACGGCTGTCGCTCTCGCAGGACCGGTGGAGGTTCGTCCGTCGGCACTGGCTGGACCTGTGTGCGGTGCTGCTGCCGCTGCTTCAGCCGCTGCGGCTGCTGCGGGTCGTCGCCACACTGCTGCTGGTGCAGCGGCGGGCGCGGATGGCCTCGCAGATCCGGCTGACGACGTATGTCGCGGGCGCGGTGGTCGGGTTGCTGATGTTCGGTTCGCTCGCGGTGCTCTCGGTGGAGCGGGACTCGCCGGACGGGAACATCCGGACGCTGGGTGACGCGGTGTGGTGGTCGTTCACCACGATGACGACCGTGGGGTACGGGGACCACGCGCCGACCACCGGACTGGGCCGGATCATCGCGGTGGGACTGATGCTCTCCGGCATCGCGCTGCTCGGTGTCGTCACCGCGAACATCGCGGCCTGGTTCATCGCCCGCTTCGAGAAGGACGACGTGGAGGAGCGGCGCCAGACGGAGGCGATCGTCGCGCTGACCGAGGAAGTGAAGGCCCTGCGGGCCCAGGTGACCGCGTTGCAGGAGCAGCAGTCGGTCAGACACTGAGGTGGGCCCCCGGCCCATCCACCGGGGGCCCTCCCCTCACTCCCCCCGGCTCAGAACATGCCGCTTCCGGGGGATGCCGCTCCGGCCAGCCAGATGACGGCCAGGAGCGTGTCTATGGCGCCCAGTACGACGGCGACCAGGGCCGCCACCGGGCGGGAGCCCGTCCAGCTACGGCCCATTCCGAGCCAGCCGGCCACGATCGCGATCGGGCCGAGGATGATCCCCAGTACGAAGAACCCCGCGACCGCACAGATGACACCGACGATTCCGAGCGTCGCGCGATCCGGCCCGGTCCGTGACCACGTCCGGCCACGTGAGCGGGGGTGCCTGCGCGTGCGCGTGCCGTTTCCGAAACCCGCCATCTCCAACAACTCCCTGAACCCCTAGGCAGATTGGGTTCGAGAGGGCGAGTACCCCCGCTGCGGGGCTCAATCCTCCGGCCTTGCGGCGCGCCGCCCCCCTCCGGCAGCGCGCCGCAGCACCGGCCGCCCTCCGCGGCATATGCACTGCCGTGCGGAGGGCTTGACTAACTGTGACCTGCGGCGCGTACCGGGGGCGAGGAATCTTTAGCGTCTTCACCCTGATAGGCGAAGTCGCCTGAAATCCCGTCAGTTTCGACCTGCGGAAACCCCGACGGGACAGGACCCGTCAGACGTGGCCCACTCCCGCGCCCGCCTCCGCGTTCTCGCCGCGCTTGGTGAGCAGGGCGACGAAGACGGCGATGGCGGCGACTCCGGCGGCGACCAGGGACGCCAGGCTCATGCCGGAGATGAAGGTGTCGTGCGCGACGTCGGTGATCTTCGCGGCGATCGCCTCCGGGGTGCCCTTGGCGACCGGTGGCATACCGACCTGGACCGCCTCGGAGGCCTGGGCCTCCTGGGCCGCGGTGAGCGGCGGCAGTCCCGCGTCCTTCCAGTTGCCGGCGAGGTCGCTGTCGACCTTCGACGCCATCACGGCGCCCAGGACGGCGGTGCCGAGGCTGCCGCCGATCTGCATCGCGGCCTGCTGGAGACCGCCGGCGACACCGGAGAGCTCCAGCGGTGCGTTGCCCACGATGACCTCGGTCGCGCCGACCATGACCGGGGCGAGGCCCAGGCCCAGCAGGGCGAACCAGAGGGACATCACGGCGCTGCCGGTGTCCGTCTCCAGCGTCGACATGCCGTACATGGCGATGGCGGTGGCCGCCATGCCGCCGGCCAGCGGGATGCGCGGGCCCAGCTTGGTGATCATCACGCCCGCGAGCGGGGAGCCGACGATCATCATGCCGGTGAGCGGGAGCAGGTGGAGGCCGGCGTCGATCGGGCTCATCCCGTGCACGTTCTGGAGGTAGAACGTCACGAAGAACAGGCCGCCCATGAAGGCGATGGCCATGAGGACCATCAGGACCACACCCGCGGACAGCGCGACCGAACGGAACAGGCCCAGCGGGATCAGCGGCTCCTTCACCTTGGTCTCCCAGAAGGCGAAGAGTCCGAAGCCCAGGAGCGACGCGGCGATGAAGGTCCACGTCTGTCCGTCGCCCCAGCCCCACGCCGGGGCCTTGATGAGGGCCCAGACCAGGCAGAACATCGCGCCCGACAGCAGGGCGATGCCCAGGATGTCGAAGGAGCGCGGGGCGTTCTCGGCGCGGTGGTCCAGCAGGATCACGACGCCCAGGACCGCGGCGAGGATGCCGACCGGCACGTTGATGAAGAACACCGACTGCCAGCTGACGTGCTCGACGAGGACACCGCCGAGGATCGGGCCGCCCGCGGTGGAGGCACCGATGACCATGCCCCAGATACCGATGGCCATGTTGAGCTTCTCGGCCGGGAAGGTCGCCCGCAGCAGGCCGAGCGCGGCCGGCATCAGCAGGGCGCCGAACAGACCCTGCAACACCCGGAAGGTCACGACGAACGCGATGCTGTCGGACAGGCCGATGGCACCCGAGGCGGCCGCGAAGCCGACCACGCCTATCAGGAAGGTCTGGCGGTGGCCGAAGCGGTCACCGAGCTTGCCAGCGGTGATCAGGGAGACCGCGAGGGCGAGGAAGTACCCGTTGGTGATCCACTGCACCTCGGCGAAGGTGGCGCCGAGGTCCTGTTGGATGGCCGGGTTGGCGATGGCGACGATGGTGCCGTCGAGGGCCACCATCATGACGCCTACGGCGACGGTGATGAGGGTGAACCAGGGGTGGCCGCGCAGCCCTGAGGCCCGCGCCCCCTCTGACGGGGCGGCCGGCCTGCCGTCCCCCGGCCCCGTCTTGTCGAGCGTGGTCTGACTAGTCATACGTCGAGGCTAGTGACAGCCACTGACAGTTGACAAACAGTTTCATAAGTCGGTAACTGACACAGCATGGAAACCCTGCGCGACCGCAAGAAGCAGCGCACCCGAGAGGCTCTGATCCGAGCCGCCCTCGAGCTGTTCACCACCCGGGGCTACGACGGGACGACCGTCGACGACATCGTGGAAGCCGTCGAGGTCTCGCAGCGCACCTTCTTCCGCTACTTCGCGAACAAGGAGGAGGCCGCCCTCGCCGTCGTGGAGATGGCCGTGGTGCACTTCATCGAGGCGGTGCGCGAGCGGCCGCCGCACGAGGCGCCGCTGGAGGCGATGCGTCAGGCGGTCCTGGAGGGCTGGGACTCGCTCAACGACGTCATCGAGTCCGTCGTACCCGTGGAGCTCTACCTGCAGATGTACCGGGTGATCGAGTCGACGCCGGTGCTGCTCGCCGCCCATCTGCGACGCTCCATGGAGGTCGAGGAGACCCTGGCGCGCGTGATCGCCGAGCGCGAGGGCCTCGACGTGGCGGCCGACCCGCGGCCGCGGCTCGCGGTGGCCGTCTTCAGCGGGGTGATGCGGGTGACGGAACGGCAGTGGAGCGCGGCCGCGGACTTCAGCCTGGACGCGATGCGGACGCTCACCGTTTCGTATCTCGAACAGGTGGGTCCAGCACTGACGGAGAACTGGCGAACACACTGAGGTCATCGCCACATACACCGAAACGTGACCTCTGTCACTCGGTTAACGCGAGACCCTCTCGTTCTCCTAGTGTGTCCTTTCAGTGACTTCCTTCGACACCTCTCCCCAACTGAACGTCTGGCGCACACTGCTCGCGCTGGCCGTGGTGTTCGTGATGCTCGCGACCACCGGCTGGACCGCCCTGCGCAACCAGCGGAACACGACCCCGCTCCAGAGCTCGCTCAGCTCCTGGGAGCACGGCCGGATAGGCGGACACCGGCTGCCGGACCCGGACGACTCGACCTCCGCCGCGCTCTCGCGCTTCTTCGCCTCGCTGACCGCTCAGCAGCGCTCCGCCCTCGCCCGCCGCTATCCCCTCGCGGTCGGCAACATGAACGGCGCCCCCGTCGACCTGCGCTACCGCGCCAACCGCATCGCGCTCGGCCAGGCCCGCAAGGTCGAGCTGAAACGCATGCACGACAGCCGGCTCTCGGCCGACGGGCAACGCCAGGCGGGCCACCGTATGCAGCGCTTCGAGGCGCTGATGAACAGCAAGCGCAAGATCCTCGCCTTCGACCCGGAGGGCTCCGGGCGGGTCGCCGAGGTCTTCGGTGATCTGAACAAGGCGCAGCGGATCTCGGTCGTCGTCCCCGGCGTCGACACCGATCTGCTCACCTTCCAGCGCACCTCCCGCAAGTACTCGGCCCCGGTCGGCATGGCCAAGTCGCTGTACGCCGCGGAGAAGGCGGCGAGCCCCTCGACGCGTACGGCCGTCATCGCCTGGGCCGACTACACCGCCCCCGGCGGCCTCGGCCTCGACTCGGCGACCGCGACGCGCGCCGAGGGCGGTGCCGTCCGGCTGAACGCACTGGTGCGGGCGCTGCCCGGCAGCACGCCCGTTTCCCTGTTCTGCCACAGCTACGGCTCGGTGGTGTGCGGGGTCGCCGCGCACACCCTGCCGGAGCGGGTGGCCGACATCGCGGTGGCCGGCAGCCCCGGGATGCGGGTCGCCAACGCCGCCCAGCTGCACACCTCGGCCCAGGTGTGGGCGATGCGGGACGCCGACGACTGGATCCAGGACGTGCCGTACCTGGAACTCGGCGGCCTGGGCCACGGTGCCGACCCGGTGTCCTCCGCGTTCGGGGCACGGGTGCTTTCGGCGGAGGACGCGAAGGGGCACAGCGGCTATTTCGAGCCGGGCACCGAGAGCCTGCTGAACTTCGCCGAGATCGGCGTCGGCGCATATCGCTCGGTGCACTGTGCCAAGGACGACGAAGCCTGCCGCGCCGGTTTGTCCGGCACCGTGGCGGGCTGACGCGCGTAGAGACGCAGGAATTGCGGTCTGCGCAGGGAGGCGACGGAGGAGCTCGTGCCGCATACGATGAGCCGCATGGGTGACGTACTGGCCGGATTTCATGCCGCCTGGGAGTTCGAGTCCGACTCCGTCATCATCCGTTACGAACGGGGGATTCGAACACCCAAGCTCTTCCAGTCCCTGGGAGAGCGACGGATCCCCCTCTCGGCACTGTCCGGCGTGACACTGACCCCCGGCAAGCGCGGCACGGTGGTGCTGCGCGCCGAACCCCGCCCCGGCGCCGATCCGTTGATGGAGGCGGCCGCGGGGCAGCTCAAGGAAGGGTGCGATCCGTACCGCCTCGTGCTGCCCGCCGAGCGGGAGGTGCTCGCCGAGTACTACGCCGACGAGTTGCGTGCCCTGCTGAAGCCGGACGACGGTGAGCCGGCCGAGCGGTTTCTGGTGCCGGCGCCCGAAGTGCCGCTGTCCTTCAAGGCGTACGACGGGAAGGCGTCCTTCGACGGGAAGACCGTGCACTTCCGGTGGTTCTGGACGGGCGCGTCCTCGGCGAAGTGGAAGGCCGGCGACCAGAGTTTCCCGGTCACCGACCTCGGTGGGGTGGAATGGCGCTCGCCCGAGGTGTTCGAGGGGCATCTGCGGCTGATCCCGCGGGACGGTGACGGGCAGCCGGTGCAGGCCGACCAGGATCCGGCCGCCGTGGTGTTCGGGCTGGGGTACGGGCCGGTGCACGAGTCGTTGCCGTTCGCTGCGGCGGTCTTGGCGGCGGTTCGGGAGCGGGGGCCTGTCGCGGCGGTGCCGGCCAGTGCGCCGAGGCGCGATCCGGCCGACATCGCCGAGCGCATTCGTCATCTGGGGGAGCTGCACCAGGCGGGGCTTGTCACGGATGAGGAGTTCTCCGTGAAGAAGGCGGAGTTGCTGGCGGAGCTCTGAGGTAGTGCGTCGACTGCGGGTCGTGGGGGTTGCTCGCGCAGTTCCCCGCGCCCCTGGGACGTTCTACTCACGTCCGGCAGAGGTGAACGTCATGTCTGCGTAGCGGTCGCCTGCCACCTTGCCTGCGATCGGCTCCAGCAACGCCAGCTGCTCTTGCGTGAGTTCGATCCTGGTCGCCGCGGTGTTCTCCTCTATCCGGCTGACCTTCGTCGTGCCCGGGATCGGGACGACCGTCAGGCCGTGAGCGTCGGCCTGGTGCTGGACCCAGGCCAGGGCTATCTGGCCCGGGGAGGCACCGTGGGCCTCGGCGATCGTGCGGATCGGGTCCAGGAGGGCCGCGTTCGCGGCCGCGTTGTCGCCGGTGAAGCGGGGCTGCTGGCGGCGGAAGTCGTCGGCTGTCAGATCCTTGTCGGCGTTGGCGAAGGAGCCGGTCAGGAAGCCTCGGCCCAGCGGGGAGTACGGGACGAGGGCGACGCCCAGGTCGCGGGCGGCCGGAACGACACCCGTCTCGATGTCGCGGCTGAACAGCGACCACTCCGACTGCACCGCCGCGATCGGGTGCACCGCCTGGGCCGTACGCAGTTCCGTGCCCGTGACCTCGCTCAGCCCCAGGTGCTTGACCTTGCCCTCGCGGATCAGCTCGGCCATGACGCCGACGGTCTCCTCGATCGGCACGTCCACATCGCGCCGGTGCATGTAGTAGAGGTCGATCACGTCGACGCCGAGTCGCTTCAGGCTGGCCTCGACGGCCTGACGGACGTACGGCGCGTCGTTGCGGATGATCCGCCGGGTGGGGTCGTCCGGCGAGATCGCCAGGGCGAACTTGGTGGCGATCACCACCTCGTCCCGGTGTGCCTGGAAGAACGGGGCGAGGAACTTCTCGTTCTCCCCGGCGCCGTACATGTCCGCCGTGTCGTACAGCGTGACGCCCAGCTCCAGCGCGCGCTCCAGGGTCGCCCGGGACTCGCCCGTGTCCGCGGGGCCGTACGCGAAGCTCATACCCATGCAGCCCAGGCCCTGCACCCCCACCTCGGGGCCGTCGGCGCCCAGTCGTGCGGTCGGGATCCTGCTGTCGGTCATCCGGCCTTCTCCGTTTCGTAGCGGTGACCGGCATCGGCGTAGAAGCTGATCTTCCGGTCGAGCACGGCGAGCGTGTCCTGCAGTTCCGTGATCCGGGTCAGAACGTCCCGGCGGGTCGACTCCAGCAGTTCGAAGCGCTCGCCGAAGGTGTGGTCGCCCTCGCGGACCAGTTCCGCGTAGCGCACCATGTCGGCGACCGGCATCCCTGTGAGCCGGAGCTTGCCGACGAAGTCGAGCCAGTCCAGGTCGCGGTTGCTGTAGCGGCGCTGACCGGTGTGCGAGCGGTCGATGTGCGGCATCAGGCCGATGCGCTCGTACCAGCGCAGCGTGTGCGCGGTCAGCCCGGTGAAGGCGACGACCTCGCTGATCGTGTAGCTGTCCTGGCCCTGGGGGCGCCGGTGCGGGTGCGGCGGGGCGCTGCAGCTGTCGGTCCTGGTACCCGTCGTGGTGGTCTCCATCACCGTCATGACCTCAACGCTATGACCTTGGAGTGCACTCCAAGCAAGCGAAACCGGTAAGAATTCGCGGGACGTCGACCGGGCGGGGTGGCTAGCGTGCGGGACATGAGTCTCGTACGACGTGCCAGGGCCGAGGACGCCGGGGAAGTGCTGCGGCTCCGGCAGGTGATGATCGACTCGATGGCCGGCACCGACCCGTCCGCCCATTGGCATGCCGGATCACTGCCCGCCCTCAAGGAGCGGCTGGCGGACCCGGACGGGGACTTCGCGGTGTTCGTCGTGGATCATCCGGAGCGGCCGGGAGCGGCGGCGATGGCGGCCGGGACGCTGGAGTACCGGATCGGGCGGGCGGACAATCCGCACGGGCGGGTCGGGTACGTCTTCAGCGTCGCGACCGACCCCGACGCCCGCCGTCGCGGTTACGCGCGGGCGTGCATGACGGAACTGCTGACGTGGCTCCGCGAGCGGGGCGCCGCCCACGTCGACCTGAACGCCTCCGCGGAGGCCGAGCCGCTCTACGCCTCCCTCGGCTTCGTCCGCAAGCCGGACCCCTCGATGCGGCTGGCACTGTGACCGGCATAGTCTCGACGGCATGTCGCTGAAGAGCCTCGCCCTGATCGAGAACTGGCCCGTTCCGACCGCCGCCGCGGCCGTCGTGCGGGCGGACGGGACCCTGCTCGGTACGCACGGTCCTGTCGGGCACCGGTTCCCGCTGGCATCGGTCACCAAGCCGCTCGCGGCGTACGCGGCGCTCGTCGCGTACGAGGAGGGTGCGATCGAGCTCGACGAGCCCGCCGGGCCCACGGGGTCGACGGTGCGGCATCTGCTGGCGCACACCTCGGGGCTCGCCTTCGACGAGCACCGGGTGACGGCACCGGCCGGTGAGCGGCGGCTGTACTCCAACGCCGGGTTCGAGCAGTTGGGCGACCACATCGCGAAGGCGACGGACATCGCGTTCGCGGAATATCTGCGGCAGGCCGTGCTGGAGCCGCTGGGCATGGTGTCGACCTCGCTGGAGGGGTCGCCGGCCAAGGACGGGATCTCGACGGTCGAGGATCTGGTCCGGTTCGCCGCGGAGGTCCAGGCGCCCCGTCTGCTGGATCCCCGTACGGTCGCGGACGCGATGACGGTCCAGTACCCGGGTACCAAGGGTGTTCTGCCGGGGTACGGCCATCAGAGCCCCAACGACTGGGGGCTCGGCTTCGAGATCCGTGACTCCAAGTCCCCGCACTGGACGGGGTCTTCGTCCTCCCCCCGCACCTTCGGCCACTTCGGCCAGTCCGGCACCTTCCTGTGGATCGACCCCGTCGCGGGCGCGGCCTGCGTAGCCCTCACCGACCGCGCCTTCGGCCCCTGGGCGATCGAGGCATGGCCGGCCTTCACGGACGCGGTACTCACGGACCTGCGGGGCTGAGGCCGCTTTTCCTCGCCCCCGCCGCCCCTACCCGTTCCCCTCCCTGGGGGCTGCCGCCCCCAGACCCCCGCTTCGGCCCTGAACGGGCCTCGTCCTCAAACGCCGGACGGGCTGAGATGCCTGAACCGGCGTCGAGAAGCGAAGCCCCCGGCGGGTGGGTGGGGGGTCGGGACGGCGTCAGCCTCGTCCGCTGAATGCAGCCCCTCCGGCGTTCGAGGAGCGGGGGTCCAGGGGGCGGCGCCCCCTGGGTAGGGGCGGCGAGAACTGGCGTCTCACGAACCGATGGGGTCCGACATCTCCCAGATCAGCAGTTCCGCTGCCGTCAGACCCACCGTGTCCAGGCCCTCGGCGTTCGTGACGCGGGCCGCGTCGCCTGGGTGCAGATGTTCGCCGTTCAGCTGCACTTCGCCGCGTACGACATGGACGTACAGGTGTCGACCGTCCGGCACCGCCGTCCGCTCACCGACCGCGAGCCGGCGTACGTGCAGCATCGCCGCCGCCCCCGGGACGGCGTACGGCGTCGAGTCGGCGATGCCGCGGACGATCTCGTAGGACGGTTCGCCGCCGGGCTCCAGAGGGGCCAGCCACATCTGCACGAAGGTCAGGGGGGTCTCGCCGTCGTTGCGCTCCACGTGGCGGACGCCCGCGGCCGAGCTGAGGCGCTGCACGTCCCCGGCCCGCACGGTCGTCTCGTGGCCCGTCGAGTCCCGGTGGGTGAGCTCGCCCTCGACCACCCACGTCACGATCTCGGTGTGGCTGTGCGGATGCTCGTCGAACCCGGCGCCGGGGCCGAGCCGCTCCTCGTTGCAGGCGATCACCGCACCGAAACGAAGGTTGTCGGGGTCGTAGTGCGGGCCGAAGGAGAAGGCGTGGAACGACTCGATCCCGGTCGCCGGATCGCCCCCTGGGTAGCGCTCAGCGGCGCGCCGTACGTCCATCACGGACCCCACCGTAGCCCTCACCCGGTACCCGGCGGAGCGCACTCACGTCCGGATAAGGCAGTCTTGTCCCCGTGCCCGAACCCGAAGCCAGCAACACCGAAGCCTTCGCACGTGACTCCCATCCGCACTCGGCGACCCTGAAGCGGCTGGAGAAGTCGGCCGGGTCCCTGGCCGCGCAGGCCATCGCGCGGATGGACGAGACGCTGTCGTGGTACCGGGCCATGCCCCCGGAGAACCGTTCCTGGATCGGGCTGGTCGCACAGGCCGGTATCGCCGCGTTCACCGAGTGGTTCCGGCACCCCGACGCCCCGCAGGCGATCTCCACCGATGTGTTCGGCACCGCTCCGCGCGAGCTGACCCGGGCCATCACACTGCGGCAGACCGTGGAGATGGTGCGCACCACCATCGAGGTCATGGAGTCCGCCATCGACGAGGTGGCCGCTCCCGGTGACGAGTCCATCCTGCGCGAGGCCCTCCTCGTCTACGCCCGCGAGATCGCCTTCGCCACCGCCCAGGTCTACGCCCAGGCCGCCGAGGCACGCGGTGCCTGGGACGCCCGCCTGGAATCGCTTGTCGTCAACGCCGTGCTCAGCGGTGAGGCCGACGAGGGGGCCGTCAGCCGGGCCGCCGCGCTGGGCTGGAACGCGCCCGAGCACGTGTGCGTCGTCCTCGGCACCGCGCCCGACGGTGACTCCGAGCTCACCGTCGAGGCCATTCGGAGGGCCGCCCGGCACGCCAAGCTCCAGGTGCTCACCGGGGTCCTCGGCGATCGGCTCGTCGTGATCGCCGGCGGCAGCGACAACCCGCTCGCCGTCGCCAAGTCGCTGATCGGGCCCTATGCCGCGGGACCCGTGGTCGCCGGGCCCGTCGTACCCGATCTGCTGGCCGCCACCCGCTCCGCGCAGGCCGCCGCGGCAGGGCTCAAAGCCGGTACTGCCTGGCAGGACGCCCCGCGCCCGGTACTGGCCGACGATCTTCTTCCGGAGCGCGCCATCGCGGGTGACCCGAGCGCGCGCGAGCAGCTGGTGGAGGAGATCTACAGACCACTGGAGGAAGCCGGTTCAGCTCTCCTCGAGACGCTCTCGGTCTATCTCGAACAGGCGAGCAGTCTCGAAGGCGCCGCCCGGATGCTCTTCGTCCATCCCAACACCGTGCGCTACCGGCTTCGACGTGTGACTGACGTCACCGGCTGGTCACCCTCCGACGTACGATCCGCGTTCACGCTGCGGATCGCCCTCATCCTGGGGCGTCTGGTCGACGGGGATATCCAGCTCTAGGCTTTTGTCGGGGGTCCACAAAACCCCCTCGTGTTCTTCGTCCCTGTCCCCACGGGCGGCCGTGCCCGTCCACAAGAGAGAGTGTGAGAGTGCTCGTACTCGTCGCTCCCGGCCAGGGCGCCCAGACGCCCGGCTTCCTGACCCCCTGGCTCGAACTCCCCGGTGCCGCCGACCGCGTCGCCGCGTGGTCGGACGCCATCGGCCTGGACCTCGCCCACTACGGCACCCAGGCCGACGCGGACGAGATCCGTGACACCTCGGTGGCCCAGCCGCTGCTGGTCGCCGCCGGAATCCTGTCCGCCTCGGCACTCGGTGCCGTGACGCCGGGCGCCGTCGCGGGCCACAGCGTCGGTGAGATCACCGCCGCCTCCTTCGCCGGTGTCCTCGACGACACCGCCGCACTGACCCTCGTACGCAAGCGCGGTCTGGCCATGGCCGAGGCCGCCGCGATCACCGAGACCGGGATGTCGGCGCTGCTCGGCGGCGACCCCGAGGTGAGCGTCGCGCACCTGGAGAAGCTGGGTCTGACTCCGGCGAACGTGAACGGCGCCGGCCAGATCGTGGCCGCCGGCACCATGGAGGAGCTCGCCGCGCTGAACGAGGACAAGCCCGAGGGCGTCCGCAAGGTCGTCCCGCTGAAGGTGGCCGGCGCCTTCCACACGCACCACATGAGTCCCGCGGTCGACGCGCTGGCGAAGGCCGCCGAGGCCCTCACGCCCGCCGACCCGAAGCTCCCCTACGTCTCGAACAAGGACGGGCAGACGGTCGCCACCGGCGCCGAGGTCCTTGCGCGTCTGGTCGGCCAGGTCGCCAACCCGGTCCGCTGGGACCTGTGCATGGAGACCTTCAAGGAGCTCGGTGTCACGGCGCTGGTCGAGGTGTGCCCCGGCGGCACCCTCACCGGTCTCGCCAAGCGCGCGCTGCCCGGCGTGAAGACGCTGGCGCTCAAGTCCCCCGACGACCTCGACGCTGCTCGCGAGCTCATCGCAGAGCACAGCGCCTGAAAAGGAGCCAGAGAGCAATGTCGAAGATCAAGCCCAGCAAGGGCGCCCCGTACGCGCGCATCCTCGGTGTCGGTGGCTACCGGCCGACGAGGGTCGTGCCGAACGAGGTGATCCTCGAGACGATCGACTCGTCCGACGAGTGGATCCGCTCGCGCTCCGGCATCGAGACCCGGCACTGGGCGAGCGACGAGGAGACCGTCGCCGCGATGTCGATCGAGGCGTCCGGCAAGGCGATCGCCGACGCCGGGATCTCCGCCGAGCAGATCGGTGGCGTGATCGTCTCGACCGTCTCGCACTTCAAGCAGACTCCGGCCGTCGCCACCGAGATCGCCCACAAGCTCGGCACGGACAAGGCGGCCGCCTTCGACATCTCGGCCGGCTGCGCGGGCTTCGGCTACGGCCTGACCCTCGCCAAGGGCATGGTCGTCGAGGGCTCGGCGGAGTACGTCCTGGTCATCGGTGTCGAGCGGCTGTCGGACCTGACCGACCTGGAGGACCGGGCCACGGCCTTCCTGTTCGGTGACGGTGCCGGCGCGGTCGTCGTGGGCCCCTCCCAGGAGCCGGCCATCGGCCCGACCGTGTGGGGCTCCGAGGGCGACAAGTCCGACACGATCAAGCAGACCGTGGCGTGGACCGAGTACGACAGCACGGGCAAGTTCCCCGCCATCACACAGGAGGGCCAGGCGGTGTTCCGCTGGGCCGTCTTCGAGATGGCGAAGGTCGCCAAGGAGGCGCTGGACGTCGCCGGCATCACCGCGGACGAACTGGACGTCTTCATTCCGCACCAGGCCAACGAGCGGATCATCGACTCGATGGTGAAGACACTCAAGCTGCCGGAGTCCGTCACGGTCGCGCGTGACGTACGCACCACCGGCAACACCTCGGCCGCCTCGATCCCGCTCGCGATGGAGCGGCTCCTGGCGACCGGCGAGGCGAAGAGCGGCGACACCGCGCTCGTCATCGGCTTCGGGGCGGGTCTCGTCTACGCCGCGACTGTCGTTACCCTCCCCTAGGCACTCCGTGCCGGATCAGCAACGGTCCGGTCCGGAACGTACTGCCAACCCTCTGGACAACAACGAAGGAGCGCCTCACATGGCCGCCACTCAGGAAGAGATCGTCGCCGGTCTCGCCGACATCGTCAACGAGATCGCCGGCATCCCGGTCGAGGACGTCCAGCTGGACAAGTCCTTCACCGACGACCTGGACGTCGACTCGCTGTCCATGGTCGAGGTCGTCGTCGCCGCCGAAGAGCGCTTCGACGTCAAGATCCCGGACGAGGACGTCAAGAACCTCAAGACGGTCGGCGACGCCACCGACTACATCCTGAAGAACCAGGGCTGATCCCCGGATCAGTCCATTGCCCCGCCACCCGGCGGTGGCGCCGCTGAATCCTCGTAATCGTTGGAGAAAGATTTCCCGTGAGCCCGACCAATCGCACCGTGGTCGTCACCGGTATCGGCGCAACCACACCGCTGGGTGGCGACGCAGCCTCTACCTGGGAGGGTCTGGTCGCCGGCAAGTCCGGTGTGAAGCCCCTGGAGCAGGAGTGGGCGGCCGACCAGGCCGTCCGTATCGCGGCGCCCGTCGCCGTGGAGCCGACCGAGGTCATCCCGCGGCCGCAGGCCCGGCGCCTGGACCGGTCGGCGCAGTTCGCGCTGGTCGCCGCCAAGGAGGCGTGGGCCGACGCGGGCTTCACCGGCAGGGCCGGTGAGGACACCGCCGTCGACGCCGACCGCCTCGGCGCGGTCATCGCCTCCGGCATCGGTGGCGTCACGACACTGCTCGACCAGTACGACGTGCTGAAGGAGAAGGGCGTCCGCCGCGTCTCCCCGCACACCGTCCCCATGCTCATGCCCAACGGCCCGTCCGCCAACGTGGGTCTCCTCGTGGGCGCCCGCGCCGGTGTGCACACCCCGGTCTCCGCGTGCGCCTCGGGCGCCGAGGCCATCGGCTACGCCATCGAGATGATCCGCACCGGCCGCGCCGACGTCGTCATCGCGGGCGGCACGGAGGCGGCGATCCACCCGCTGCCGATCGCCGCGTTCGGCAACATGATGGCGATGTCCAAGAACAACGACGACCCGCAGGGCGCCTCGCGTCCCTACGACACCGCGCGCGACGGCTTCGTCCTCGGCGAGGGCGCCGGCGTGATCGTCCTGGAGTCCGCGGAGCACGCCGCCGAGCGCGGTGCGCGCGTGTACGCCGAGGCGGTCGGCCAGGGCATCTCCGCCGACGGCCACGACATCGTGCAGCCCGAGCCGGAGGGTCGCGGTATCGCCCAGGCCCTGCAGAACCTGCTCGACAACTCCGATCTGAACCCGGCGGAGATCGTGCACGTCAACGCGCACGCCACCTCGACGCCGGCCGGTGACGTGGCCGAGCTGAAGGCGCTGCGCAAGGTGTTCGGCGACGATGCCGACCACTTCGCGGTGTCCGCCACGAAGTCCATGACGGGTCACCTGCTGGGTGGCGCCGGTGGTGTGGAGTCCGTGGCGACGATCCTCGCCCTGTACAACCGTCTCGCCCCGCCGACCATCAACGTCGAGAACCTCGACCCGGAGGCGGAGGCCAACGCCGACATCGTCCGTGGTGAGGCGCGCAAGCTGCCCGTCGAGGGCCGTATCGCCGCGCTGAACGACTCGTTCGGGTTCGGCGGCCACAACGTGGTGCTGGCGTTCCGTACGGTCTGAGAGACCTCCGTACGCAACTGAAGGGCCCCCACCGGTCGATGGGGGCCCTTCGGCATGCCTGGATTCCTAGACGACCTGGTGAAGCCAGCGCACCGGGGCGCCCTCACCCGCGTATCTGAACGGCTCCAGTTCGTCGTCCCACGGCTTGCCCAGGAGCTTGGCGATCTCTGCTTCCAGGTTGGTCTCGCCGCCCTGTGAGCGGGCCAGTGCCGCTCTCAGTCGGTCCTCGGGGATCAGGATGTCGCCGTGGATGCCCGTCACCGCGTGGTAGATGCCGAGGTCGGGGGTGCAGCTGTAGCGCTCGCCCTCGGCGGTGGGACAGGGCTCGGCCGTCACCTCGAAGCGCAACAGGTGCCAGCCGCGCAGGGCCGACGCCAGCTTCGACGCCGTGCCCACCTCGCCCTTCCAGGAGAACTCCGAGCGCCAGGTGCCAGGGGCCGCCGGCTGCCGGATCCAGTCGAGGTTGACGCGCGTGCCGAGCACCCCGGCGACGGCCCACTCGACGTGTGGGCACAGCGCGCGCGGCGCGGAGTGCACGTACAGAACTCCACGTGTCGTCACCGGGACCTCCGGGCAGAGCGGGACCATTGTGCGAATGGACGGAACGGTGGTGGCGGCAGCCACGTTGATGGCGAGGCTACCGTGCGGCGGCGCAAGGAGTGTGACGTACCGTCGGTCCCGGTGCCGTGAAACGCCCGCCATTCACCCGGCAGGACGCTAGGACGGGGGTGAGCCGTTGCGCGGCGAAGGTCGGGAACTCCCGTGCGTTGTTATGGAGGGGGACGAAGTTCGCAGGGGATTGCATGTCGACCGAGGGGATCACCAAAGGGATGCGGAAGCGAAGCCACCGCTCGCGTGCCGTACTCGCCGTCGCGACGGCGGCCGTCCTGGGCGCCGCCGGCTGTGACGCCGTCGGCGGCAACGAGTCGGCGCCGTCCGGCTCGGGCACCGAGGCGCAGAGAGTGAAGCCCTCCCCCAGTCCGACGACGCCCGCCTGGGACTCCAGTCCGTCCTCCCTCGCCGCCGTGGGCGACTCCATCACCCGCGGCTTCGACGCCTGTTCGCTCCTCCAGGACTGCCCGGAGGCCTCCTGGGCGACCGGCAGCCGCGCCGAGGTCGACAGTCTCGCCGTACGGCTGCTGGGGTCGGCGAAGGCGGCCTCCAACAGCTGGAACTACGCGGTCAGCGGGGCCCGGATGACCGATCTGGCCGGGCAGATGGCGCAGGCCGCGGCGAAGCGGCCCGGGCTGGTGACGGTGATGGCGGGGGCCAACGACGCGTGCCGGGACTCCACCTCGGCGATGACGTCCGTGGCCGACTTCCGGGCACAGTTCGAGGACGCGATGAGCACCCTGCGCGACGCGGCGCCGAAGGCGCAGGTGTACGTGGCGAGCGTGCCGAACCTGAAGCGGCTGTGGTCCGAGGGGCGCACCAACCCGATGGGCAAGCAGGTGTGGAAGCTCGGGATATGCCCGTCGATGCTGGGCGACGCGGATGCCGTGGACACGGCGGCGACCGAGCGGCGCGACACCGTGCTGGACCGGGTGGAGGCGTACAACAAGGTCCTGGAGGAGGTCTGCGCCAAGGACGAGCGATGCCGTTTCGACGGGGGCGCGGTGTACGAGTTCCGGTTCGGCACGGACCAGCTCAGCCATATCGACTGGTTCCACCCGAGTGTGAACGGGCAGGCCAGGCTGGCCGAGATCGCCTACCGGGAGGTCACGGCCAAGAGGGCGTGACCTAGAGTTTTGAACATGAACGAACTCTTCGGCACACTTTCCGACGGCAGCCCGGTCCACCGCTGGACGCTGGAGCGGGCCGGCGTGCGGGTCAGGGTGCTGTCGTACGGCGGGATCGTGCAGTCCGCCGAGGTCCCGGACCGGGACGGAAGCGCCGGGAACGTGGTGCTGGGGTTCGCGGACCTGGACGGATATCTCACGCACACCGGGCCCTACTTCGGTGCGCTGATCGGCCGGTACGCGAACCGGATCGCCGGCGGCCGCTTCCCGCTGGACGGGGTGACGTACGCGCTGGCGCCCAACAACGCGCCGAACTGCCTGCACGGCGGCGAGCGCGGCTTCGACAAGCGGGTGTGGGACGTGGCGCCCGTCGAGCACGGCATCCGGCTCTCCCGGGTCAGTCCGCACGGCGAGGAGGGCTTCCCGGGCCGGCTGGAGCTCTCGGCGACGTACACGCTGAACGCGGACGGTGCGCTGCGGATCGCGTACGAGGCGGTGACGGACGCACCGACGGTTCTCGCCCTGACGAACCACAGCTACTTCAACCTGGCCGGCTCCGGGGACGCGAGCGGCCATGAACTGCGGATCGCCGCCTCCCGGTTCACTCCGGTCGACGCGGACCGGATCCCGACCGGGGTGCTTCAGGACGTGACCGGCGGGCACTTCGACTTCCGGGAGAGCCGGAAGGTGGGCTCGGGGTACGACCACAACTTCGTGCTCGACAAGGGTGTGACCGAGGAGCCGGCCGAGGTCGCCGAGCTGCACGACCCCTCCACCGGGCGGGTGCTGACGGTGTCCACCACCGAGCCGGGCCTGCAGCTGTACACCGCGGACCACCTGGAGGAGCCCTTCGCGCCCTGCGAGGGTGTCGCGCTGGAGACCCAGCACTTCCCGGACTCCCCGAACCGGCCGGAGTTCCCGAGCACGGTGCTGCGGCCGGGCGAGGTGTTCCGGTCGGAGACGGTGTACGCGTTCTCCACGCGCTGAGACCCCGCCGAGGGTTTCGGAAAGCGACAAGCCCCGGCCCGGGTGTCAGGTCCCGGGCCGGGGCTGCTCGTGGGGAGACTTATCCCGGATCAGACGTTAATCGTGGCGGTGAGGCGACGGTCCGTGATCGAGCGGCCGACCTGGATCTCGTACGAACCCTTCACAAACGACCACGAGCCCTCCGCGTCCTCTCCCCCGGTCCATGTCTCGAAGGCGCGGCGCGGGATCTCGACGGTGACCTCGGTGCTCTCGCCGGGCGCGGCCTCGACGCCGGCGAATCCGGCCAGCAGGCGCTCGGGGCGGTCGGGGCCGGGAGCGTCGGCGGGGGCGAGGTAGACCTGGACGACCTCGCGGCCGGTGCGCTCGCCGGAGTTGCGGAGGCGGACGCGGATCGTGGTGCCCTCGACCTGGACGGACTCGTAGGTCCAGTCGGTGTAGCCGAGGCCGTGGCCGAAGGGGTACGAGGGGGTGCGGCCCTCCTTCGTCCAGGCGCGGTAGCCGATGAAGACGTCCTCGGTGTACGGGAGTTCACCGTCGGCGGGGATCACCCGGGTGACCGGGGCGGCGTCCAGGGAGCCCCAGGTGGTGGGCAGGCGACCGCCGGGCTCGTGGGCGCCGGTGAGGACGTCGGCGAGGGCGGCACCGCCCTCCTGGCCGGGGAACCAGCTCAGGAGTACGGCGGCGACGTCGTCGCGCCAGGGCAGTTCGACCGGGGAGCCGGAGTTGACCACGACCACGGTGTTCGGGTTGGCGGCGGCGACGGCGCGGACGAGATCGTCCTGGCGGCCGGGCAGTTCGAGGTCCCCCCGGTCGAAGCCCTCGGACTCGACGCGGTCGGTGGTGGCGACCACGACGACCGCGGTGTCGGCGTTGCGGGCGGCCTCGACGGCCTCGGCGATCAGTTCGTCGGCGTCGCGCCGCGGCTCCTGGTGGGCCAGCGCGAAGGCGATGACCATGAACGGGATGCCTTCGGGCAGCTGGAAGACATGGGTGAGGGAGACCTCGACCGGCTCGCCCGCGGTCAGTTCGACCTCGCCGTGGGGCACCGGGGAGCCGAAGAAGGCCTCGAAGGGGTCGCTGGTGTCGGCGGGGAGCTGGAGGTCGTCGTGGTACGTCGTGCCGTCGACGGTGAGGGTGAAGGCGCCGACGCCCTTGATGCCGAAGGTGTGGGTGCCGCTGTCGCGCGGGGTGAAGGTACCGGTCAGCTCGATGGTGTGGAGGGTGTCGTGGGTGACGCCCTCGGGAAGGTCGTTGCCCATCCACTGGATCTGGCCGTTGGGGGCGTTGCCGGTGCCGATGACGTTGCCGTCGATGTCGCGGCAGACGGCGCGCAGGGTGAACCCCTTGTCGGCGACCGCGAGTTCGGTGTTGGGGTCGGCGCCGACGGCGAAGGTGAGGGTGCCCGCGGGGAGGGCGGCGGTGAGGCCGTCGAGCGGGGAGACGATGCGGGGCGGGAAGACGGTGGCGGAGCCGCCGCCGAGGACGCGGGCGTCGCGGGCGGCGGCTCCGATCAACGCCACGGTGCCCTGCTTCAGCGGCAGCGCGCTGTTCCCGTCGCGTACCTCGTTGCGGACCAGGACGAAGGCGCGGCGGGCGATCTCGCGGGCCAGCGCCTCGCCGTCGATGGTGTCGGGGAGTTCGGTGACGGCCGGCTCGGCGCTCTCCAGGATGCCCACGCGGGCGGCGAGCCGCAGGACGTTGCGTACCGCCTCGTCGACCTTGGCCTCCTCGACCTCGCCGTCGCGGACGGCCTGGGCGAGGGCCTCGCCGTACACGGTCTGCGGGCCCGGCATGGCGACGTCGAGGCCGCCCTCGATGGCGCCCTTCGTGGAGCGGGCGGCCATCCAGTCGGAGACGTTGTAGCCGTCGAAGCCCCACTCGCCGCGCGCGATCTCGTTCACGAGGTGGTGGTGCTCGGTCATCGTCACGCCGTTGACCTGGTTGTACGCGGTCATGATGCCCCACGGGCGGGCGTTCTCGACGATGAGCTCGAAGGGCCGCAGGTAGAGCTCGCGCAGGGCGCGCTCGGAGACGACGTTGTTGACCGTGAAGCGGTCGGTCTCGGCGTCGTTGGCGACGAAGTGCTTGACGGTGGTGCCGACTCCGCCGGACTGGACGCCGTTCACATAGCCCGCGCCGATGAGTCCCGTGAGGTACGGGTCCTCGCTGTAGGCCTCGAAGTGGCGGCCGCCGAGCGGGGAGCGGTGCAGATTGACGGTGGGGGCGAGCAGGACGTGGACGCCCTTGCGGCGGGCCTCCTGGGCGAGCAGCGCACCGGCGCGGCGAGCGAGTTCGGGGTCCCAGGTGGCGCCGAGCGCGGTCGGGGACGGCAGCGCGATCGAGGGGTCGTCGGCGGTCCAGCGCACGCCTCGGACGCCGATCGGCCCGTCGGACATGACGAGGGACTCGAGGCCGATCTCGGGCAGGGTGGGCAGCGTCCACATGTCCTGGCCGGCCAGCAGCCGGGCCTTCGCATCCAGGTCGAGCTTGCCGAGGGCCGCCTCCACGGCAGCCTCGCGCGCCTGGTCCGCCGGGGTGGAGCGGGTGCCCGCCATGGGGTCCTCCTGGTTTCGGGTCCGTGCCGTTCCCCCATCGTGCACCCGTTACCTGTAGACCGGTAGGTTTCGTTATCTGGCCGTTATATTGGGCATACGGTCATGCCGTACGGTGACCCCATGAACGCCAGGGTCAGGAGCGAGGAACGGCGCGCGGAGATCGTCCGGGCGGCCCTGGAGGTGATCGCCGAGCGCGGCTACCGCGGGGCGAGCCTCGCCGCCGTCGCGGAGCGCGTCGGGCTCACCCAGCAAGGGCTGCTGCACCACTTCCCCACGAAGGAAGCGCTGTTGGTCGCCGTGCTCAAGGAGCGGGACCAGTGGGACGCGGTGCCGGACACCCAGTGGCGGATCGACCTGCTCGCCTCGCTCGTCGAGTACAACGCGATGCGGCCCGGCATCATCCAGACCTTCTCGGCACTGCTCGGCGAGAGCGTGACGGACGGGCATCCGGCGCGCGCGTACTTCACCGAGCGCTATGCGCAGGTGCGCGAGGGCATGGCGGCGGTGCTGCGTGCCGAGTACGGGGACCGGCTGCCGAACGGGCTGACGCCCGAGCGCACGGCGCCGTTGCTGGTGGCGGTCATGGACGGGCTGCAGTACCAGTGGCTCCTGGACCCCGAGTCGGTGGACATGCCGGGAGCGTTCCGGGACTTCCTCAGGCTGCTGGGCGAGAACCCCGAGAGCCCCGAGAACCTGGACTGACCGCGGCGACCACCTCCACCTCTATCTGCGCCTCCGGCCGGAACAGCTTCGGCACCTCGAAGGTCATGCTGGTGGGCGGGGTCCCGGTGAGGAACTCCCTTCGTACGGCGCCGTATTCCTGGAGCCTGTCGATGTCGGTGAGGTACGTGCGGATGTTGATGACGTCCGTGAGGGTGCCGCCGTGGGCCTTCAGCAGGGCGTCGATCGTCTCGAAGACGCCTCGGCTCTGCTCGGCGAGGGTCTCCCCCTCGGCGATCTGTCCGGAGACGAACAACAGGGCGCCGCCGTCGGCCTGTTCGACTCGGGCGACCTGGGAGTAGTAGGGGCTCAGGGGCTGGGGTGCGGAGGCGGGGCTGTCGATGGTGACCTTCATGGGGCTCCCTTGTCTGCGGGTTCAGGCGGTGCGGATGCGGGCCGCGGCCCGGGAGATGTCCTCGCCGGGTTCGGCGACACGGCGGTAGTGCTCCGACGCGGCCTCGATGACGGGCAGTCGTGCCGTCTTCGTGGCCAGGTCGAGGTCCTTCACCGCGAGCGTGGCGTCGAAGTGCACGCCCTCGGCGTGGGCGCGGGCGACGACTCCGGCGAGGGGGCCGTTCGCGAGGGCGGTGCGGGCCGTGGCTCCGTCCAGGCCGAGGGCGTCGGCGAGCCGCAGGGCTTCGGCGACCACCGCGATCCCGCTGATGACGGCCGAGTTGAGGACGAGCTTGAGGGCGGCGCCGGAGCCGAGGGGCCCGGTGCGGGTGACGTTGCCGAGGCGGGCGAGGAGGTGCTCGACGCCGGTCGTGTCACCGCCGGCGAGGATGCCGAGGGCACCCGAGGCCGCCTTGTCGGTGCTGCCCATGACGGGGGCGTCGACGAGGGTGACGCCTTCGGGCAGTCGGGCCGCGAGTCGGTGTACGGCATCCGGGCCGACGGTCGACATCTCGATCCAGTGGACGCCGGGCCGCAGGGCTTCCGCGGCGGCCCCTGCCACCGTCTCCAGCGCGTCGGGGCCGGCGAGCATGGTGATGACGACGTCGGCGTCCCGGACGGCGTCGGCCGGGGAGGCGGCGAGCCCGGCGCCCGCGGCTACGAGCGGTCCGGCCTTCTCGGCGGTGCGGTTCCAGACGGTCAACGGGTGTCCTGCGACGAGGAGTCGGCGGGCCATGGGGGCGCCCATGTGCCCCAGGCCGAGGAATGCGATGTGCTCCATGGCACCGACGCTATGTTCACCCCTGCGATGCGACAAGCGAATGTCTAGCATGGGTCCCATGCCGCCTCCGCATGAGTCTCTCGATCTCTCCACCGTCTGGCTGCGCGCCTTCCTGGAAGTCGCCCGCCAGGGTTCCTTCACGGTCGCCGCGCGGACCCTCGGCTGGACCCAGTCCGCGGTGTCCCGGCAGATCTCCTCGCTGGAGTCGGCGCTGGGCGGGGCCCCGCTCTTCGACCGACTGCCGCGGGGCGTACGGCTCACCGAGGCGGGCCGGGTGCTCATGCCGCACGCGGAGGCCGTCGTCGAGGCACTGCACGGGGCCGGGCGCGAGCTGGCGGCGTTGCGCGAAGTGGCGGGCGGACGGCTGAGGTTCGGGGCGTTCGCCACGGCCGACGCGGCGCTGGTGCCGCGTGCGCTCGGTGCCTTCCGCGACCGCCATCCGCGTGTGCGGGTCTCCCGCGAGGAGGGGTTCACCCCCGGCCTCCTGGACCGGCTCGCCGCCGGGCATCTGGACCTGGCGGTGGTGTCCACGACGGGCGGCGCTCCGCTGGAGCCGTACGTCCTCCACCACCTCCTCGACGAGTCCCTGTACGTCGCCGTCCCGGCCGCGCATCCGCTGGCGGACGGCGGTCCGGTCCGCCTCGGCCGACTCGCCGACGCCGACTGGATCTCCGGCAGCGCCCGCCCGGAGGGCACGCTGCTGGACGCGGCCCTGCGCCAGGGCTTCCGGCCGCGCGTCGCACATGTCGTCGCCGAGTGGACCGCCAAGCAGGGCTACGTCGCCGCGGGCCTCGGCGTGACGCTGGTCCCGGCGCTGGCGGCGGAGTCGGTACGGCCGGACGTCGCCCTGCTGCCGGTACTGGACGAGGGGGCGCCGGCGCGGGCGGTGTACGCGGCGACGGCACGGGGACGGGCGCCGGCGCCCGCGGTGGAGGCGTTCGTGGGGGCGCTGCGGGAGGCCGCCGGGCGTATCCCGGGTTAGGTACGGATACTCAGGCGGTCGCCCTCCTGTTTCTACCAGGATGATCGACATGAAGGCGAAGAACACCGTCACGGTACTGGCGCTTCTTCCGGTCGACTTCCTTGTCGTGGCCTACGGATGGTGGGCCGCCGGCTGGGCCGGATGGGCGGCGAACTGGAACGAGGAGCCGTACGAGCCGCCGATGGCGGAACTGGGCACGGCGTGCGCGGTGGTGGCGGCCATCGGCGTCGCGCTGCTGCTCGCCCGGCTGTGGGGAGCGGCCGCCTTCCAGGTGATCCCGGTACTCGCGCTGATGGCGCTCATGAGCCCCTCCTGATCCACCGGGTCACACCCCATGGCGTAGACCACTTCCGTCACGCATACTGCCGCCGTCGGCACCACCACGCTCCCCACGGCGACGGAAGGCTGAACTCCCTTGAATTCCCTACGCGTTCGAGTCGGTGTGATCGGGTTCGCCCTGATGGCCGGGCTCGCGATACCCCAGGCCGCCGAGGCGGCTCCCACCGCCACCGTCGAGGAACTGCGGCTCGACAAGGCCGTGCCACAGGAGATACTGCGACGCTCCGGATTCGACTCCGTGGCACCGCAGTTCGCGCGGGAGCTCGGCTCGGCGCGCACCTATGCGCAGGCCCGCCGGATCGTCGTACGCGAAGGATCCGCGCTGTGGAAGCGGGCCGTCGACCGGGCGCAGGGGCGGGGACCGGCCGGGGGTGATCTGAGCCGGGACGACGACCGGCCGTTGTACTGGGCGCGGTTGGGGATGACGCGGCAGGTGCGGACCTGGGAGCCGGGGTTCGGGCTGGGTGACAGGCAACGGGCCGCGCTGCTCGGCGAGTTGGAGCGGACCTCGCGAGGGCAGACCGCCATCCGGTATCCGTCCGGGAAGGGGATCAAGCGGATCCTCGTCACCGGGTTCGATCCGTTCACGCTGGACCGGGACATCCGGATCTCCAATCCGTCCGGGGCGACCGCGCTCGCGCTCGACGGCACGGTGATCGAGACGGCACAGGGGCCGGCGCGGGTGGAGACGGCCGTGTTCCCCGTGCGCTGGCAGGACTTCGCGCAGGGGACGGTGGAGCGGACGTTGCGGCCGTATCTGAAGAAGGTCGACCTCTTCACCACGGTCAGCCAGGGGCGGGTCGGACGGTTCGACATCGAGCGCACCAACGGGGCCTGGCGGGGCGGATTCCCGGACAACGAGAACATCTCCCGGAAGGAGACCGTCCCCGTCACCGATCCGGGCTCGCAGCCGCAGTGGACGACGACGACGTTGCCGTACAAGGCGATCGTGGCGGCGAGCACCGGGCGCTTCCCCGTGTACGACAACACGAGCGTGACCGAGATCCCGGCGGGCGGGACGGAACCCGTCGTACGGGCCGATGGGCCGACGGAGGGGTCGACGGCCCGGGCCGGGGGCGGTGGGGACTACCTGTCGAACGAGATCGCCTACCGGGCGACGCTGTTGCGCGACCGGTCGGGGCTGCACGACGAACTGCCCGGCGGCCATGTGCACACGCCGGTGCTGCAGTTCGCCACCGGCAACACCACCGAGGTCACCGACCCCGACTTCGTGCGGAACCGGCTGGACATCATCGCCCAGGTGCGGTCGATCGTGACCGTGGCGGTCAGTGAGACGGGGCGAACGCGAGGCTGACGCCGAGGCCGGCGAGGACCGAGCCGATCACCTTGTTGAGGATCTTCTGCCCGCGGAGCATCAGGGTGCGCATGCGGTCGTGCGAGAAGAAGACCGCGACGACGCCGAACCACAGCAGGTGGGCCAGCGACATGAACAGGCCGTAGCCCACCTGCTGGTGGACCGGGGTGCCGGGGCTGACGACCTGGGCGAAGGTCGAGACGACGAAGAGGGTCGTCTTCGGGTTGAGGACGTTGGTGAGGAAGCCGGCGCGCAGGGCCTTGAGCGGGGTCAGGTCCGACGTGGTCTCCAGGTCGACCTGGACCTCGCCGCGGGTGCGGAAGGTGCGGACGCCGATGTAGACGAGGTAGGCCGCGCCGACCAGCTTGATCACCGTGAACAGGAAGGTGGAGGAGGCGATCAGCAGGCCCACGCCGAGCATCGTGTAGGTGACGTGCACGAGGACTCCGGCGGCGACGCCGATCGCGGCGAGCAGGCCGGTGCGGCGGCCGTGGAGGTAGCTGTTGCGGACAACCATGGCGAAGTCGGCGCCGGGGGCGATGACGGCCAGGACGGTGATGACGGCGACGGCGAGTATCTCGGTCAAGAGGTGATCCCCGCCACGTCGTTGTCGTTGTCGTCCGAGTCCTCGCGGGTCTCTTCCCCGAGCAGTTCGCGGGCCAGCAGAGTGGCGCCCGCGACCGCGCCCGGCATCAGGAACACCGCGACGAACGGAACCAGGAAGGCCACGGCGAGGGGGGTGCCGAAGCCCCAGATCAGGGTCTTGCGGGAGCGGAACAGGGCGAGCCGGTCGCGGAGTTCGACGCCGCGGCGCTGGAGGGCCACGGCGGCGAGTTCCTCGGTGAGGAAGAAGCCGGTGACGAAGAACCCGATCACCGGGACGACGGTCTGGCCGGCGAACGGGATGAAGCCGAGGGCGAAGAGCAGGACCGCCCAGAGCAGGGCACGGACCACGATCCGCAGGCTGTCACGGCCCGAGATCCACAGCTCGCGCCAGAGGGGGAGGCCGGACTCGGGGGCGGTGCCGTCCGGCGACACATCGCGGTCGACCGTCTCCGAGAGGCTCTCGTAGAAGGGCTGGCCGATCAGGAGCGTGACCGCGGTGAAGGTCAGGACCGCGAGGAGGAGGGCGAGGGCCCACAGCACGACGGTGAGGAAACCGCGGAAGAGACCGAGCCAGGGGCTGGACCAGTCGTCGGCGAAGGGGGTGGCCCAGCCGACGAAGTCCTCGCCCCATACCGCGAGCGAGACGAGCGCCGCCGCGTAGAGGACGAGGGTGATCAGACCCGGGATCAGCCCGAAGCCGTACTGCTTGCCGTGCCGGGCCACCCACCGCTGGCCCTTCAGCAGATATGTGAAGCCCACCCCAAGATCGCGCATGGGGGAACTCTATCGGGCGCCGGGGATAGGGTTGCCGGTCGTGGACGCCGCTGAACTCGACCGACGCGCCCGGACCTCCGACGGGTGGATACCGACCTGGATCGTCTCGCTGCTCGTGGAGCACGGGCATGTGGACGAGGTGCGGCGACAGGCCGAGGACGGGGACTGGTTCTGCGCGCGGAAGGTGGCGGAGCTGCTCGACGAGGACGAGGCGCTCGGGGTGCTGCGGCCGTTCGTCGACAGCGGGTGGTGGGACGCGGCGCGAACCGTGGCCCTGCTGCTGGAGGAACGGGGGCGCCCGGAGGAGGCACTCGCACTCGTCCGTACGCGCATGGACGGCAGGGAGTGGCGGGCGGTGCCGCTGCTCGCGGAGCTACTCGCCCGGCAGGGGCGGATCGACGAGGTGATCGCGCTGCTCGGCCCGCGCACCGCCAACCAGTCCTACGCCCAGGCCCTGGTCGAGCTGACCGAAGGCCACCGGCGCGACGACGAGGTGGCCGGGCTGCTGCCCCCTGTCGAGGCCGGCTGCCAGTGCCCCGCCTTCTGGGGCGACGCCTGGAACGCGACGGAACTGACGGCCAGAGTGCTGGAGCGGCAGGGACGGGTGGATGAGGCTGTGGCCCTGCTGCGCCCTGCTGTGACGTGCTGCGGCGGCAAGTACGTCAACGTCGTCGAGCAGCTCGCCGACGTGCTGGCGCGGCACGGGCGGGAGACTGAGCTGCGGGAGTTCATCGCCGGGGACGGGGGCGATGACGCCGCCCATCGCCTGGCCAAGTGGCTGGCAGAGCAGGGGCGCGTGGACGAAGCCGTCGGCGTGCTCCGGCCGTTCGTCGACGAGGGCTCGCCCAACGCCGCGTGGGAGACGGCCGAGCTGCTGCGGCGGAACGGCCGGATCGACGAGGCGATCGAGGTGCTGCGGCCGGAGCCGGGGTGCGGCGACGACTGGATCGTCCACGGTCTGGGAAACCTGCTGGCCGGCCAAGGGCGGGCCGACGAGGCGCTCGCGGTCATCGACGCCATCGCTGAGGCGAACGGCGGCATGCCGGCCGAGTTCTTCCCGCAACGTGTGGGACTGCTGGTCCGATCCGGCCGACAGGAACAGGCGCTCGCCGAACTGCGTGCCCATCCGGACGCCGACAACTCGTACGTGGCCGGGGAGCTCACGAAGATCCTCATCGGCCTCGGGCGGCTCGACGAAGCAGCCGAGTTCCTGGAATCCGGGCCCCTCACCGGCGGACACGTGACCGACCTGGCGCACGTGAGGATCCTGCAAGGGTGCGTCGAGGAAGCCGTCACGCTCCTGACCGGGAGGGCCACCGTGCCCGTCGTGCGGGGGCACACACCGACGGACCCCGACGACCCGTGGTCCGCCGGCCCCCCGTTCTGATCGCTCCCCCTCAGCGAGGCCCTCTTCCGGTCACCCCGGCACCACCGCCACCACGACCCCCCGCTCGTCCGCCGGACTCACCGCCGCCTGTATCCGTACCGCCGCCGCCCGGGCCACCCGGCCCGCACGCGACGCCCCGGCCAGCAGCACCGGCTGGAGCTGTTCAAGGCCCGTCACCAGCAGCTCTTCCCCGGCGATCAGCACGGGACGGGCCGCCTTGGTGGTCGCCGCCGCCGCTTCGGTGAGGTCGGCGAGGGGCTGGAGGGAAGCGCGGACCACGCCCGCGCCCGCGGCGGCCGCGCGTTCCGCCAGGGCGAGCTGGAGCGGCATCAGCGGGGCCAGCGCCGCGGTCAACGCGTCGGCGATGCGCCGGAGTTCGGGGGAGGAATCGCGGAGGATCTCCGCCGCCGTACGGATCACCGGGGTCAACGCGAGGAGGGTGCCCGCCGCCAGCCCGGCCGCCGCGGGCAGCAGCGGGGACATCGCCTCCACCAGGTCGCCCAGCGCGGTCGCGAACTCCTCCACCGCCGGCTCCACCGCGTCCAGCACCGGCAGCAGGCTGTCGCCCAGTGCCGTCAGCAGGGCCTGGGCCGGTTCGCTGACCGGGTGGACGGCCAGTGGAGCGCCGCTCGTGCCGAGCCGGGTCAGGGTGTCCACGATCCGGTAGAACGCCTCCTGCGCCTGCGGCGACGCGCTCGCCTCCGCCAGCTCCGCCGTCGTCTCGCGCAGGACCCGCAGCACCTCCTGACCCGAACCGTCCCTGGGGTCGAAGGTGTTGATCGCGATCTTGGTGATGTTCCCGGCCGTGTCCAGGAGTTGGCCGGTGATGTCGCCGGTGCTGCGCGCCATGCGCAGTACGTCTTCCCTGCTGGGGAGAGGGGGGATCGGTGCCATGAGGAGCTCTCCTCGCGTCGCCTGACAAGCCGCCGTCGCCGGGTCCGTCGCCGGGTGTCCCGAGCTCAGCATGCCCCGTCCGGACCCCTCGGGATGCGCCATCCGGGGCATCCGTGACACGAACTCCCTCTTGTTCCGGTTGAGTCGAACAGGTACATGTCGCCGTACCGATCTCAGGAAGCTCCCGGAGGAGGTACGACGCGTGCGCACCACGAGAACCGCACCCGCGAGACCCGTACTGATCGCCACCCTCGCCCTCACCGCGGCAGGCTCACTGCTGCTCACCCCGCATACGGCCGGCGCGGAACCCGCACCGCCCGTCACCCGGGACGAGGCCCCACTCGACCAGCGGGCCGCACAGGCCCCCGCGAGCGCCGCCAAGAGGGCCCTCGCCGACGAACAGGTGACCGGTGGCGCGATCCGCGGCTACCCCCGCGAGCAGGTCCTCTCCCTCGACCCCGAGAACCCCGCCGACAAGTCCATCAAGCTCGGCCTCACTCCGTACCACGCGATCGCCCCGAAGCTGAACGCCGTACAGGCCCTCGGCGACCGCGTCAGCGTCGAGGTCGCCGGACGGTCGGCCGGCGGACACCGGCTCTACCTCGTGACCGTCACCGCGCCCGAGACGGTCCGCCAGGCCCGCGCCCAGGAGCGGATGCGCGACCTGATCGAGAACTCCCCCGCGCAGGCCGCCGAGTCGCCCGAGATCAAGGCCGGTTACAAGGCGCCCGTCTTCTTCAACAACAACATCCACGGCAACGAGTGGGAGGGCACCGACGCCTCCCTGAAGCTCATCGAGCAGCTCGCCACCGCCACGGACGCCAGGACCCGGGACCTGCTCGCCCACTCCCGGCTCTACTTCAACATCACCGCCAACCCGGACGGCCGTATCGCCGGCACCCGTGCCAACGCCAACGGTTTCGACATGAACCGGGACTTCGTCACCGCCTCGCAGCCCGAGGTTCGGGCGATGCGGCGGATCGAGATCGACAAGCAGCCCGCCGTCATGCTCGACCTGCACGGCTACGTCAACGGCACCCTCATCGAGCCCACCACTCCCCCGCACGGCGAGAACTACGAGTACGACCTCTTCCTGAAGAACACCTACGCCAACGCCCTCGGTATGGAGGCCGCCGTCAACGGCCTCGGCTACACGCCCGCGAAGGACGGGGTGCAGCCCGCGCAGATCCCCTTCCGGGACCAGGAGGAGGGCTGGGACGACTGGCCCCCGATCTTCACCCCGCAGTACGCGGCCTTCCACGGCACGGTCGCCGCGCACACGGTCGAGATCCCGTTGCAGGTGAACAACGCGGCCTACAACAGCCTGCCGGTGGAGGAGCTGCGACGCCGCTCGGCCGTCAACGTGGACGTCGCCGGTGCGGCCGTCCGCGCCACACTCGACTTCGTCCGGGCCAACCGCACCGCGCTGGTGAACGACCAGATCGAGGTCTTCCGCCGTGGGGCCACGGGCGCCGCGCAGGTCCCCGTCTCCTCCGAGACGGTTCCCGGAGTCCCCGGCATCGGCCCCGAGGACGTCTACACGACCACCTTCCCGCGCGCCTACGTCCTGCCCGGCACCACGAAGGCCACCGCCACCGCCCGGCTGGTCGACCACCTCCTCGCCAACGACGTCCGCGTCACCCGCGCGAGCCACGCCTTCCGGCTCGGCGCAAAGACGTACGCGAAGGGCTCGTACGTCGTCGACATGCACCAGCCCAAGCGGGGCCTGGCCAATGTGCTGCTCGCCGACGGACGGGACATCAGCGACAAGGTCTCGGTGATGTACGACATCTCGGGCTGGAGCCTGGGCCGGCTGTGGGGCGCCACGGTGGAGCCGGTGACGACCGGGACCCTCAAGGGCCTGCCGCTGCGGTCGATCGGCGAGGCCACGGCCGTCGGTCACGTCGCCCCGCGCGGCGCCCTGCGGCTGCGCCTGGACGACCCGCAGGCGATCTCCGCCGTCAACTCCCTTCTCCAGCAAGGTGTTCCGGTACGGCGGACGGCCGACGGCGGCAGCGCGATCGTCCCGGCGTCGGCGCGGAAGAAGGCGGCCGAACTGGCCCGGACGTACGACGTGACCTTCGACGCGACGACCCTCACCGGCGCCCAGGAACTGCACCGCACCCGGGTCGCCGCCGCCGTGACCCCCGGCGAGCTCTTCGCGCTGCGCGAGATGAACTTCGAGGTCACCCCGGTCTCGACGGCCGTCGCCAACGCGGGCTTCGACTGGTCGTCGGCGGACGTCCTGTTCGTGTCCACCGGGCTGGAGTACGGCGATCTCACCACGTCCGCCCGCACGGCCCTGGACGCCTTCCTCGACGCCGGTCACGGTCTCGTCGGGCGCGGCGTCACCGGAGCCGAACTCGCCACCGCCACCGGCCTGCTGGCCGCGAAGCCGGTCGAGGGCAACGGGGACGCCAACGGTGTGGTGCGGGTGGTGAACTCGGGACCGGTGACGGCCGGCGCTCCCGGGCACGGTTTCGTGTACGCGCCCGTCTGGTTCACGGACCTCGGCCCGCAGGTCCGCGTGGAGCAGTCGTACGCGACCGGGAACCCTCTCGTCTCCGGGCACTGGCGCCCGTCGGCGGACGGCAGCGGCGGACCTTCGGCCGCAGCCGGACAGCCCTCGGTCGTCAGCGGTCCGCAGTCGGTCCTCTTCGGCACCGAACCCCTCTTCCGGGATCATCCGAAGGGGGAATTCCCGCAGGTCGCAGGGGCGCTGTTCAGTATGGCCAGCGCCGGCTAGCGGTGTAGATCAGTCAAGGAGAGCGGATGACACAGGAGATACACGGCACCGTCGCCGATGGCTTCGAGGCGGTGCGCGAGGAGTTCGCCGCGTTCGTGGCCGGTGAACGCCCCGACTACGAGGGCCAGTTGTGCGCGTACGTCCACGGCCGCAGGGTCGTGGACCTGTGGACGGGCGACGGCAACGACGCCGACTCCCTCCACGCCGTGTTCTCGTCGACGAAGGGTGCCGCGCATCTCGTGGCCGCTCTCCTCGTCCAGGACGGCACGCTCGAACTGGACCGCAAGGTGACGTACTACTGGCCGGAGTTCGCGGCCGAGGGCAAGGGTGCGCTGACCCTGCGCGAGCTGATCACGCACCGGGCCGGGCTGGTCGGTCTCGACGCCGGGTTCACCCGGGACGAGCTGGCCGACGACCGGGCGATCGCCGAACGCCTCGCCGACCAGCGGCCGTTCTGGCGCCCGGGCACGGCCTTCGGCTACCACGCCCTGGTGATCGGCGCGCTCACCGGCGAGGTCGTACGCCGGGCGACGGGCCGCTCGATCCAGGAGCTGTGGGAGGAGCGGATCCGGGCTCCGTACGGGCTGGACTTCCATCTGGGTCTGCCCGCGGCCCTGGAACCGCGGTACCGCTCCGCGCAGCCGATGATCCCCACCCCCGTCCAGCAGGCCGAGATCGATGCCACCGCCACCGGCCCGCACACCCTGGCGTCGATCGCGTTCAACGCACACGTGCCGGACCCGGGTGACCTGCTGGAGTACATCAACTCCCGTACCGTGCGCGCCAAGGGCCCGGCGTCGGCGGGCGGGGTGGCGGCCGCGCGCGGGCTCGCCGGAATGTACGCGGCGGCGATCAGCGAGATGGCCGACCGGCCACCGCTCCTGAAGCCGGACACGATCGCCGAGGTCGGCCAGATCCACTCCACCGGCTACGACCTGGTGGCCCGCCAGCACCGCTCCTTCGGCCTGGGCTTCCAGGCGATCGCCGACAGCCGTCACCCGTTCCTGGGCGCCGGCACCTTCGGGCACAGCGGCGCGGGCGGCTCCCAGGCCTTCGCCGACCCGTGGAGCGGCCTCGCCTACGGTTACACCCGGCGCCGGCTCGCCTTCCCGGGCGGGGCGGCACCGGAGAACGACCGGCTGGTGAAGGCGGTGCACGCCGCGGCGCTGGCGAGCTGATCGACGGCAACCGAGAAGGCCGCACCCCACGTCCAGGGGTGCGGCCTCCGTCGTACGCAACGAACGGGTCAGACCAGCGTCACGCTGATGTTGCCGCGGGTCGCCTTCGAGTACGGGCAGACCTGGTGGGCCTTCTCGAGGAGGTCCTTGGCGGTCTCGGCGTCGACGTTCGGGATCCGGGCCGAGATCTCGACGATGATCCCGAAGCCGTCGTCGTTCTTGCCGATGCCGACCTTCGCGGTGACCGTCGAGCCGGAGATGTCGGCCTTCTCCAGGCGGGCGACGACGCCGAGGGCGCCCTGGAAGCAGGCGCTGTAGCCAGCGGCGAACAGCTGCTCCGGGTTGGTGCCCTCGCCGCTGCCGCCCATCTCCTTGGGCGGGTTCACGACGACGTCGAGCCTGCCGTCCTCGGTGGCCACCCGGCCGTCGCGACCGTTCTCGGCGGTGGCGACGGCGGTGTAGAGGACGTCGGTCTGCTGGATGGTCATGCGGTGTCTTCCTCCTAGGTCCGCCGCGCTCGCGCCCACGATCGACGACGGGTTTCGGAAAGAAGTTACCGCATGCCGGAAACCGACAGAAGATGTCAGACCTTGACGATCATCTTCCCGGTGTTGTCGCCGCGCAGGACGCCGAGGAAGGCTTCCAGGTTGTTCTCGATGCCCTCGACGACGGTCTCGCGGTACTTCAGCGCGCCCGAGGCGACCCACGGGCCGACCTCCTGGACGAACTGGGACTGGAGGTCGTAGTGGTCGCTGACCAGGAAGCCCTCGATGCGGCCGCGGGTCGCGATGAGGCGGGCGAGGTTCTTCGGGCCGGCGACGGGCTCGGTGCTGTTGTAGACGGAGATCATGCCGCAGACGGCGATGCGACCACCCTCGTTGAGGGAACCGATGGCGGCCTCCAGGTGGTCACCGCCGACGTTGTCGAAGTAGACGTCGACGCCGTCGGGGGCGGCGGCGCGCAGCTGCTCGCTGACCGAGCCGTTCTTGTAGTTGAAGGCGGCGTCGAAGCCGTACTCCTCGACGAGGAGCTTGACCTTGTCGTCGGAGCCGGCCGAGCCGATGACGCGCGAGGCGCCCTTGAGCTTGGCGATCTGACCGACCTGGCTGCCGACGGCACCGGCCGCGCCGGACACGAAGACGCTGTCGCCCTCCTTGAAGACGGCGGTGCGCAGGAGGCCGGCGTAGGCGGTGAGGCCGGTCATGCCGAGGACGCCGAGGTACGTCGACAGGGGCGCGGCCTCCGGGTCGACCTTCACGGCCTGCGCGGCGTCGAACGTGGCGTACTCGCGCCAGCCGCCGAAGTGCAGGACGTGGTCGCCGACGGCTATGCCCTCCGCCTCGGAGGCGACGACCTCGCCGACCGCGCCGCCCTGCATCACCTTGCCGAGCTCGAAGGGGGCGACGTAGGACTTCGCGGCGCTCATGCGGCCGCGCATGTACGGGTCGACGGACAGGTACTTGTTCCGTACGAGGACCTGTCCCTCGGCGGGCTGCCGGATCTCCGCCTCGACCAGGGCGAAGTCCTCGGGCTTGGGCCAGCCGACGGGGCGGGAGAGGAGGTGCCACTCGCGGTTGATCATGACGGAACCTTTCAGATTTACTTCAGTACCTGAAACAACCATGCTCCTGAATATTTCATGTTGTCAAGTAATGGGGGTACGCTGGGGCCATGGCCACACCACAGAAGACCGCTCGTCCCGATGCGCTGACCCTTGAGGTCGTCGAGCTGATCGGGGACGTCGTGGCCCGTTTCTACGCGGATTTCGAGGAGGCGGCGGCGGAGCACGCGCTGACCGGGGCGCAGGCTCGGCTGGTGAGTCTGCTGTCGCTGGAGCCGTTGCCGATGCGGAAGCTGGCGGACAAGCTGCGATGCGAGCCGTCCAATGTCACCGGGATCGTGGATCGGCTGGAGTCGCGGGGGCTGGTGGAGCGGCGGCCTGATCCTGCGGATCGTCGGGTCAAGCTGGCGGCGGTGACGGAGGAAGGGCGGGCGGTGGCCCGCAGCCTTCGGGAGTCGCTGCGGTTCGCCCGGGAGCCGTTGGCGGGGTTGTCCGATGCGGAGCGGACGGTTTTCCGGGATCTGCTGCGGCGGATGCTGGGGTCTTGAGACGAGGGGCACGCGCCGGGCTTTTCTCGCCCCCGCCGCCCCTACCCGTCCCATCCACCAGGGGCTGCCGCCCCTTCGACCCCGCTCCCAGGGGGCGGAGCCCCCTGGACCCCCATCGGCCCGAAGGGCCTCGTCCTCAAACGCCGGACGGGCTGAAAGACGCGGGCCGGCCGGCCCCTAGAGCCGTCTCCTGCGACCCCAGACGGGGCACCACCCACACTCGCGCAACGGCGAGCAGGGGACGTACCGGGGGGTATCCACCCGCCTAGGTGCACCACCACAGGAAGCGTTCGCACGTCTCGGTCGGGGACGGGGCCGCTGTCGGGTCCGATGTCGTCGGGTCCGACGTGGAGGGCGCAGAGGACACCGGGGTCGTTGCCGCCGGGGCGGATGTGGTGAGGTTCGGGGCGGAGGCCGCCGCGGACTGGGCGTCCTTGTCGGGGTCCTTGTCGTCCTCGGACTCCGACGCCGAGGCCGACGGGGACGTCGAGGCGTCCGGTGATTCGGAGACCGAAGGGACGGTTCCGTTCTCGTCGGTCAGCGGCTCGGCCGTCTGGCTCGCCTCCGCCTCGGCCGCACCCTCCGCCGATTCACCCCCCGCCGCGGCAGGCGTCGACGACGAGCCGGGAGCGTCCATGCCGAGCTCCGCCAGGCTCAGACCACCGGCGGCGAGTATGAAGCCCGCCGCGATCAGCAGGGTCCGGCGGCGCCGACGCCGATGCGCCGCCGCTTTGCGATCACGGCGACTCGTGCCACCGACGGCACCGTCCTCGTCGTCGTCCTCGAACTCGTCGGAGTCGTCGTAGCCCTCGGGCTCCTCATCGACTTCGGCAGCCCTGCCACCCCGGCCCCGCGCACGTCTTCGCGCCGCCCGACCACCACCCGCGGGCACACCCACGGGCTCGGCCTCTTCGACCCGCTCGTCAGCCTGTTCACCACTCTCCGCACCGCCGACCTGGGGCTCACCCGCGTGGCCGTCCCCGTACGGCACACCCGCATACCCGCCGTCATACGCCCCCGCACCCGCCTGCTGCTGCATATGCAGCTGCTGCGGCTGTTGCTGGGCGGCGGCATGCGGCTGGGCGGCGGCATGCGGCTGGGCCGCGTACGCGTGGAGTTGTTGAGCTGAGGTGCCGCAGCCCGGGCAGGCGAGGGCTCCGTTGAGGTGCCTTCGGCACGGGAGGCAGTAGTCCATGACGCGGGAAGATTAAGTTCCTGAGCGGCGGCGTTCCTAGAGGCAGCTGTGAAGGTTGTGTGGGGAACCGGCCGTTCCGGCGCGGCGAGTTGAGGATGTTCTGCCCTCAACCCACCTCATCGCATCGAAAGCGACATCGCGCCGCAGCGGACCGGCTCCCCCTCCGCTCACGTCTCCTTACGGGTCGTCATGACGCGCTGGATCAGGATGAACGCGCACAGCAGCACACCCGTGGCGATCTTCGTCCACCAGGAGCTGAGCGTGCCCTCGAACTGGATGATGCTCTTGATCAGACCCAGGACGAGAACGCCGAACAGCGTGCCCACGACATAACCCGAACCACCCGTCAGCAGCGTGCCGCCGATGACCACCGCGGCGATCGCGTCGAGCTCCATGCCCACGGCGTGCAGCGGGTCGCCGGACTGGATGTAGAGCATGAAGAGCAGGCCGGCGAGGGCCGAGCAGAAGCCGCTCATCGTGTAGACCGCGATCTTCGTGCCGCCCAGCGGCAGGCCCATCAGCAGGGCCGACTGCTCGTTGCCGCCGATGGCGTAGATCCGGCGTCCGAAGCGGGTGTAGTGGAGGAGGTAGAACGCCCCGGCGAGGACGAGCAGGGCCACGATGGCACCGATCGACAGGTCCCCCACGCCCAGCGGCACCCGCGTCTCGGCCAGACTGCTCACGGCCGAGTCGGTGATGGCGATCGACTCCTTGCTGATCACCAGGCACAGGCCCCGGAACAGGAAGAGGCCTGCCAGCGTCACGATGAACGGCTGGATCTCGAAGTTGTGGATCACATAGCCCATGAGGAAGCCGCCGAACGCTCCCACGCCCAGGGATATGGGGACGACGACGAGCAGCGGCAGCCCCACGTCCTGCACCAGCCACGCCGTGAGCATCGTCGTGAAGCCGATCACCGAGCCCACGGACAGGTCGATGCCGCCGGACATGATGACGAAGGTGGCTCCGACGGCGGCGACCAGCAGATAGCTGTTGTCGATGAACAGGTTGAGGAACACCTGCGAGTCACCGAAGCCGTAGTTCACATAGCGGCTCAGTCCGCCGATGTACATCGCGAGGAACAACGCCGCCGTGACCAGGACGGGCAGCCGCCGGTCACCGAGCAGGCGCGCGGCGTTGGACGGCGTACGGGTCTGCGGCGTCGTGGGGGTCTTGGTGGTCGTACTCATCACGACACCTCCATCTTGGGAGCGGAGTCGGCGGGCTCGGCGACCGCGGCGGGCGCCGCAGGGGCCGCGGCCTTCGCGCGGGCGCCGAAGACCTTGGCGCGGAACTTCGGGGACTGGAGGAGGCAGACGACGATGACGACGGCGGCCTTGAAGACCAGGTTGGTCTGGGTCGGGACGCCGATCGTGTAGATCGTGGTGGTCAGGGTCTGGATGACCAGGGCTCCGACCACCGTGCCGCCGATCGAGAACCGGCCGCCGAGCAGCGAGGTGCCGCCGATCACCACGGCGAGGATCGCGTCGAGTTCGATCCACAGGCCGGCGTTGTTGCCGTCCGCGGCCGAGGTGTTGGAGCTGATCATCAGGCCCGCGATGCCCGCGCACAGGGCGCAGAAGACGTACACCATGATCTTGATACGACGGGAGCGGATGCCGACCAGGCGGCTGGCCTCGGCGTTGCCGCCGACGGACTCGACCAGCAGGCCGAGGGCCGTGCGGCGGGTCAGCGCCACCGTGATGGCCACCACCGCGGCCACGACGAAGATGGAGAAGGGCAGGGTCAGCCAGTAGCCGCCGCCGATCAGCTTGTACGGCTCGCTGTTGATGGTGATGATCTGGCCGTCGGTGATCAGCTGGGCCACGCCTCGGCCGGCGACCATGATGATCAGCGTCGCGATGATCGGCTGGATGCCCATACGGGCGACCAGGAAGCCGTTCCAGAGGCCGCAGACGACCGCGGCTACCAGGCCCAGGCCCATCGCCAGCAGCACTCCGGCCAGGGCGTCCTGGTCGGATTGGTCGCTGATGTACGAGCACGTCAGCGCGCCCGTGATGGCGACGACCGCGCCGACCGAGAGGTCGATGCCGCCGGTCGCGATGACCAGGGTCATGCCGACCGCCACCAGGATGAGGGGCGAGCCGAACAGCACGATCGAGACGAGGCTGCCGTAGAGGTGGCCGTCCGTCATGCGGATGGCGAAGAAGTCGGGTGTGAAGGGGACGTTGACGAGCAGCAGGGCCACCAGGACCACGATCGGCCAGAAGAGGTTGTGGCGCGTCAGTGCTCGCCAGCGGGAGGTGGTGGTCACTGCTGTTCTCCGCTCGCGATGGTCTCGAGGATCTTGCTGGTGGTGATCTCGGGCCCGTTGGTGAGCTGCGCGACCAGCTTGCGGTCGCGCAGGACGCCGATGGTGTGGCTGAGGCGGAGGACCTCCTCCAGCTCGGCCGCGATGTAGAGCACGGACATGCCGTCCTCGGAGAGGGAGACCACCAGTTTCTGGATCTCCGTCTTGGCGCCGATGTCGATGCCGCGCGTCGGCTCGTCGAGGATCAGCAGCTTCGGCTGGGTGATCAACCAGCGGGCGAGGAGCACCTTCTGCTGGTTGCCGCCGCTCAACTGGCCCACCCGGGCCTCGGGGTTGGCAGGGCGGATGTCCAACGCCTTGATGTACTTGGCGACCAGTTCGTCGCGCTGGGCGGTGGGGATGGGGCGGGTCCAGCCGCGGGACGCCTGGAGGGCGAGGATGATGTTCTCGCGGACCGTCAGGTCGGGGACCAGGCCCTCGGCCTTGCGGTTCTCCGAGCAGAACGCGACCCCGGCGCCGATGGCGTCGTTCGGGGCGCTCATCGCCACCTGCTTGCCACCGATGGTGACCTTGCCGCTGTCGGGCTGGTCGGCGCCGAAGAGCAGCCGGGCCAGTTCGGTGCGGCCTGAGCCCAGCAGGCCCGCGAGGCCCACGACCTCGCCCTTCTTGATGTCCAGATCGAAGGGGGCGATACCGCCGCTCCTGCCGAGGCCCTCCGCCTTCAGCAGCGACTCACCGACGTCCGCGTGGAGTTGGTGGTCGTGGAGCTCCTCCAGCTGGTCCAGGGCCTTGCCGATCATCAGCTCGATCAGCCCGACCTGGTCGAGGTCGCGCACCAGGTGCTCGCCGACCAGAGTGCCGTTGCGCAGGACGGTCATGCGGTCGCAGATCTCGTAGATCTGGTCCAGGAAGTGCGAGACGAAGAGGATCGCGACGCCCTCGTCCCGCAACTGCCGCATCAGACGGAACAGTTCGAGGACCTCGTCGCGGTCGAGGCTGGAGGTCGGTTCGTCCAGGACCAGCACCTTGGTGCCGGACCCCGAGCCGTCGCTGTCGCCGGTGCCCACCGACCGTACGATCGCGACCAGTTGCTGCACCGCGAGGGGGTACGAGGACAGGGGCGCGGTGACGTCGATGTCGAGGCCGAGCCGGTCGACGAGCTCCGCGGCCTCCTTGCGCATGCGCTTCCACTGGATGCGGCCGGCGCGGGTGGGTTCACGGCCGATGAAGATGTTCTCCGCCACCGACAGGTTGGGGCAGAGGTTGACCTCCTGGTAGACGGTGCTGATCCCGGCGTGCTGCGCCTGCAGCGGGCTGCCGATCCGCACGGTCTTGCCGTCGAGGGTGATGGTGCCGCCGTCCAGGGAGTAGACCCCCGTCAGCACCTTGATCAGGGTGGACTTCCCGGCCCCGTTCTCGCCCATCAGGGCGTGGATCTCGCCGGGGAAGAGCCGGAAGTCGACGCCCGACAGAGCCCTTACCCCCGGAAACTCCTTGACTATGCCCGTCATCTCCAGGACGGGCTGCGGCTCTGCCATGGCAGCGCTCCTCTTGAACTCGTGCAATCGGTTCGGGCCCGCGGGGAGCCTCCGTGAGCCGAGACGTACTCGGCGGCGGGAGGCTCCCCGCCGGTGGTGCGGTCGGTCATCACCGCGGCCGGCCGATACGGCGATCGGTCGGCACCGCGGCCGCTGAGTACCGCCGGTCGGCAGGCACCCCCAGTCGGCAGGCACTGCCAGTCGGTCGGCGCCCCCGGTGGGTCAGTACCGCCGATCGGCAGGCACCGCCAGTCGGTCGGCGCCCCCATCGGTCGGCACCGCGGCCGGTCAGTACCGCCGGTCGGCAGGCACCCCCAGTCGGCAGGCACTGCCAGTCGGCAGGCACCCCCGGTCGGTCGGCACCCCCGGTCGGCAAGCACCGCCAGTCGGCAGGCGCCCCCAGTCGGCAGGCACTGCCAGTCGGTCGGCACCCCCGGTCGGTCAGTACCGCCGATCGGTTGGCACCGCCGGTCGGTCGGCACCGCCGGTCGGTCGGCACCGCCGATCAGTCGGCACCGCCGATCAGTCGGCACCGCCAGTCGGCAGGCACCCCCAATCGGCAGACACCGCCGATCAGTCGGCACCGCCAGTCGGCAGGCACCCCCGTCGGCAGGCACCCCCGGTCGGCAGGCACCCCCGGTCGGCAAGCACCGCCAGTCGGCAGGCGCCCCCCTCGGTCGGCACCCCCGGTGGGTCAGTACCGCCAGTCGGCAAGCACCGCCAGTCGGCAGGCGCCCCCAATCGGCAGACACCTCAAGCCGGTCAGCACCGCCAGTCGGCAGGCACCGCCAATCGGTCGGCGCCGCCAATCGGCAGACACCCCCGGGCGGTCGGTGCCGCCGGGCGGTCAGTACTTGCGGTCGGGGAGCGCGGCCTTGGCCTGGTCCTGCATGAAGTCGCTCTCCTTGGTCTTGATCCAGCGCTCGACCGAGCCGCCGTCGTGGACCGTCTTGACGACCTCCATCAGCTGGGGGCCGAGCAGCGGGTTGCACTCGACGATGGCGTTGATCTTGCCCTCGGACATCGCGACGAAGCCGTCCTTCACGCCGTCGACCGTGACGATGAGGATGTCCTTGCCGGGCTTCTTGCCGGCCGCCTCGATGGCCTGGATGGCGCCGATGCCCATGTCGTCGTTGTGGGCGTAGAGGACGTTGATGTCCGGGTTGGACTGCAGGAAGGCCGCCATGACCTGCTTGCCGCCGGCGCGGGTGAAGTCACCGGTCTGGCTGACGACGATCTTCCAGTCGTCGGCGTGGTCGGCGTCCATGACCTCCTTGAAGCCCTTGGCGCGCTCGATGGCGGGGGCGGCACCGGTGGTGCCCTCCAGCTGGGCGATCTTCACGTCGCCCTTGAGGCCGGCCTTCGCGATGACCTTCTCGAGGATCTTGGCGGCGCGGCGGCCCTCGTCGGTGAAGTCGGAGCCGACCAGGGTGACGTAGAGGGACTCGTCGGAGGTCTCGACCGAGCGGTCGGTGAGGACCACCGGGATCTTCGCGGCCTTGGCCTCCTTGAGCACCGCGTCCCAGCCGGTGACGACCACCGGGGAGAAGGCGATGACGTCGACCTTCTGCGAGATGTAGCTGCGGATGGCGGAGATCTGGTTCTCCTGCTTCTGCTGGGCGTCGGAGAACTGCAGCTTGTAGCCCGCCTCCTTGGCCGCGGACTTCACCGAGTCGCTGTTGGCCGTGCGCCAGCCGCTCTCGGAGCCGACCTGGGAGAAGCCGAGGGTGATCGTCTTGCTGCCGCCGCCGGCGGAGTCGCTGGGGCTGTCGTCCTCCTTGGCACAGGCGGCCAGGGTGCCTGCCGCCGCAACGCCGATCGCCGCGGTGAGGAAGTTCCTTCTGTTGAGCATGTTCTTCTCCTTTGAAGAGCCGGTCCGGGGAGGACCGCTGTTACTCGCGGGGACCGACTCACTGCGTCCAGCCTGTCGATCATTATTCGAAATATCGGTCACACTGGTGTACGAATTGCGACCGTTTGGTTCCGTGGTGCCGTGTCAGTCGGGAGCGGTGCTGGCCCGGACGACGAGATGGGGTTCGATGGCGACTCCGAGAGCCCCGGAGTCGGCCCGCCCCTCGATGAGGTCCAGCAGCAGGGCGATGCTGTGCTTGCCCACCGTCGCGAAATCCTGCCGGACGGTGGTGAGCGGTGGAGCGAAGAACTCCGATTCCGGGATGTCGTCGAAGCCGACCACCGCGACGTCCTGGGGAGTGCGCACGCCCGCCTCACGCAGCGCCCGCAACACCCCCAGTGCCATCTGGTCGTTGGCGACGAAGACGGCGGTGAGTCCACGGCCCACCCAGCCGGCCAGTTCCTGGCCCGCACGGTAGCCCGAAAGCGGACTCCAGTCCCCCCTCAGCGGCGTCGGCGGCTCGATGCCCGCCGCTTCGAGGGTCGCCCGCCAGCCGGTCTCCCGGTCGGCCGCCTCCTGCCAGTCCTCGGGCCCGGCGAGATGCCAGACCGTACGGTGGCCGGCGGCCAGCAGATGGCCGGTGGCCAGGCGTGCACCCAGTTGCTGGTCCACGTTGACGCTGGGGATCTCCGCGCCGGACCCGGTCCCCACGGCCACCACCGGGAAGGGATGGCGGAGTTCGGCGAGGGCCTCGACCGCGGAGCGCTGTGGAGCGAGGGCGATGACCCCCTCCACCCCGCCCTCGCTGAGATGGCCCAGGGCCTCGGAGAGCGTCTCCACCGCCAGCCTGCGCAGACTGACCGTCGAGACGGTGTACCCGGCGGCGCGTGCCGCGTCCTCCAGTGCGAACAGGGTGCTGGCCGGTCCGTAGAGCGTGGTGTTGGAGGCGACCACACCCAGGGTCCGGGTGCGCCGGGTGACCAGGGCCCGGGCGGAGGAGTTGCGGCGGTAGCCCATCTCCTCGATCGCACGCAGCACCTTGGCCCGTGTCTCGTCCCGGACGTTGGGGTGGTCCCCCAGCACCCGGGACACGGTCTGGTGGGACACGCCGGCGAGGCGTGCCACGTCGGCCATGGTGGGCGGCCGGAGCTGTAAGTGGTTCACGGTCACACCCCCCTGGCGATCACTGATGAAAGCACCACCGACACGATGCTCGTACCTCCTCGGATGCCGGCCGGCATCGATCGGTGAATGCGGAGGTCATTGTGAGCGCTAACAATTCATGGCGGTCAAGAGGGCTGCAGCAGTGAAGGTGTCACGGTTGAATAACGCGCCTGGCTGGGACAGTCGTGATGTCGGACGGTTGTGCGCGTCACCAAAACCGTTACGCCGTTCGACCACCCGACCCATTGACACCCCGACCGGGTCGTCCTTACGGTCGGGCCAGCATTTCGAACGTGAGCCGAAATTTCGAACAAGCTGGAAAGTCTAGGGAGAAGCTGACGTGCGCATCACGGGAATCAGCACGCACGTGGTCGGGACGCCATGGCGCAACCTGACCTACGTCCAGGTGCACACCGACGAGGGACTCACCGGAGTCGGCGAGACCCGCATGCTGGGCCACACCGACGCTCTGCTCGGCTATCTGCACGAGGCAGAGGCCAACCACATTCTCGGGTCGGACCCGTTCGCTGTCGAGGACCTCGTCAAGCGGATGAAGTACGGCGACTACGGGCGGGCCGGCGAGATCGTGATGTCCGGCATCGCCGTGATCGAGATGGCCTGCTGGGACATCAAGGGCAAGGCCCTGGGCGTCCCGGTCTGGCAGTTGCTCGGCGGCAAGGTCACCGACAAGGTCAAGGCGTACGCCAACGGCTGGTACACCACGGAGCGCACCCCGGAGGCCTACCACAAGGCCGCCCAGGGGGTCATGGAGCGCGGGTACAAGGCGCTCAAGATCGACCCCTTCGGCACCGGGCACTTCGAGCTCGACCACGAGCAGAGCATGTACGCCGTCTCCCTCATCGAGGCCGTCCGGGACGCCATCGGCCCCGAGGCCGAGCTGATGCTGGAGATGCACGGCCGGTTCTCCCCCGCCACCGCCGTGCGCCTGGCCCGGGACCTCGCCCCCTTCAAGCCCGCGTGGCTGGAGGAGCCGGTGCCGCCGGAGAACCTGAAGGCGCTGGAGAAGGTCGCCGCCAAGGTCGACATGCCGGTCGCCACCGGTGAGCGGATCCACGACCGCATCGAGTTCCGCGAGCTCTTCGAGAGCCAGGCCGTGGACATCATCCAGCCCGACGTCGGTCACATCGGCGGCATCTGGGAGACCCGGAAGCTGGCCGCGACCGCCGAGACCCACTACATGCTGGTCGCGCCCCACAACGTGGGCGGCCCGGTCCTGACCGCCGCCTCGCTCCAGGTCGGCTTCACCGCGCCGAACTTCAAGATCCTCGAGCACTTCAACGATTTCGCCGACGCGGACATCAAGAAGGTCGTCAAGGGCGCCCCGCAGGTCGTGGACGGCTACTTCCATCTCTCGGACGCCCCCGGTCTCGGCGTCGAGCTGGACGTCGACGCCGCCGCCGAGTTCCCGCAGCAGCAGGCCCGCTTCGACCTGTGGGCCGACGGCTGGGAGCAGCGCAAGCCGAAGGGCGCCGAGAAGTGAGCACGGCCGTCGTCATCGGGGCGCCCGGCGAGCACGAGCTCGTCGAGCACACCCCTCGCGAGCCCGCCGCCGGGGAGGCCCTGGTCCGCGTCCACGCGGTCGGCATCTGCGGCAGCGACCGCGAGGTGTACCAGGGCAACCGGCCCGAGGGGTACGTCCGTTACCCGCTCACCCCCGGCCACGAGTGGTCGGGCACGGTCGAGGCGGTGGGCTCCGGGGTTCCGGCCTCGCTGATCGGCCGCAAGGTGGTGGGCGAGGGCTTTCGCAACTGCCAGGTCTGCGACCGCTGTCACGAGGGCGAGACCACGCTGTGCACGGCCGGCTACGAGGAGACCGGGTTCACCCAGCCCGGTGCCATGGCCACCACGCTCACCCTGCCGGCCCGGCTGCTGCACGCCCTCCCGGACGACGCCGACCTGACGGCGGCGGCACTGTTGGAGCCCGCCGCGTGCATCGCGGCCGCCGCGCTCAAGGCGAACGCGCGACCCGGTGAGCGGGTCGCCGTGGTGGGCACGGGGACGCTCGGGATGTTCGCCGTGCAGTTCCTGAAGGCGGGCTCGCCTTCGGAGCTGCTGGTGGTCGGCACCCGCCCGGACCGTGCGGAGCTGTCGAAGAAGTTCGGCGCCTCCGACTTCCGCACCCGGGACCAGGAGCTGCCCGACGACTTCGACGTCGTCATCGAGACCGCCGGATCGGCGTCCGCCGCGAACACCGCGGCCGCGCTGCTCAGACGCGGTGGCCGGCTCGTCCTCACCGGCATCCCGGCGCCGGGTGCCGACGGCCTCGACCCCACCGACCTCGTCGTACGGCAGCTGGAGGTGCACACCGTTTTCGGGGCGCCGCCGGACGCCTGGGCGCACACCGTGCGGGTCTTCGGGGCCGGGCTGCTCGATCCGCTGCCGCTCGTCACGCACGAGCTGGCGCTGGATGAGTTTGCGCAGGCCATCGACTTGGTGGGGTCCGGCGACCCGAAGGTCGGAAAGGTCCTCCTCCGGCCATGACACACCGCTGAGCCGTACGCCGGTACGGGGTACCTGACGACTTCGTACCGGCGTACACCCAAGGCCTTCTTCATCCAGAGCCGCGATCCTCGTCCGAAATATCGAACCTGAAGGACAGCTTGTGACCGAGACCACCGCCAGCGCGGCCCGACGACCCGGTGAGCAGGCGCTCGCTGCGCTCGGCCTCGACGCGCCCGCGCACGATCCCGCCGACGCCTCCCCGCACTCCTTCCCCGGGGGCGGGCGCTGGCGCACCGAAGTGCCCTCGGTGGAGGGTCCCGAGGCCCTCGCCGTGGTCCTCAAGGAGTCCTCGCGACTCGATGTGCCGGTGCACCGGGTCAGCCAGGGCAGCGGCGTGTGGATGCTCACCGACGCCGAGATCACCGAGATGGTGGAGGCGACCGCCGAGCGCGACATCGAGCTCTGCCTGTTCACCGGTCCCCGCGGCACCTGGGACATCGGCGGCTCGACCCGGACCGACTCCCGGGGCGGCGGGCTGCGCGCCCGGGGGCACGACGCGGTCGCCGGGTGCATCGAGGACGCCGTCCGCGCCACCGAGCTGGGCGTGAAGTGCCTCCTGATCGCCGACGAGGGTGTGCTGTGGGCGCTGCACCGGGCGCGGGTCGCCGGGATCATACCGGCGGACACGACCCTCAAGGTGTCGGCGCTGATCGGCCCGGTGAACCCGGCCGCGTACGCCGTCTACGAGAACCTCGGCGGCGACTCGATCAACGTGCCCAGCGACCTGACGCTGGATCACCTCACCGAGATCCGGCGGGTGTCGGGCGCTCCCATGGACATGTACATCGAGGCCCCCGACGACCTCGGCGGCTATGTGCGGATGTACGAGGTCGCCGAGCTGATCCGGCGCGGCGCACCGCTCTATCTGAAGTTCGGCCTGTCGAAGGCCCCCGGGATCTACCCGTACGGGCATCACATGCGCGAGCTCACGCTGTCCACCGCCAAGGAAAGAGTGCGGCGCGGACGGCTTGCCCTGGACCTGCTCGCACGGCATGGAGCGGACGGCGACATGGCGCCGCTCGGCTCGCGACTGCCCGGCGCGCTCAAGCGATTCGAAACGCCTGCATAACGTTCCGGACAACGCCCCTTCACAGAAGTCCACGGAGTCACACAGACTCCGACACAACTTCTCTCGGTCGACCCGCACCACCGACAGGCGCCCGCACCGCCGGATCGCCCATGGCCTCTAGAACATCAAGGAAGATGATCATGCTGAACCGCAGAGCCGCACTCTCCGCCATAGCCACCTCGGCCGTCCTCGCTCTCACCCTGTCCGCCTGCGGCCAGGACAGCGAAGGAGGCAGTGCGGAGGAATCGGGCAGCGCCAAGGGCGGCACCATCGGCATCTCGATGCCGACCAAGTCCTCCGAGCGCTGGATCGCCGACGGCAAGAACGTCGTGGCGGACCTGGAGGCCAAGGGCTACAAGACGAGCCTGGTCTACGGCGAGGACGACCCGGAGAACCAGGTCTCGCAGATCGAGAACCTGATCACCAAGGGCGTCAAGGCGATCATCGTCGCGGCGATCGACAACAAGTCCCTCAACGGCGTGCTCCAGCAGGCCAAGGAGGCGAACATCCCGGTCATCGCCTACGACCGCCTCATCCTCGGCACGGCCAACGTCGACTACTACGCGTCCTTCGACAACACCAAGGTCGGCGAGCTCCAGGCCAACTACATCGTCGAGAAGCTCGGTCTGAAGGAGGGCAAGGGCCCCTTCAACATCGAGCTGTTCGCCGGCTCCAACGACGACAACAACACCAAGTACTTCTTCGGCGGCGCGATGAGCGTCCTGAAGCCGTACATCGACAGCAAGAAGCTGGTCGTCCAGTCCGGCCAGACGGGCCTGACCCAGGTCACCACGCTGCGCTGGGACGGCGCCACGGCGCAGAAGCGCATGGACGACATCCTCACCAAGTCGTACTCCAGCAAGAAGGTCGACGCGGTGCTCTCGCCGTACGACGGCATCTCGATCGGCATCCTGTCGGCGCTGAAGTCCGACGGCTACGGCACCAAGAGCAAGCCGCTGCCGGTCCTCACCGGCCAGGACGCCGAGCTCGCCTCGGTGAAGTCGATCATCGCGGGCCAGCAGACGCAGACCGTCTACAAGGACACCCGTGAGCTCGCCAAGGTCGCCGGCAGCATGGTCGACGCGGTCCTCAACGGCAAGAAGCCGGAGACCAACGACACCAAGACCTACGACAACGGCTCCAAGGTCGTCCCCGCCTTCCTGCTGAAGCCGGTGAGCGTCGACAAGAGCAACTACAAGCAGGTCCTGGTCGACGGCGGTTACTACACCGAGGGCGACCTCAAGTAGTCCTGCGCCGCCTGTAGACAGAACAGAGATTGGAAGGCACGACCATGGCGGGACCCGTCCTGGAAATGCGCTCGATCGTCAAGACCTTTCCCGGTGTCAAAGCGCTCTCGGACGTCACGCTGACCGTCCGGCAGGGCGAGGTCCACGCCATCTGCGGTGAGAACGGCGCCGGCAAGTCCACCTTGATGAAGGTGCTCTCCGGCGTCCATCCGCACGGCACGTACGAGGGCGAGATCCTCTTCGAGGGGGAGCGCTGCGAGTTCAAGGACATCCGCGCGAGCGAGCATCACGGCATCGTGATCATCCACCAGGAACTCGCGCTGGTGCCCTACCTCTCCCTCGCGGAGAACATCTTCCTCGGCAACGAGCACGCCAAGGGCGGGCTCATCGACTGGCGCGAGACCCTGCGGCACGCCAGTGAGCTGCTGCGCCGGGTCGGTCTGAGCGACCACCCGGAGACCCGCGTCGCCGACATCGGCGTGGGCAAGCAGCAGCTCGTGGAGATCGCCAAGGCGCTCTCGAAGAAGGTGAAGCTGCTCATCCTCGACGAGCCGACCGCGGCTCTCAACGACGAGGACAGCGGCAAACTCCTGGATCTCATCCTGGAGTTGAAGAAGCAGGGCATCACCTCGATCATCATCTCCCACAAGCTCAACGAGATCCGCAAGGTCGCCGACTCGGTGACCATCCTGCGCGACGGGCAGACGATCGAGACGCTGGACGTGACGGCCAAGGAGACCAGCGAGGACCGGATCATCTCCGGCATGGTCGGCCGCGACCTCGACCACCGCTTCCCCGAACGCACCGCGTACGAGGGCGAGTCGGAAGAGGCTCCGGCGCTCGAGATCCGGGACTGGACCGTGCACCACCCGATCGACCAGACGCGCAAGGTGGTCGACGACGTGTCGATCAACGTCAAGCGCGGGGAGATCGTCGGCATCGCGGGCCTGATGGGTGCGGGACGTACCGAACTCGCCATGAGCGTCTTCGGCCGCTCCTACGGCCGGCACGCGGGCGGCACGGTCCTCAAGGACGGCAAGGAGATCCGTACCAAGACCGTCTCCGAGGCGGTCGGACACGGCATCGCGTACGTCACCGAGGACCGCAAGCACTACGGCCTCAACCTCATCGACACCATCAACCGCAACATCTCGCTCAGCGCGCTGGGCAAGGTGGCCAAGCGGGGGATCGTCGACGAGCACGAGGAGCGGAAGGTCGCCGAGGGCTTCCGCAAGACCATGAACATCAAGGCGCCGACCGTCTTCGAGCCGGTGGGCAAGCTGTCCGGCGGCAACCAGCAGAAGGTCGTCCTCAGCAAGTGGATCTTCGCGGGTCCCGATGTGCTGATCCTGGACGAGCCCACGCGTGGCATCGACGTGGGCGCCAAGTTCGAGATCTACACCGTCATCGACCAGCTGGCCGCCCAGGGCAAGGCGGTCGTCTTCATCTCCTCCGAGCTGCCGGAACTTCTCGGCATGTGCGACCGCATCTACACGATGGCCGCCGGACGGCTGACCGGCGAGTTCTCTCGGGAAGAGGCCTCGCAGGAATCGTTGATGCGCCAGATGACCAAGGACAAAGAGGTAACCCGATGAGCACCGACGTGACCAAGAGCCCGGCGGTGGTCCCGCCCGGCAAGAGCGGAGGACCGTCCTCCGACAGCGGGTTGCTGCAGCTGATGCTGGACGGCCTGCGCCGCAACATGCGCCAGTACGGCATGCTGATCGCCCTCGGCCTGATCGTCGCCCTCTTCGCCGTCTGGACCGACGGCGTCCTGCTGGAGCCGCGCAACGTCTCCAACCTGGTCCTCCAGAACGCCTACGTCCTGATCCTCGCGATCGGCATGATGCTGGTCATCATCTCGGGCCATATCGACCTGTCGGTCGGCTCGTTGACGGCGTTCGTGGGCGCGTTCGCGGCCGTGCTGACCGTGCAGCACAACGTGTCGTGGCCGGTCGCGGTGGCGCTGAGCCTGGTGGTCGGCGCGGTGGCGGGCGGCATCCAGGGGTTCTTCATCGCGTATCTCGGCATACCGTCGTTCATCGTCACCCTCGCCGGCATGCTGATCTTCCGTGGCTTCACGGAGATCCTGCTGGAGGGCCAGACCCTCAGCCCGTTCCCGAGCGGCCTGGAGAAGATGGGCAACGGCTTCCTGCCGGAGACGGGCCCGGATACCAACTACCACAACATCACGCTGCTGCTCGGCCTGGTCCTGATCGTCTTCGTGGTCCTCCAGGAGATCCGGGACCGCAAGCGCCAGCAGGAGTTCGCCCTGGACGTGGTGCCGCGCAACCTCTTCCTGCTGAAGCTCGTCTCGATCGTCGCCGCGGTCCTCGTCGTCACGATGCTGCTCGCCAGCTACAAGGGCGCGCCGATCATCCTCCTCATCCTGGGCGGACTGGTCGTCGGATACGGCTACCTCATGCGCAACGCCGTCTTCGGCCGTCACATCTACGCGATCGGCGGCAACCTGCCGGCGGCGAAGCTGTCGGGCGTGAAGGACAAGAAGGTCGTCTTCCTCGTCTTCCTGAACATGGGCGCGCTCGCGGCCCTGGCGGGTCTGGCGATCGCCGCGCGACTGAACGCGGCCTCCCCGAAGGCGGGTCTGAACTACGAACTCGAGGCCATCGCCTCGGCGTTCATCGGCGGCGCGTCCATGAGCGGTGGTGTCGGCACCGTCCTCGGTGCGATCATCGGCGGTCTCGTTCTCGGCGTCCTGAACAACGGCATGAACCTCCTCAGCGTCGGCTCCGACTGGCAGCAGGTCATCAAGGGCATGGCCCTGCTGGCCGCGGTCGGCTTCGACGTCTGGAACAAGCGCAAGTCCGGTTCGTAACCCGGACCGACCGGATCGGGCCCCGTCGCAAGGCGGGGCCCTTCCCATGGGAGGAGAGAAGCACCGGTGAAGGAACTCTTCGGCGAGCTCGCCGACGGCACCGAGGTCCACCGCTGGTCGCTGGAGAACGGCGGCACCCGTCTGAAGGTCCTGTCCTACGGCGGGATCGTGCAGTCCCTGGAGGTCCCCGACCGGCACGGCCGGTACGCCGACGTCTCCCTCGGCTTCGCCCGGATCGAGGACTACGTCGCCGCCAGCCCGTACTTCGGGGCGCTGATCGGCCGCTACGGCAACCGCATCGGCAAGGGCCGCTACACCCTGGACGGCGAGACGTACCAACTGTCCGTGGACGACGGCGAGAACAGCCTGCACGGCGGCGCCGAGGGCTTCGACCGGCGGGTGTGGGACATCGAGCCGTTCACCGAGGGCACCGACGTCGGCCTGCGCCTGTCCTACACCTCCGCCGACGGCGAGATGGGCCACCCCGGCACGCTCCGGGTGACGGCGACGTACGCCCTCACCGAGCACGGCGACTGGCGCATCGACTACGAGGCCACCACCGACAGGGCGACGGTCGTCAACCTCACCAGCCATGTCTACTGGAACCTCGCCGGGGCGGGCAGCGGCACGATCGAGGACCACGAGCTCCAGCTCGCCGCGTCCCGCTTCACACCCACCGACCCGGGTCTGATCCCGACCGGTGAAGTGGCCCCGGTCGAGGGCACCCCCTTCGACTTCCGCGAGACCAAGCCGATCGGCCGGGACCTGCGCGCCGGGCACCCGCAGCTGCTCGCCGCCAAGGGCTACGACCACAACTGGGTGCTGGACAAGGGCGTCACGGCCGAGCCGGAGCAGATCGCGACCCTCCACGACCCGTCCTCCGGCCGCACCCTGAGCATCGCCACCAACGAACCGGGGCTGCAGTTCTATTCGGGCAACTTCCTCGACGGCACCCTGGTCGGACCGGGTGGACGCAGCTACCGTCAGGGCGATGCGCTGTGCCTGGAGACACAGCACTATCCTGACTCCCCGAACCACCCGTCGTTCCCGTCGACCGTGCTGCGGCCGGGCGAGACGTACCGCACGACGACGATTCACTCGTTCCACGCGTGACGGCGCGCCACCTGTGAAACTTCTTCACAGGTAACACACAACTTCTTACCGATTTCTCAGCGGTTGAACAGCGTCACCGCAGCCTTCGTATGTATGGGCGGCCCGTGCTCCCCCGCGCGGGCCACCTAAAGACGACGGTCCCGGTCGTCCCCACCGGGTCCGCCCCATACGGAGGTTCCATGGCCGAGAACGTCACCTCGCTGTTCCGAGCCACCGCGGCACACAGCCCCTCGATGGCGGCGCTGACGCGGGCGGCCGGCGACGGGGCGGGCCCGATCGACTTCTGTATTCCGGTCAATCCGTACTTCCCCACACCGGGGATGTGGGACGAGATGTCCAGCCGCCTCCGCGACATCATCACGTACTACCCCAGCAGCGCCGACACGATCACGTCCGAGCTGTGCAATCTGCTCCAACTTCCGCCGCAGGCCGTGGCGATGGGCAACGGCTCGACCGAACTCATCACCTGGATCGACCACCTGCTGGTCCGTGAGTCCCTCGCCATCCCCGTCCCCACCTTCGGCCGCTGGACCGACCAGCCGATGGAGACCGGCAAGCGCGTCGACATGTTCCCGCTCCAGGAGTCCAGCGGCTTCGCCCTGGACCTCGCGCAGTACGCCGAGTTCATCCGGGCCCGGGGGACCCGGGCGGCCGTCATCTGCAACCCGAACAACCCCGACGGCGGCTTCCTGCACAAGCACGCGATCGTGCAGTTCATGGACGCGATGGCGGATCTGGACCTGATCGTCATCGACGAGAGCTTCCTGGAGTTCGCCGACGCGGAGGCGGAGCCGTCGGTGGTGCAGGAGGCCATGCTGCGCCCGAACGTCATCGTCCTGCGCTCGCTCGGCAAGAACTTCGGTCTGCACGGCATCCGCTTCGGCTACATGGTCGCCAACCCGTCGCTCGCCGGCCGGGTCCGCTCGATGCTGCCGAAGTGGAACCTCAATGCCTTCGCCGAGTACGTGGTGTTCATGCTCAAGGAGCACGGCGCCGAGTACGCGCAGAGCCTTCAGCAGGTCTACCGGGACCGGCTGGACATGTCGAGCCAGCTCGCCTCGCTGCCCGGTCTCACCGTCTACCCCTCGCAGGGCAACTTCCTCTTCGTGCGCCTCCCCGTGGGCGCCGAAGGCACCGTGGTCCGGGACCGACTGCTCACCGAGCACCGGATCCTGGTCCGCGAGTGCGGCAACAAGATCGGCTCGTCCAGCCGCTTCCTGAGACTCGTGGTGCGCCCCCAGGTGGACGTCCGTCGCCTGGTGTCCGGCCTGGAACAGGTGCTCTACGGGACCAGGAGGGGAGCCGCCGTGCCCGAGCTGGCAAACGGGACCAGTTACAGCTCGGGTACGGCGGCCGTGGACCGGCTGGTCGGCTCCACGAACGGCGCGGGGGCGCCGCTTGCTCCGCAGGTTCAGCCGATGCCGGCTGCCGCTCCGATGCCGGTCGGCGTACCGATGCCGGCTGCCGCCGCTGCCTACGACCAGTCGAACGGGTACGGCACGCCGATGCCCACGCCCATGCCGATGCCCACGCCCATGCCCGCGCCCATGCCGGCCGCCGCGCAGATGCCGGTCGCACCGGCGGCCGCGGCTGCGGCTCCGTCGCCGTTCGCCGCGCCTCAGGGGCCCACCCCGCCGGGGGTTCCGGCACGGGGTGGGCTCACCGCGGCGCAGGTGCGGGGGACGAACGGGCTGACGCCCGCCCCCGCGTCGGGGTGGCCCAACGCCCAGGCTCAGAGTTGGCCCAACGCGGCGGGGATGGGGCAGACCGGTTGAGGGGCGACTGGGGGTCGTGGGGGCTGGTCGGGCAGTTCCCCGCGCCCCTGGGTGGGACGCCCTAAGCCGGGTTTAGGCGCCACTGTTGGCAGGTGTTGTTCAGCCAGGTCCACTGGCGTACGTCCGCCGCGTCCGCCGTCGAGCAGTTCGCCACGTCCGCCACCTTGCCCGTGGCCTGGTTGACGATCCTCACCCAGCTGTTGTCCGTGACCACGAAGCGGAAGCGCTGGCAGGTGTTGTTCAGCCACGTCCACTGGCGCAGGTCGGCGCCGTCGGCGCTGGAGCAGTCGGCGGTGTCCAGGACCTTGCCGGTGGCCACGTTGACGAGACGGCTGGTGTCGTCTCCCTGGTCCTCGATGCGCCACTTCTGGTTGTTGCCGCCGCCGCAGGTGTACTGCTGGACGTTGGCGCCGTCGGCCGTCGAACTCCCGGCGACATCAAGGCACTTGCCGCTGTTGCGGTTGGTGATGGTGTACGTCGTGGAGGTGGCCGAGGGTTCGCCCGAGGGGCCCGTCATGCTCGCGCCCAGCGCTGCCGGTGTGCCGAGGTTCGGGGTGCCGTCGGCGTTCCAGGTGAACTTCTGCGCCCGGGTCGTACGGCCGTTGTCGCAGCCGTCTGAGGCGGAGTCGTTGGCGTGGTAGACGATCCAGTTCTCGGTGCCGTCGGGTGAGGTGAAGAAGCCGTTGTGGCCCGGGCCGTAGACGCCGGCCGAGTCGTTGCGCTGGAAGACCGGTGTGGACTTCTTCGTCCAGGAGGAGGCCGCCAGCGGATCGGAGCCCGTCAGGGTCAGCTGGCCGAGCTTGTAGTCGGGGGTCCAGCAGCCGCTGCCGGAGTAGACGAGGAAGGTCCGGCCGTTCCGCTGGAGGATCTCAGGGCCCTCGTTGACCGTGCCGTTGCGCTCCCAGTCGTACGTCGGCGTCGAGACGGTGGAGAAGCCGGTGGCCAGGGTGTACGGGTTGGACATCCGGGCCGCGACGATGTTCTGCGTGCCGCCGCCGCTCGCGCTGCCGAACAGATACAGCTGGCCGTTGACGGTCGCGACCGTGGGGTCCAGCATCCAGGCGGAGTTGAGCTGGTTCCGGTAGGTGTACGGGCCCGTCGGGTCCGACCCGGCGCTCTCCAGGACGTGGGTGCGCTGGGTGGGGTTGTAGTCGGAGACGTCCTGCCCGGCGACGTAGTACAGGTACCACTTGCCGTTGATGAAGTGCATTTCGGGCGCCCAGATGTTGCAGCAGCGCGAGGCGGCGTCGCCCGTCCACACCTGGATGTTGGGCGCCGTGGCGAGGCCGCCCAGGGTGGCGGACTTGCGCATGGTGATGACGTTGGTCCAACTCGTCGTCAGCAGGTAGTAGTTGCCGTTGTAGTACGAGATCCAGGGGTCGGCGCCCTTCTGCGTCTTGATCGGGTTGGCGAACGAGGCCGCGTTCGCCGAGGACTGCCCGAGCGACAGGGCGAGGACCAGCGCGGCCAGCAGGGTCAGTAGGCGACGGGCCATCCGCTGCTCCAGTTCAGAAGGTTGATGCCGAGTTTGGGGGTGCCGTTGTCGTTGCCGTCGTAGTAGTGGTAGACGATCAGGTCACCGTCGGAGTCGCTCATGACCGACTGTCCGCCGGGGCCGATGTACCGCCCGTGCGACTCGAGGACGGGCGTCCCGCCGTTGTTCATCATCGAGACGCCGTTCTTGTCGTAGTACGGCCCGGTGACGCCGGTGGCGCGGCCGACCTTGACCTTGTACGTGGAACTGGTGCCGGCGCAGCAGGTGTCGTACGAGGCGAAGAGGTAGTAGTAGCCGTTGCGCTTGACGATGTACGGCGCCTCGACGGCCTTGGTCCCGGTGGGGCGGGACGCGATGGAGTACCGGGTGGTGTTGGAGGAGAGCTGCTTCCCGGTGCCGGGGTCGATCTGGATCATCTTGAGCCCGGTCCACCAACTGCCGAACGACAGCCACCACTTGCCGTCGCTGTCGACGAACAGGTTCGGGTCGATGGCGTTGTAGTCGCTCGACGTGGTGGAGGTGTAGACCGTGCCGTAGTCGGTCCAGGAGCCGGGCAGCCCGGTGGTCGAACCGGCGAGCCCGATGGCCGACTTGTTGGAGCCGAAGGTCGAGACGGCGTAGTACATCAGGTACTTGCCACCGTGGTACGAGATGTCGGGTGCCCACGCCTCCGTGGCGTACGACGACCACCAGCTCGGTTTGGCCGTGAAGGCGTCGCTCCCGGCCGAGAAGGCGATCCGGTCCGTCGAGGTCCTGTAGCCGAGTCCGCCACCGGTGCCGTAGAGCAGGTAGCGACCCGCCGATGTGCGGATCATCGTCGGGTCGTGAACGACGGTGGCGCCGGTGACCGTCCCGGGGTTGGGGTACGCGGAGGCGGTGGAGGGGACCAGCGCCAGCAGTAAGGCGGCGGGGACGGCGAGAAGTGCGGTCCTGCGGGAGGTGCGGCTCACGCTGACGTTCCTTCCGTTCGATATTCCGATCACTGATCAGAGCTTCGGACGGACCGTAGAATCGAACCACTTGCGCGTCAACAGTCCCGACGTTCACAGGGGCCGCCGGTAAAGAAGTCTTGTACAAAGATCAAATATTGGGCATAGTCCGTCCCTGTTGTGGGGGTCACGCGAACGTCTCCCGCATCACCCCCCCTGCCCTGCGAGGAGATACCGGCATGCTCCGATTCAGACACGTCGCCATCCCCGTCGTCACCGCGGCGGCGATCACCGTCGCGACGGCCACCTCGACTTTCGCCGCCACCATCGACGACCAGGCCGTCACCGTGGGCGCCCGTGGAATCGTCGGCTTCAGCCGGGACGGTGACGTCTTCCGGATCCTCGACGTCGACGTCGACGGCAAGGGCGTACGGCTCCAGTACACGAACCCCACGACGGGCACGCCCTCCACGAGCCACACGAAGGTGAACGTCAACTACACCGGTGGCTACACCGGTTGGGACTACGACAACGCCTTCGTCTACAACACGAACTTCGACGAGGACGCCTGCTTCTACTTCCGGGCCGGCCTCGTCGACAACGGAAGCTACGTCGAGGACACGTACGGCAGCTGGATACTGGCCTGCGCCAAGAACGGTTGAGCCATGCGGTGCCTCCGGTCCCACGGGCCGGAGGCACCGGTGTGTCAGTGGTCGTTCTCCAGATGCAGCTTCAGCAGATCCACGCCGTAGTCACCGCCGTTGGGCGTGCGGACGATGGTGTGGATGTGCTCCTGTGACGGCGTACCGCCGCCCATGCCCATGCCACCGCCGGGACCGCCGCCGTCGGAGCTCGCGGAGGCGCTGGGGCTCGCGGACGTGGTGTCCCCCTTGTAGAAGAGCGGGGCCTGGGCGTCGTACTCGATGAGGACGACCGGACTGTGCACCCGGTAGTAGAACGCGGAGTCGTCCTCCGTCTCGCCCATCCAGTAGAAGTACGTGTCGTCCAGATGCTCCTCCACCTCGGACATCTTGACCTCGGCGTGGCCCTCGTCGAGATAGCCGACGTACACGCGGACCAGGTCCAGCAGCTTCTTCTGCTGTGCGGAGCCGAGGTCGGAGCCGGGCACTCCCTCGTAGGCGAGCTTGAGGTTGTCCTGCCCCGCACCGGCCTTCATGTCCTCGTTGCCGTTCGACTGCGAGGAGACGGCCTTGGCGCGCTGTGCGGTGGTGAGAGAGCGCACCATGGCCAGGCCGGCCTTGGTCTCCGGCCGGAAGAGGGTGATCTTCTCGCCCTTGTAGGTGGCCGTCGTCGGCTCCGAGCCCATGAAGGTGGGGGTCATCACGACCTGGTCGCCCAGGACGAAGTAGTTGATGGCGACGTGGTGACCCTCGTACTGGAAGCCCCACGGCTCGGTGGTCGACGGGGTGCCCATGAAGGTGAAGAAGTAGTGGCCCTCGGTGAGCGTCTTCTGGTTGCCGCCGTTGGAGTCGCCCAGGAACGCGTTGAGCTTCATGATGCCGCGTGTCTGGGTGAGACCGTCGGCGGAGAGTGCCTTGCCGAGCAGTGCGTAGCCGAGGTCGCGCTGCTTCTCGGTCAGGTCGCCCATGCGGACGCCCTTGCGGTCGTAGCCGTCGACATTGCTCCACGCCGTCCACTCGTCGGCGTCGATGTCGAACGTGCAGGACTTGCGCTCCTTCGCGGAGAGGCCGTCCAAGAATGCCTGCGCCGCCTTGACCAGCGCGTCCGTGGAGACGTCCGTGGAGTGGATCGAGTACAGGTCCTCGACGACCTCGCCGTCGGTGGTGACGCCCACGACGTCCGCGTACTTGGTCTGGGAGACGCCGGGGCCCATGCCTCCGCCGCCCCCTCCCCCGGGGCCGCCGGAGGGCATGCCGCTGGGGGCGGCGGAGGAACCGGAGCTCGCGGTGTCGGAGGAGCTCGAGGAACATCCGGTCATGGTCGCCATCGCGGCGACTCCACCGGCGAGCAGCGCCTTGTTCATGAACCAGCGGCGACTGCGTTCGGTTTCGGGAGTGCGGGGTCGGTGTCCGTGCATGAGCCCAAACTCGGTGACCGACCTGAAGCGCCCATGGGGGAAGCCTGTGAGTTCCCCGTGGGCGTCCCGGGCAGGCGGCCGCCGGTCACGGCCGCCCGCCCCCTCGTCAGGCCCGGCAGCGCAACATCTCCAGCGGCGGTGCGGCGAGAAGGTCCGTCCAGAAGTCCGTACCGAACTCACGCAGGCCCGCGTCGGGGATCTCCAGCGGGATCCAGGTCGGTTCGTCGAAGCCGGCCGCCCGCAGACAGGACTCGTAGACCTCGCGGCGCGGGCAGGTCGCGACGAACGAGATCGGTGGGTCGAGCAGTGCCGTGATCCGTACGCGCGGTCCGGTCTCGGCCTCCTCGCCGGTGGACTCGCAGCGGAAGCCGTACTTGGACAGGGCCGGGTCGTCCATGCCGTAGTCCGGGTTCTGGGCGAGCACGAAGAACTCGGCGCCGGGCTTCAGGTTCCGGTGCGCGTTGCGGCACATCCGCTCCATGGCGGTGATGTCCTGGGCGTAGTCGAGCAGCTGGACCCCCGTGGCGATGTCGAAGCGCCGCCCAAGGGGCCGGAGTTCAGCCACATCGCCCACCTCGTACCGCACCCCCAGCGGCTCGCGCTCCTCGAACCTCCGTGCCGCGGCGACCATCTCACCGGAGATGTCGATGCCGAGCACCTCCGCCGCCCCGCGCCGCTTGAACTCCCGGCTGTAGAACCCGGTCCCGGAGGCCAGGTCGAGGACCGACCTGCCGCGCACGTCCCCGACCAGCCCCAGGAAGCTCGGCACCTCCCCGTACCGCGTCAGCGGCAGGGACTTGAACCCCTCGAACGCCTCACCGATCCCGTCGTACGGCTGCACGCTCATCGCGACGTCCTCCCGTAAGCCTCGTGATGTCCTCGGCCTCGGCAGTCTCTACGAGCCCCGGCGGACGGCCTTACTGGCAGAACCCACAAAGATCCGGCCCGCGCCCCGGCCTCGCGTACAAGCGATCCCCGAAATCCCTGACCGACAAGGAACTTGACGCCCTGTCACTTTGCCGAACTGACAGCCCGCCGACAGCATCCCTTCCTACGGTGCCGTGTTCATGACAGACACTTCGGAAGCAACCCCCACCCCGATCGGGCGCCGCACCGTACTGATCGCCACCGGAGCCACGGCAGCCGCTCTCGCCGTGACCACCGCCGCGCCCGAAGCCCCCACAGCCGACGCGGCCGACACCTCCCCCGTCGCCGCCGCGGCCGTCTGCACCCTCACGAAGGAGATGACCGAAGGCCCCTACTACCTGGACGGCGCGCTCGTCCGCGCCGACATCCGCGAGGACAAGACCGGCTTCCGGCTCAACCTCGCCCTCACCGTCGTCGACGACGACACCTGCGCCGTGATCCCCAACGCCCTCGTGGAGATCTGGCACTCCGACGCCCTCGGCGAGTACTCCGGCTACGTGGGCAACAACGGCCACAACGAGCCCGACAACGGCACCTTCCTGCGCGGCGGCGTCCTCACCAACTCCAGTGGCGTCGCCAACATCACGACCGTCTACCCCGGTTGGTACCGCGGCCGGTGCGTCCACATCCACGTCAAGGTGCACACCGGCGTCACCCTCACCTCCGACGGCTCCTTCACCGGCGGCACCGAACTCCACACCGGACAGCTCTTCTTCGACGAGACGATCACCGCGAGAGTCGGCGCGCTCTCGCCGTACTCGGCGAACACGGTCACCCGCACCACCCTCGCCCAGGACTCCATCTACGACGAAGGAGGCGCCGCCTCCGGCCTCCTGACCCTCACCGCACTGGGTACTTCACCGTCGGCCGGCTATACCGGGACCCTGACCCTCGGTATCGAGCGCTGACCCTGTAGGCGCGTAACGCGGCGGCCGTTCCCCGTACCTGCGAAGGGGACGGCCGTCGTGCCGTGTCTCCCCATCCCGGCCGCGACGGAACGGCCCCTTCCCTGTACCTGATCGGCAACAGACGTGCGCGACATGCGAGGTCAGCGTGGTTCGCGAGGCACACTCTGCTGGTCGTCGCCAGTCGGCAGCGGCCGATCACAGCGCATCACGGGGGACACCATGAGCATGCCTGCCCGCAGGAACCGTACGCACCGCAGAGCCTGGAAGCCCTACGCGCTCGGCGTCGTGGCGGCGGCCGCGCTGCTGACGACCACGGCGTGTGAGCCGGGCACGTCGGACGCGGCCGGGTCCTCGAACCCGCCGAGCGCGACGAGTTCGGCGACGTCGGGCCCGACCGCTTCGGCGGACACGGGCGGCGGCGCCGAGCAGAGCGAGGACAGCTCCGAGACCCCTCTGTGCACCATCGAGGACCTCTCGGTCTCCGCCACGAACCAACCCGGCGAAGGCGAGGACGCCCGGTACATCCTCCTCACCGTCACCAACACCGGCGACGGCAAGTGCGACGTCCAGGGCGCTCCCGTGGTCACGCTCGGCGATGCGCAGGGACCGGCCCCCGTGAAGGAGGAGACCGACTCCGGGGAGCCCATCACGCTCGCTCCCGATGACAAGGCCTATGCCGGACTGCTGGCGACCGGCGGCCACATGGACACCTACGACGTGACGTCCATGAAGCTCGGTCTCGGGAGCCCCGGCGGCGAAAGCGAGGCCGGCCCCGAGGTCGACGTCCCCATGCCCGTCGACTCGTTCCCCGCCGACGACGGCCAGTGGGTGAGCCACTGGCAGGGCACCGAGGGCCTCGCCATGCGCCCCGTCACACAGTCCTGACGCCCGTGGAATGACTCCCCCGTGTCCCGCCACCGACAGCGGGACACGGGGAGAGCCTTTCCACTACAGCCCTACGACTGCTCTACGGCCGCCTTACGACTCCGGACACTCCTTCCACGCCATGTGGTACACCGTGCTGATGTCCCCGTCCGTCGAGTCCATCGTCATGAAGCTGACCTTGCTCGCGGAGCTCGTCCCCGCACTGACCCGCAGCTCGGTGTTGATGTTGAAGTTGCGCTGAACTCCACAGGGCGCCCATACCAGTTGGGCCCAGTCGGTGGTGTCCGTCGCCTGCCAGTTGTCGTTGTACGGGCCGCTGAAGGGGTGCGACCGGGACGCCGTGTTCGGTGAGCCCTGGAAGTAGTACGACGCCCTCTGCGTGGCGCTCGCCCCCGACTGGAGGGCGGCGAAGCCCCGGTAGTCGGCGCTGGCGATGGCGTACGTGAAGCCCTGCGGGACATGGACGATCAGGTTGAGCTGACAGTTCTTGCGGAAGGCCGTCGGGTCCGAGTTGCCGCCCGCCTGGGCGAGGTAGTCGCTGTACGTCACCGTGAACGCCGTGTTGTCCTCGGAGACGGCGACCGCGGTCGTACCGGCCGGACAGCCGGAGCCGTTCACCGTGGCGACCTTGATGACGATCTTGTCCGGCGGCGGGTCCTCGAACCCGTCGGACGGGCCCTGTGCGGGCAGTGCGGTGGTGAGCAGAGCGGCGAGCGCGCCGCCCAGCAGGAGTCCACCAGCCATGGTCTCTCCCTGAAGGGTCGGGGGGTGGTTGGTTGCACCCCGGACCGTAGGGAGAGACACACCTCGCGGTCAGGTCGAACTCAAGCCATTCACAGGTGCGCTTTTCACAGTTTCTTCACAGTGTCTGAACTCTGCGGAAATAAGGGGCTGTTGACGAATCCGTTCCCAGCTCATTCACAGCCGCACATTAAGGATTTCTTCAGCTGGCCCCCTAACTTCGCTCGACATGACGGGAAACCACGAGCACCACAGCGAGCAGAACACCGGGCACGACGACGAGCAGCAGCCCGGCCGGCACCGTAGGGACAAGGGCCTCCAGCGCCGCCGTGTCCTGATCGGCGGCGGCACCGTGGCGGTGGCGGGCGGCCTCGCGGCCGCCGGTCTCGCCTCGGCCGACCCGGGCAGGGGCGACAAACCGACGAAGGGAGCCACCACCGGCGCCGCCTCCGCCTCCACCGAGGCCTCCACTTCGGCGACCAGCAGTGTGTGCGTGCTCAACGCCGAGGTCACCGAGGGCCCGTACTCCCTCGAAGGTGCCCTCGTCCGCGAGGACATCCGCGAGGACAAGGAGGGCTTCGAGGTCCAGTACACCTTCACCGTCGTCGACGTGGCCGACGACTGCGCCCCGCTCGCCGACGCCCTGGTCGAGATCTGGCACTGCGACCACCTCGGCGAGTACTCCGGCTTCGTGGGCGGCAACGGCCACACGGAGGAGGACAACGGCACGTTCCTGCGGGGCGGTCAGCTGACCGACGAGAACGGCGAGTGCAGCATCACCTCGATCTGGCCCGGGCACTACGTCTCGCACGCGGTGCACGTCCATATGCGGGTGCACACGGACGTCACGCTCACCGACGACTCGTACACCGGCGGCGAGGTCATCCACACCGGTCAGCTCTTCTTCGACCAGGACATCAACACCGAGATCCAGGCGACCTCGCCGTACACCGCGAACACCACCCAGGAGACCCTGCTGGAGAACGACGGCATCTACGACGACGGCGGTGCCTCCTCCGGTCTGCTGACCCTGACCGCGCTGGGCTCCGACGTGTCCGACGGCTACAGGGCGACCCTCACCGTGGGCGTCAACAGCGACTGACGGTCAGGCGCTGAGGGTCGCGCACTGACGGCCGGAAGCCGACCATCAGGCGCCGACGGGCTGCCGCTCGGCGTGCTCGGTCCCCGCTGCCTTCTCCTGACGGTAGGCACGGATCGAGTACGTCAGAGCGGCGGCCCACACCGAGTAGAGGACGACGTACACCACGGCACTCACCGAACCGCTCGCGCCGATCCAGTCGCTCTTGAGCAGCGTACGGACGTTGGTGACGATGATGACGCCACCCACCGCGGAGCCCAGGACCCGCGGCGGGACCAGCCGGACCAGCCAGGCGGCGACCGGGGCGGCGACCAGACCGCCGAGCAGGAAGGCCAGGACCCAGTACCGGTCGAGGCCCTGGGAGCCGAGGGAGAAGAGGAAGCCCAGGCTCGCGGCGACGGCGACCAGGAACTCGCTGGTGTCGATCGAGCCGATCACCTTGCGCGGCTCCATCCGCCCGCTGGCCAGCAGCGCGGGCGTACCGACCGGCCCCCAGCCGCCGCCCCCGGTCGCGTCGAGGAAGCCGGCGACCAGGCCGAGCGGGGCCAGGAACCGGTTCCGCAGCGGCTTGCCGAGGTTCCCCTTGGGCAGGCCCCGGAAGGTGAAGCGCGACATGACGTACAGGCCGAGACCCAGCAGGATCAGGGACATCACCGGCTCGGCGACCTCGGTCGACAACGACGACAGGACCGTCGCGCCGAGGAACGAGCCGACCGCGCCCGGGACGCCGATCCTGGCGACGACCTTCCAGTCGACGTTGCCGAAGCGCCAGTGCGAGGCGCCGGACATCAGCGTCGTACCGATCTCGGCGAGATGGACCGTCGCGGAGGCCGCGGCCGGACTCGTACCCATGGCGAGGAGCAGGGTGGTGGAGGTCACGCCGTAGGCCATGCCGAGGCTGCCGTCCACGAGCTGGGCGCCCAGGCCCGCGAGGGCGAGCAGTATCAGCGTGCGCATGGGGGAGGTCCCGTCCGTCGTTTCCTGGGTTTCCCACCGGGGAGGTAGGGATGGACGGGACGCGACGGTAGGGCGTCAAACTGAGGACAGCCTTAGACCCGGATGAGCGCACTCACAGACAGGGGACCTACGGGTTCTCCCACGCCGCCGGCTCCGCCGCCAGCGCCTGCACCGGCCCCGGCAGGGCGTCCGCCGCGATGTCGGCGATGGTGACGCCCTCCAGGATGCGGCGCACATTGGCCCGCAGCGCGATCCACAGGGGCAGCAACGGCTGGGCGGAACCGGTGTAGGCGAGTTCGGTGGGTCGTTCACCTCGGACGGAGACGATGGGTCCGTCCACGGTCCGGATCACATCGGCGATCGTGATCTTCGCCGCGTCACGGGCCAGCCGGTAACCGCCGTTGCCCCCGCGCCGGCTGTCGACGACACCGCCCCGCCGCAGGTCACCGAGGATGCCCTCCAGGAACTTGTGCGGAATGTCCTGGGTGGTGGCGATGGCCTCCGCCTTCACCGGACCGTCGCCCTGTCGTACGGCGAGCTCGAGTACCGCTCGTACCGCGTAGTCCGCCCGTGCCGAGATCCTCATAGGGCCATTGTGAGGCGTGCCCCGCCGGGCATGGAGAATGGTCCCTCCCTCGCGTCCCGGGAAACGCAGGCACAACAGGAGGCGACGCTCGCGTGGAGCTCAGCAGACGAACCTTCAGCGCACTGGCCGGCACGACGGCGCTCGGCCTGGCGCTGACCGGCAGTGGCGGTGCGCTGCCGTCCTCCGCCGCGCCCGGACTCGCGCCCACGGGCCCTCCACCGAGCCCGCCCACCGCCGACGGCAGCGCGCACACCGTCGGCTTCGACCGCTATTCGCTGCTGGTCGACGGGCGGCGGCTGGTCCTGTGGTCGGGCGAGATGCATCCGTTCCGGCTGCCGAGCCCGTCGCTGTGGCGGGACGTGCTGCAAAAAATGCGCGCGCACGGCTACAACGCGGTGAGCGTCTACGTGGCCTGGAACCTCCACTCCCCCGCGCCCGGTGAATACGACTTCACGGGCGTCCGCGACCTGGACCTGTTCCTGCGCACGGCCGCCGAGACCGGCCTGTACGTGATCCTGCGCCCGGGCCCGTACATCAACGCCGAGGTCGACGCGGGCGGCTTCCCGGGCTGGCTGACGGCGACCGAGGGCAGGGCCAGGACCGCCGACCCCACCTATCTGTCGTACGCCGACGAGTGGTTGACGCGGGTGAACGCGATCGCCGCCCGGCATCTCCACACCAAGGGCAAGGGCACGGTCCTGCTCTACCAGATCGAGAACGCGTACGACGTCACCGGCGCGGACGGCCGCGCGTACATGTCCCACCTGTACAAGAAGGTGCGCGCGGACGGGATCGACGTACCCCTCTTCCACAACGACAAGACCCGCGAGGGGCGTTGGGTGCCCGGGTCGTTCGACACCGGTGGGGAGAAGGGGAGTTGGCTGTACGGCTTCGACGGGTATCCGGAGCCTGACGAGGTCCCGCAGGACTGGGGGCGCTTCGGCACCCAGCCGGCGCGGGCCGCGAAGGCCAGCCCGAGGACCCCTGGTTTCCTTCCGGAGTTCGGCGGCGGCCGGCCCGATCCGTGGGGCGGGGCGGCGTTCGGCGGCAAGGGGTACGAGGAGTCTCGGCGGACCCGGGACGCGGCGTACGAGCGGCGCTTCCATCTCACCAACCTCGCCAACGGGATCACGCTGCACAACGTCTACATGACGTTCGGCGGCACCTCGTGGGGCTGGCTGCCCGCGCCGCAGGTCTACACGTCGTACGACTACGGGGCGGCCATCGACGAGGGGCGCCGGCAGACGGCGAAGCTCGCCCCGATGCACCAGCTCGGTCATCTGCTGCGGCAGGTCCCGGACTTCGCGAAACTGGACCGGGCGAAGGACGTACCGTCGCCCGACGACCGGCTGAAGGTGTACCACCTGACCAACCGCGACACGGGCTCCCATGTCTACGTCGTGCGCAACGACTCCGCCGAGGACGTCTCCGTACCCCTGCCGGACGCCGGCATCGAGGTGCCGATGACCGTCCCGGCCCATGACGCCCGGCTGATCACCACCGAACTGAAGCTCGGACGGCGGACGTTGAGGTACGCCACCGCCCAGCTCGCGATGTTCGTCGCCGCCGGGCGGCAGGACATCGCCGTCTTCTCCGGCCGGCACGGCGACATGGCCCAGGTCGTCCTGGAGTGCCCGGACGAGCCGACGGCGACCCGGCTGGACGCGGAACCGGCGTGGATCTACGACCGCGGCCTGCTGCGGGTGACCGCCCCGCTCGGCGTGGGCCTGCTGGCCCGCGTGAAGGTGGAGAACGGCGGCTCCGGGCGCCCGCTGTTGATCTTCTTCGCCGACGACGAGACCGCGCTGCGGCTGTGGTCGTACGAGACCCCGTCCGGGACGGTGCTGGTGTACGGCCCGTCGCTGGTGCGGTCCGTCACCCTGGAGGGCTCCACCGTGCACCTCACCGGTGACACGACCGCGGTGACCGGCCTGGAGGTGTGGGGGCCGCGCGGTATCGGCCAGGTCACCTGGAACGGACAGCCGGTACCGACCCGGGTCAGCGCCACCAACAGCCTCATCGCCCTGAAGCCCCTACCCGGTGTGGGCGCCGTGTCGCTGCCCGCGCTGGACAAGGGCTGGCGGCGGCGCACCGAGAACCCCGAGTCCGCGCCGGACTTCGACGACTCGGCGTGGCAACAGGCCGACAAGGAGAGCTCGTTCAGCACCACCCCGGTGCCCGAGGGACAGCCCGTGCTCTTCGCGGACGACTACGGCTTCCACTACGGCGACGTCTGGTACCGCGGCCGCCTCACCGACGCCGAGGACACGAAGTCGGTCTCTCTCGCCTACAGCACCGGCACCCAGGGCCTCCTGATGGCCTGGCTGGACGGGGAACCGCTGGGCACCCACCGGATGCCGGTCCCGGACAAGAAGACGGCCCGGAAGGGCACTTGGACGGACACGGCGGACTTCGCGGTGCCGGAGCAGCTGAGGGAGCGGGACGAGCATGTGCTGTCGGTCCTCGTCCGGCGGATGCAGCACGCCATGGACGGCGAGTCCCTCGACACGCACAAGGCGGCCCGGGGACTGACGGCCGTACGGTTCAAGGGCGCCTCGCCGAAGGTGAGTTGGCGGCTTCAGGGCGCGTCCGCGGCCGATCCGGTGCGCGGGCCGCTGAACAACGGCGGTCTGTACGGGGAGCGGGAGGGCTGGCATCTGCCCGGCCATGACGACGGCGACTGGGAGTCGGTGCGGCTGCCGCGCGAGGAACGGCGGCAGGGCGTCACCTGGTACCGCACGTCCTTCCGGCTGTCCGTCGACCCCGGCGTCGACGCCTCGATCGCCCTCACCCTCGACGACGATCGGAAGCGTGCCTACCGGGTGCAAATCTTCCTCAACGGCTGGAACATGGGCCAGTACATCAACGACGTCGGCCCCCAGCACACCTTCGTCCTGCCGAACGGCGTCCTGCGCACCAGGGGCGGCAACTCCCTTGCCCTGGCGGTCATCTCGGACGGTACGACGGAGGCGGGTCCCAAGGACATACGGCTGACACTGCTGGGCGCGACGGCGGGCGGAGTGACAGTGGAGAACGTCTGAGGAGGAGAACCTCGTGCGAAGACGGCGATTCATCTGCGGGTTGGTCGGGGCGGGGGCCGGGATCGGGCTGGTCTCGTCGAGCGGCGGCACAGCCACCGGGGCCACCGAGCCCGCGGCGCCCCGGGTCGTGGGCCCACACGACTGGCAGACCGTCCCGGCCCCCGTATGCACCCCGGCCGCCCAACTCCTCGGCGTGGCGGCCGCGGGACCGGACCTCGCGTGGGCCGTGGGCGAGGAGGGCCGCAACGGCGGCACGCGCGGAGTGCCGCTCGCCCTGGTGTGGGACGGCAGCGCGTGGACCCGTCTCGATCTCACCCACCTCGGGCTCACCGGCGGCTATCTGAGCTCGGTCGCCGCTTCGGCGAGCGCCGCCTGGGCCGTCGGCACCGACACGGGCGGCGTCGCCCGTCTGCTGCGCTGGGACGGGACGACCTGGCAGGAGTCCCTCTTCGCCGGGCGCCTGGCGTACGGGACGAGCCTGACCGGGGTGACGCTGGACGCGAAGGACCGCGTCTGGCTGTCCGGCCGCAACAGCGACGGCTGCGTACTGCTGCGCGGCGACGGCGGGGACGACGGCTGGACCTGGGTGACCCCGCCCCCGACCCCGCCGACCCATGCCGCGGCCGGCGTCCGCGTGGCACCCGACGGCGATGTCTGGGTGTACGACGCCGCACTCGTCGCCCGCTGGGACGGCGAGACCTGGACCCAACTCCCCACCCCTGCCGGACTGCGCCCCTCCGTCACCGGACTGCTCCCGGTCACCGCCGACGACGTCTGGCTCACCGGCTACGACTACGGCGTCGGCGGCCCGCCCGGCAAACCGCCGTCCGTCACCCTCCGCCACTGGGACGGCAGCGCGTGGACCCACGCCGCCACCCCGTTCACCGTCGGCATGCTCACCGCGATCGTCGCCGACGCCCAGGGCGGCCCCGACCGCATCGCGGGCTGGGACTTCTGGGACCAGACCCGCGCGCACTACCTCCGCTGGGAGGGCGGCGCGTGGGTCAGCGAGCGGGGCCCGCTGTCCTCGGCTCCCGTGCTGCTCAGCGGACTCGCGTCCGTGCCCGGTGCGGGCGGGTACTGGTCCGTCGGCACGAACTCCGCCTCGCCGTATCCGCCCGCGCAGGTGTATGTCGAGCGATGAGCTTCTAGGCCAGCCGGATCACGTTCCACGACAGCGGTTCGAGTACGGCGGTCAGGGTGCCGGCGGTCAGCGCGGTGCCCTCGACCGTGTGCGGGGCGACCCGCTCGGGCTCGGCGAGGGTGTTCCTGGCGTCCGGGTCGGCGTCGGCGAGGACGCTGTGCTCGACGACCGACGTCAGGTTCAGGCTGCCCAGGGCGACTTCGAGCGGCAACGCCTCGGTCCGGCTGCGGTTGACCGCGAAGACGGTGACCGAGCCGTCCTCGGCGCGCACGGCGGTGGCGTGCAGCAGGTCGGCCTCGCCGTACTTCTTCGTCTCGTACGTCGGGGAGTCGACCCGCACGTCCAGGACCTCGCCGCGGCCGTACTCGGCGGCCTGGGCGAACGGGAAGAACGTCGTCTGCCGCCAGGCCGGGCCGCCCGGCTCGGTCATGATCGGCGCGATGACGTTGACCAGCTGGGCGAGGCAGGCCACGGTGACGCGGTCGGCGTGCCGGAGCAGGGCGATGAGGAGGGAGCCGAAGACGACGGCGTCGGTGACGCTGTAGTTGTCCTCCAGGAGGCGGGGAGCCTCCGCCCAGTCCCGCTCACCGGAGTTCTCGATCTCGTGCCACTGGGAGATGTACCAGACGTTCCACTCGTCGAAGGAGAGGTTGATCTTCTTCTTGGACTTGAGCTTCGCGCCCACGTGGTCGGCGGTGGCGACCACGTTCTCGATGAAGGACTCCATGTCGACGGCGGAGGCCAGGAAGGAGTCGATGTCACCGTCCTCGGGCTGGTAGTAGGCGTGCAGGGAGATGTAGTCGACGAGGTCGTACGTCTCCGCGAGGACCGTCGCCTCCCACTCGGCGAACGTCGGCATGGACTGGCTGGAGGAGCCGCAGGCGACGAGTTCGACGTTCGGGTCGATCTGGCGCATCGCGCGGGCCGTCTCGGCGGCGATACGGCCGTACTCCGTCGCCGTCTTGTGGCCGGTCTGCCAGGGGCCGTCCATCTCGTTGCCGAGGCACCAGACGTTGATGCCGAAGGGCTCCTTGTCGCCGTGGGCGGCGCGGAGGTCGGCGAGGGCGGTGCCGGCGGGGTGGTTGGCGTACTCCTGGAGTTCGAGGGCCTCGGCGACACCGCGGGTGCCGAGGTTGAGGGCCATCATCGGCTCGGCCCGGGGGCCGATCTTCTTCAGGAAGGCGATGTACTCGGAGAGGCCGAAGCGGTTGGACTCCGTCGAGCGCCAGGCGAGGTCGAGACGGCGGGGGCGGTCCTCGGCGGGGCCTACGGAGTCCTCCCACTTGTAGCCCGATACGAAGTTGCCGCCGGGGTAGCGGATGGCGGTTACGCCGAGTTCGCGGACCAGTTCCAGGACGTCCGTGCGGATGCCGTCCTCGTCCGCTGTGGGGTGGTCGGGCTCGAAGATGCCGGTGTAGACGCAGCGGCCGAGGTGTTCCACGAAGGAGCCGAACAGGCGGGGGTTGACCTGGCCTACCGTGAAGGCGGGGTCGAGGGTGAAGCGGGCGGTGCTCATGTTTGCCTTTCGAGGTTGTGTGTCGTCTGCGGGTGTGTGGGGGCTTGTCGCGCAGTTCCCCCCGCCCCTAGGCCACGATTGGCCAGCCGTTTCTCGTCCAGTGCAGTCTGTTCAGGCCCAGCTTTGGCGTGCCTTCGTCCTCTGCGTCGTAATAGTGGTACGCCAGCCAATCTTGACCCCTGTCCCTGAAGACCGACTGGCCACCCGTGCCGACATACCTGCCATGGCCCTCCAGCAAGAGGTCGCCGCCGCCCTCCAGCAGCGGCTTGCCCGTGCTGTCGACGTAGGGGCCCGTCACCGACGTAGACCTGCCGACCTTGATCTTGTAGGTCGAGTTCACGCCGGAGCAGCACGCGTCGTACGAGGCGAAGAGGTAGAAGTAGCGGCCGTGCTTCACGATGTACGGGCCCTCGACCGCGTACGGGGCGTCCGGGCGGGTGGCCAGGTGGTGGACGGTCGTGCCCGGCACCGCCTTGCCGGTCTTCGCGTCCAGCTCGACCATGCGGATGCCGGTCCAGTACGAGCCGAAGGACATCCACAGTCTGCCGTCGGCCTTGATCAGGGCGGGGTCGATGGCGTTCCAGGTGTCCGTGCGCTCGGAGGAGAAGACCTTGCCGTGGTCGGTCCAAGTGCCGGGGAGGGCACTCGGTGACGTGGCCACGCCTATCGCGGAGTGGTTGGTGCCCCAGGACGACACCGCGTAGTACAGCCAGTACTTGCCGGCCCGGTAGGAGATGTCCGGTGCCCACGGGTCGCCGGTGTCGTTGTACTCGTACCACCAACTCGGCGGCTCGGCGAAGGCGTTGCCGGAGTCGGCCCAGTGCTTGCGGTCCTTGGACAGGCGGGCGCCGATGACCCCACCCGTCGAATAGGCCACGTAGCCGCCGGACTTGAGGCGGATGACGGTGGGATCGTGGATGATCTGCTGGCCGGTGACGGGCTGCGGGTCCGGGTAACTCGGCTGTGCGTACGCCGTGTTGGGCAGGAGCGCCAGGAACAGCGCCGCGAGCAGGGCCGTCAACGCTCTGGGCGCTCTCACTGTCCCGCCAATCCCGTGTGGGCGACGCCCGCCACGATCTGCCGCTGGAAGAAGACGAAGACGACGATCAGGGGCAGGCCCGCCATCAGACCGCCGGCCATGAGCTGGGCCCACTGGATGCCGTAGGAGTTCATGACGGTCGCGATGCCGTTCGGCATGGTCATCAGGTCGGGGTTGTTGGTGACCATGTACGGCCACAGGAAGTTGTTCCAGGAGGCGATGAAGGTGAAGATGCCCACCGCCGCCAGGGAGGGCCGCGCGAGCGGGACGACGATCGTGAAGAAGACGCGCCAGCGGCCGGCGCCGTCGATGAACGCGGCCTCCTCCAGTTCGCGCGGGATGCCCTGGAAGAACTTGTAGAGGATGTAGACCATCGCGGCGGGCGCGCACTGCGGCAGGATCATGCCCCAGTAGGTGTCGACCATCCCCATCTGCTGGACCGTGGTGAACAGCGGTACGCCGAGGACCGCGGGAGACACCATGAGGCCCGCCATCACCACGCCCATCAGGACGTTCTTGCCGCGGAACTCGGTGCGGGCGAAGCCGTATCCGGCCAGCGCGCTCACCGCCAGCACGATGGTCGTCACGCACACCGAGACGACCAGCGAGTTGATGAACCAGTTGCCGATGTTGCCGGTCTCCCAGAGGGACTTCCAGGCCTGGACCGTCCACACCTTCGGCAGCCAGTGCGGCGGGATCTCGGCCGCCTCCGCCTCGGACTTGAGCGAGGTGAACAGGGTGGCGGCGATCGGGGCCACGAAGACGGCGGAGACGGCCGCGCCGATCACCGTGAGGACGATCTGGCTGGGCGTCCAGGGCTTGCGGGACTTGAGCCGTATCTCGGTGGTGCTCATCGGGTGCCCTCCTCACGGTTGCGCAGCAGTGCCATTCGTCCGAGGGCGACGGCCGCGATGATCACGAAGAAGATGATGGACATGGCTGAGGCGTAGCCCACGCGGTAGCTGGTGAAGCCCTGTTCGAGGGTGTACTGGACGAAGGAGCGGGTGCTGAGCTCGGGTCCGGGACCGAAGTCCATCATCACCACGGCCTGGTCGAAGAGCTGGAGCGAGGCGAGGATCTGGAGCGCGATCACCAGCCCGGTGATGTGGCGCAGCATCGGCAGGGTGATGTGGACCATGCGGTGCCAGGCGTTGGCGCCGTCCAGCTTGGCGGCCTCGTAGAGGTGGTCGGGGATGCCCTGGAGCGCGGCGAGGTACAGCAGGAAGCTGAAGCCGACCGTCCACCACAGGGTCTGGATGACGATGGCGAGCATCGCGTACGACTTGTCGGTCAGCCAGGGGGTGTCGAGGCCGAAGGTCTCGTTGAACAGGCCGATGCCCTGGGTGAAGAGCCACTGCCACATGTTGGCGGCGACCGTCGAGGGCAGCAGGAAGGGGACGAAGAAGCACAGCCGCCACAGCCATTTGCCGCGCTCGATGTGGTGGGCGAGCATCGCGAGCAGGAACGCCAGGATCGTGATGCACGGGACGACGAGGAGGGTGAACCAGGCGCTGTGGCCGAGCGCGTCCCACATCGCCTGGTCGTTGAGGGCTTCGCGGTAGTTGTCGAGGCCGACGAAGCTCGCGCCCTCGCCGGAGATGTTGGCGTCCGTGAAGCTGAGGTAGAGGCCGCGCAGCAGCGGCCAGACCACGAAGAGCACGAAGAGCACCAGGAACGGGGCGATGAACCAGCCCCCGTGCTGGAAGCCCTGCTTGCGGCGGACGGTCGCGGTGGCGGTGGCGGTCCTCGCCCGCGCCGGCGCGACGACGGTCTGAGCGCTGGTCGTCATGCGGCCGTACCTCCCTGCGCGGCGGTCCTGCCGTCCATCGGGTTCTTCGAGGCGAGGAGCTTGGTGAGCCGGGACTTCATCCGCTGTGCGACGGCGGCCGGCTGGGCGGAGCCCATGGTCGAGGAGACGACGACGGGGCCGAGGTCCTGGGCGAGGACGCCGGTGGAGCCGGCGAACCACACCTTGGGCTCGGTGGCCTGGTGGTCCATGGCGCTCACGTACTCGTTCTGCGGTTCGAGCTTCTGGTAAGCGGCCGTGGACAGCGTCGGCGTGTACGCGGGGATGTGGCCGCCGGCCGCCCACTGCTGGGCGTGTGTGACGACGTACGCGGCGAGCTCGTGCGCGGCCTCGTTGGTGGCGCCGCCGCGGCCCGACTGGTGGGGCAGGACGAACGCGTGCGACTCGGCGTGGGTGGCGGGCTTGCCGAAGACGGGCGGCAGCGGGGTCGCGCCGTAGTCCAGTTCCGCGCCGGAGAAGACCGGCACCGACCAGTTGCCCTCCCAGGTGAACGGGGCGCCGTTGATGAACTGCTCGCCGGTGGGCGCGCCGGGGATGACGTAGCCGTCGGTGACGTGTTGCCGGAGGAACTCCAGGACCTGGGTGGCCTTGTCGGCGTCGAAGAGCACCTCGGTGTTTTCGTCGTTGAACCAGCGGCCGCCGAGCTGGGTGTAGAAGGCGACGAAGAACCACCACTGGAAGTTCTGGTCGTTGGTCCACAGGCCGACGGTCTGCAGGCCCTTCTTCTGGACCTGCTTGGCCTTCTTCAGGACGTCGAACCACTCGTCGGTGGAGCCGACCGGGATCATCCGGCCGTCGTCGCCGAGCAGGTCCGCCTTCTTCAGGACGTCCTTGCGGTAGAAGCAGAGCTGGACGTGGACGTCGAGGGGGAGGGCGTAGAGCTTGTCGTCGATGACACCGCGGTTCCACAGCGCCGGGTTGTAGTCGGCCTTGCGTACTCCGTACCGGGCGAGGAGTGCCTCGTCCCACGGGTCCAGGAGCCGTCCCGGCGAGAAGCCCGCGACGCGGCCCACGTGCATGACGCCGAGTTCGGGGGCGCGGTTGCCCGCGGCGGCCATGGCGAGCTTGGTGTAGAAGGGGTTGCCCCACTGGAGGGTGGAGTCCTTGACCGCGATGTCGGGGTGTTCCTTCCGGAAGGAGTCCAGCATCGCGATCATGTTGGCTCCGTCGCCGCCGCTGAAGAGGTTCCAGTAGCGCACCCGGGTGTCCGCGTCGGAGGCGAGCGCGTCGGCGCCGGTGCCGAGCGCGGCGAAGCCGAAGCTGCCGGCCACGGCCAACCCGCCTGCGGCGGCGAGCAGTTGCCTGCGGTTCAGGTCAGGTCGTCCCATTGCCTGCCCTTACAGTCGGAGAAGAGGTCCGTTCGGTTCGATATCTCGTTAGGTGCTCGTAACTTCGAACGGGACCGTAGATAGGAAGCGCTTTCTAGTCAATGGTCCGGACAGGATTTCCAGAACCGCGAGCGGTAGTTCTCACTTGTACGAACGGTCACCGGATCGCATGACGTGGACAGTTCTCGCCGCGTACGCTCGGACGGGCTGTCGGACAGCGGTGAGAAGGGGGATCGATGGACATCGCGCGCACGAGGGCGGGGCGGGTCGCCGCGGCGCTGCGGCGCGCGAGAACCGGGTCCGCGATGCGCCGGCTCGCCGTCGAACTCGACACCGCGCTGCGGGCCAGGCCCACTCCCCCGGCCGGTGTGCACGAGGTGTGCCGGGCACTGTGCGAGGAGATGAGCGCGCGCCGCGACGGGCGGCCCGTCGAGCTGCGCTTCGAACGGTTCCCCGACGAGATCGAGGTGACCGGCCTGTGCGTGGAGTTCCACGAATTCGACCTGGTCATCGTCGAGGAACGGGCCGAGGCAGTGCAGCAACTGGTCATCCTCGGCCATGAGTTGTGGCATCTCAACGCCGGGCACCGGCACGGGGTGGGCCAGGCCGCCGCCCGCGCGCTGGCCGGCGGCCCCGACTGGAAGGACGCCCTGGCCGTCGCCGCCCGCGACGGCTCCCGCCAGACCGACGAGGCGGAGGCGGACGACTTCGGGCACCGGCTGGCGGCGGCGTTCCGGCCCTATCTGTCGGGCCACGGCGGCAGGGCGTCCCTGAACGGGATGGAGCGGTCCATGGGGTACCGCGGGCGCAGAGGCACGGAGCGGTGACACACGCCGGTCCGCTCGCGCAGGGCAACCTCCTCAGCGGGGTGTACGTCTCCTTCTGGCTCCCCACCGTGGTGCTGACCGCGGCCCTGGTGATCAAACTGCCCAGCATCCTGAAGCTCTGGCGGGACCCGCTGCTGCGGGCCGTCGGCGGCCTGCTGCTGTTCGCCTGCGCGGTGTTCGTCTTCGCCGCCCCCAGCACCATCTCCTGGACCAACCGGGTCACCGGTGTGCCGAACATCGCGGCGCCCTGGGTGTACTCGCTGCTCACCGCGCTCTGCGCGTCATGGCTGCTGCTGGTGGTCCACTGGCGCAACGGCCGCACCGAGCGCCACGCCCACACACGCCGCGCGACCCGGTGGGTGGTCGCCGTCTACGCGGGTGTCGTGGTCGCCCTGTGGGTGCTGTTCGCCCTCGCCGACGTGCCCGTGGAACAGATCCGGGACCTGGACACCTACTACGCCGGCACGCCGTTCATGCGTGAGGCGATCCTCCTCTACCTGTTCGCGCACATGGCGGCCAGTCTGGTCACGTCCCGGCTCGTCTGGAACTGGATCCGCACCGCGGGTCTCGACGGCTGGCTGCGCTGGGGGCTGAGGTTCCTGGGAGTCGGCTTCGCGACGAACCTGCTCTTCAGCGTCGCCAAGCTCACGGCCGTCGTCGCCCGCTGGACCGGACACGACCTGGACTGGCTGAACACCAACATCGCGCCGTCGGCCGCGTGCATCGCGGCGACCCTGGTCGCGACCGGCTTCATCGTGCCGCACGCCGGCCAGTACCTCCAGGAGCGGTGGTGGCTGCGCCGCCGGCACCGCGGCCTCAAACCCCTGGCCCGGCTCATGCGGGGCGTCACGGGCAGCCGTGAGCCCTTCGCGCTGCGGGCGACCCTCGAGATGCGGCTGATCCGCCGCGAGACACTCATCCGCGACGCCCTCCTGCAACTCTCCCGCCACCTCGACGACGAGCTGCGCGACCGCGCCTACGACGCCGCCCTGGCCCTCGGTCTCGAGCGCGGCCGGGCCCAGGCGCTGGCGGCGGCCGTGACGATCCTGGACGCCATGGAGCGCGAGCCGGGCTCTCCGGACGCCGACGACGCGAGCGTCCCCGACACCACCTATCTGCTGCAGGAGATCCAGGCCGTGTCCGAGGCCCTGCGCAGCCCCGACGAGATCAAGGCGGTACGCACCCGTGCGGCCGTCCCGGCAGAGAGCATGTCCGCGCATGAGTGAGAGTCCCTCCCCCGCCAGAACCGCCGTGGTCCTGGGGGGATCCCATACCGGCATGCTCGCAGCACGGGCGCTCGCCGCTTTCGCCGACCGCGTCCTGGTCGTCGAGCGGGACGTACTGCCCGGAGGCCCCGAGCCGCGCAGGGGTCTGCCGCAGGCCCGGCACGCCCACATGCTGTGGTCGGGTGGTGTGCGGGCCATGGAGGAGCTGCTGCCGGGCATCTCCGAGGTGCTCCGGGAGGCGGGGGCGCGACGGGCGCCGATCACCACGGACATCGTCGGCTACTCGGCGCAGGGCTGGTTCCGGCGCTGGCCCGAGTCCCACCACGTGATCCTGGCCGGGCGGGACCTGCTGGACGCGACGGTCCGCGCACAGGTCCTGGCCGACGGGCGGGTGGAAGTGCTCGCCGGCACCGAGGTGCTGGGCCTCGCGGGCACGCCGGAGGCGGTCACCGGAGTCCGGGTGCGGGAGCACGACGGCCGTGAACGCACCATCGGGGCGGGCATGGTGGTCGACGCCACCGGCCGGGGCTCCGGAGCGCCCCGCTGGCTGACGGAACTCGGACTGCCCGCGCCGCGGGAGCGCAAGGTCGACTCCGGCCTCGCGTACGCCAGTCGGCTCTACCTCGCGCCCGAACAGGCCCGCAGCGGCTTCCCCGTCGTCCATGTGCAGCCCGACCCGCACGCCGGCGTCCCGGGCCGGGCGGGCTTTCTGCTGCCCATCGAGAACGGCCGCTGGATCGTCACGGTGAACGGCACACGGGGCGGCGAACCCTCCGGCGCCGCCGACGACTTCGTCCGCTTCGCCCGCGAGGAGCTGCGGCACCCTCTCATCGGCGACCTGCTGCGGCAGGCCGAGCCACTGTCCGAGGTGGCGGTCACCCGCGCCACGGTCAACCGCCGGTACTTCTACGAGCGGATGGCGGCCTGGCCCGACAACTTCACGGTGCTGGGCGACGCGTTGGCCGCGTACAACCCGGTGTACGGCCACGGCCTGGCGGTCGGTGCGCAGAGTGCGCTTCTCCTGCGGAAGCTGACCGCGCGTCATGGGTGGGGTTCGCCCGGGCTGTCCCGGCGGGTCCAGAAGGCCGTCGCCCGTCCGGTGGGGGCGGCGTGGGATCTGGCGACGGGGCAGGACGTGTTCTACCCGGGGGCGACGGAGAACGGGCCGACGCTGCGGGACCGGCTGCTGGCCGGGTACGTGGACCGGCTGATGCTCACGGCCACGGGGAACGGGCGGATCGCCCGCCGCGTGACGGATGTGACGTCGTTGGAGCGGCGGGCGGAGGTGTTGCTGAGTCCGTCGGTGTTGCTGGCGGCGGCGGTGGGGCCGTTGAAGGCCCCTTTGGCGGCGCCGCCTTTGACTGCTGAGGAGTTGAAGAGGGTGGGGCTGCAGTAGCGCCCCTGGGCGGGTCCGCTCAACCGGCGAAGACCGGTTGCTCCAGACCCTTTCCCGCGCCAGGCACCACCAGCAGTGAACCCGCCACCGGGTGCGGTGCCTCCAAGCCCACCGTCGCCGTCGTGATGTACAGGTCGGTCAGGTCTGCACCGCCGAAGGCGCACGCTGTCACCCTCGGCGTGGGGAGGGTGATCACCCGGTCCAGCGCACCCTCCGGCGTATAGCGGCGCACCGCTCCCCCGTCCCACAGCGCCACCCACACACAGCCGTCGGCGTCGACGGTGAGGCCGTCGGGGAAGCCGGCGCCCTCCTCGATCTCGACGAGGGGACGGCGGTTCACGGGGCGCCCCGCCTCGAAGTCGAAGACGTCGACGCGGCGGGTCGGTGAGTCGATGTAGTACATCCGGCGGCCGTCGGGGCTCCAGCCGGTGCCGTTGCTGACCGCGACGTCGTCGAGGACGGTCTCGAAGGAGCCGTCGCCGGTGAGACGGGACAGGGTGCCGCCGCCCGGCGCCTCGTCGTAGCGCATGGTGCCCGCCCACAGCGAACCGTCGGGGGCGACGGCGGCGTCGTTGGCGCGGCGGCCGGGGACCGGCTCGTGGTGCAGCCAGCGGAAGGAGTCGTCCGCGTCCAGGAGGGCGACGCCGTCCCGCAGGTTGAGGACGAGCCCGCCGCCGGTGCGCGGCTTGGCGGCGCCGACGTGCTGGTCGGTGACGCGGACCGTGCGGTGGCCGGAGACGGGGTCGTAGGTGTTGATCCGGGCGCCGAGGATGTCGAGCCAGACGAGGTGGTTCCGCGCCGGGTCCCAGGTGGGGCCCTCGCCGAGGGACGCCTCGGCGCGGACGGCCACCTCGTAGTCGTACGTCTTCGAGGTCATCCCACGCTCCGGTGACCGAGGCGCTCGGACAGCTCGGCGGCACCCTTCGCGGCGAGCTGCTCCAGCTCGTCGCGGCGCTCGTCGCTCCAGCGGATCATGGGCACGGAGATGGACAGCGCGGCCACCACCCGGCCGGTGCGGTCGCGGACCGGGGCGGCCACGCAGGAGACGTCCGGGTTGGACTCACGGCTCTCCACGGCGAGGCCGCGCTCGCGGATGTGGGCGAGGGCCTCGCGCAGGGCGCCCGGTTCGGTGATGCTGTTCGGAGTCATCCGGATCAGCTCGGCCGAGTCCGGGATGCGGGAGCTCAGCTCCGGCTCGGGGAGCGAGGCGAGCAGCATCTTGCCGACGGAGGTGCAATGGGCAGGGAGTCGGCGCCCGGCGGCGGACACCATCCGCACCGCATGCGTGGAGTCCACCTTGGCGATGTAGATGACGTCGGTGCCCTCCAGGATCGCCACGTGCACCGTCTCGTCACAGGTCTCGGCGACGGACCGCGCGACCTGCTGCCCCTCGGCGGCGAGGTCGAGTTGCTCGGCGTACCGGCTGCCGAGCTGGTACGGCCGCACTCCGAGCCGGTAACGTCCCGGCTGACCCGGCACCGGGACGATGTACGACCGCGCGGCGAGCGTGGTCACCAGCTCGTGCACGGTGGTGCGCGGCAACTGCAGCTTGCGCACTATGTCGGGGGCGGAGAGCGTGCCGTCCCCGTCGAGGAAGAGCTCGAGAATGTCGAGAGCCCGGGTCACGGCAGGTACAAGACGTCCCACGTCCAGCCCCCTCCCTTTGCGTCTTAGGCATCTGTTCGAAATTTCAACAGACGATCGGGATAACGAACACAGGCTAGCCATACCGCGTTTCCCTGGGCAATGGGCCTGCAGACTACGCGCTGCGCAACCGTCCCGTTTCGGCAGGAAGCGTACGGGTGCGAGGTGCCGGTACTACTGTGTTCGTGTGTGACACGTCACACTGCGTGGCGTGTCTTGGGGGATGCGGTTCCTGGGGGGATCTCGTGCACGAAATGACCAAGGGGTCGAACACTGCCCTGTCGGCCCTGAGTGAGAACACCGGCTCGGTGATCGTCAGCCTGGGCTGGAGCAGCCAGGGCGGTGACGGCGACGCGGACGTGTCCGTCCTGCTTCTGGGCCCGAACGGCAAGGTCCGCAGCGACGCGGACTTCTACTTCTACAACAACCCGGTGGCCGCCGACGGAAGCGTGCACCTGCTGGACAAGACGCCCACCGAGGACGGCAACGAGGACCGGATCAGCTTCGACCTGACCGTGGTGGCACCCGAGGTCGACCGTGTCGTCGTGGCCGCGAGCCGCTACGGCGACGCGCACTTCGGGGAACTGGACGACCTCCGCGTGACCCTGTCCGACGCGGTGGGCGAGAGCCTCCTCCGCTTCACCATCGGCGACCCCGGCCAGGTGAGCGCGATCATCTTCGGCGAGCTGTACCGCCGCGAAGGGGACTGGAAGTTCCGGGCCGTCGGACAGGGGTACGACTCGGGGCTGGCAGGGCTGGCGACGGACTTCGGGGTCGACATCGACGACGAGGCGGAACCCGCCGACGAGGACGTGGACGGTACGACGCTCACGGCGACGCCGGAACCGGCCGCGAACGCCGAGCCGCCCGGCCTGTCGCCGGACCCGGCCCCCGAACCGGAACCGGCGGCCGCGCTGGACGCCGTACCGGCGCCCCGCCGCTCCGCCGACGAGACCAGACCGCGCAAACCGGCCGCCCGGCCCCGCACCGCCAAGAAGAGGGCCGCACCGCCCAGCGCGCCGCAGAAGTCCCTGGCGGAGAACGACTCCTGGCGGCCCGCCCGGCTCTTCCCGCTCTCCGCTCTGAAGAGCGACCGGGACCGGGAGATGCGCGCCACCTCGGTGCTGTTGTCGGTGATGACCCAGGTACCGCGGTTCGGCAGACGGCTCACCGCCGCGTTCGGCGCGCCCTCCGGCCGTATGGAGACCTTCACCGAGGTCTCGCTGCCGCACGGCGAGACACCCCGGCGGCCCGACGGAGTGATCCGCATCGAGCGGGCCGGCAAGCTGTGGACGGCGCTCGTCGAGACCAAGACCAACGGCAACGCCCTCAAGGCCGACCAGGTGCAGGCCTACATGGACATCGCCGCCCGGCGCGGCTACGAGGCCGTGATCACGGTGTCGAACGACGTCGCGCTGGAGGGCAGCCCTCTGGTCGACGTCAGGATCGACCGCCGGCGCAAGCACCAGGTGGCGCTCTGGCATCTGTCCTGGGCCGAGGTGGCCCATCAGGCACAGCTGCTGATCCGGCACGAGGGGGTCGGCAACGCGGCGCGCACCTGGCTGCTCCAGGAGCTGCTGCACTATCTCCAGCACGAGAACTCCGGCTGCCACGGCTTCCAGAACATGGGCTCCGCCTGGGTGCCGGTACGCAACGGCATCAACGACGAGACCCTCTGCCAGGGCGATCCGCGGGCCCTCGAAGTGGTCGAGAGCTGGGAGCGGCTCATCCGCCAGGTGTGCCTCAGGCTCGGCGGCGAACTCGGGCAGAAGGTCCTGCCCACCCAGCGCGTCAGACGCGGCACCGACCACGGGACCCGCCGGATCCAGCTGGCCGACCGGCTGTGCCTGGAAGGCCGGCTCCATGCGGAGCTCCGCGTCGAACAGGCACCCGGCCTGCTCACCATCGGCGCAGATCTGCGCACCGGCAGGCTGCGCACCTCCGTCGAGGTCCCCGCGCCGGAGCAGGGCTATCCCCTCACCTGGGCCAAGCGACTGATGCGCCGCCTCGGCGAGGCCCCGGCAGACCTGCACGTGGAGACCCTGGTCGAAGGCGACGCCGCCGGCCCGCGCGGCACCCTGGAACGGCTCCGACCGGAACCCGCGGACCTGCTGCCGAAGAACGGCACGCAGATCACCGGCTTCCGGCTGTCCCTCCTCAAGGGCATGGGCAGCACCCGGGGCAACACCGAGTCCGGCTTCATCCGCAGCGTCGACGACGCCGTGCACCGCTTCTACACGACGGTGGTGGTCCACCTGGACCAGCCGGCCCCCCGACGTGCCGCGCAGAAGGAACCGGTCTGACCGAAGAGCCCCCGGCGCCCCCTCTTCCCTTCCCGATCCGATGTGACAGGGTGACGACACGTCGAAGGGTGGGGGAGTCGCTGTGCCTGAGCTTCTCAAGGGCGGGAACACCGTGGTGGGCTCCGGACCGCTGACCGCCGAGTTGCACACCGTGGGTGATCCGGTGGATCTGAGCGCGCTGCTGGTGGGGGCGGACGGGCGGGTGCGGTCCGATGGGGATCTGGTGTTCTACAACCAGCCCTCGGGTGAGGACGGGGCCGTGCGGCATGTCGGTGCCGATGGTTCCGGGCCCGAGCGGGTGGTCGTGGATCCGGCCGGGCTGCCCGCGGACGTGGACCGGGTCGTGCTGGTCGGCAGCTGTGATCCCGACAACGCCGCCCGTACCTTCCGTGAGGTCGACGAGGTCACCGTCCGGGCCCATCAGCCCGAAGGGGATCCCGTCGTCTTCCGTGCGCCCGCGCTGACCGACGGCGAGCGCGCGGTGCTGCTCGTGGAGCTGTACCGGCGAGGCGGCGGATGGAAGCTGCGGGCCATCGGGCAGGGGTACGCCGAGGGACTGGCGGGGCTGGCCGCGGACTTCGGGATCGATGTGTCCGAGCCGGAGGCCGAGATGCCTCCCCCACAGTCACAGTCACCGGCACCGGCACCGGCACCGGCACCGGCACAGTCACCCGCTCCGGCACCGGCCAGTCTCGTCAAACCCCCGCTCGGCAAGGTCAGCCTGGACAAGGGCGGCCAGGTTTCGATCAGTCTGGACAAGTCGGACCGCGAGCTGGTCGTCACCGTGACCCTGGAATGGGACGGCGGCAGCGACAAGCGGCGCCGCCAGGGCGCCGACCTGGACCTGTACGCCCTGTTCGTGCCCGCCTCGAAGGCCCAGCGCGGACCACGGGATCCGGGCACCTTCGTCAAGAAGGGTCCCGTCACCAAGGACTCGGACGTCGTCTACTACAAGAACCTCGGCTCCCTGAAGGAGCCGCCCTACGTCCAGCTCGACGGCGACTCCCGTACCCCCGGCCGCGAGACGGTCCGCATCGTCCGGCCCGACGAGCAGGGTTATGTCCTGCTGTGCGCCTACTCCGCCGTCAGCAACGGCTTCGGTTCCTTCAAGAGCTTCGGCGCCAAGGTCGTCGTGGACGACGGCCGCGGGTCCAACGTCACCGTGCCGCTCTTCGAGAACACCTCGACCCGTTTCTGGGTGGCCATCGCCCTCGTCGACTTCACCGCTCCCGACGGTGCGGCGATCCGCCATGTCGAGGCGTACAGCAGCCGCATGACCGAACGCCGTCCGTTCCTGCACGTGGACGGCACGATCCAGATGAACGCCGGGCCGGTGGAGTTCAAACGCCGGTCCGACTCCTGAGGTGCTCCTGAGTCGCTCCTAGGGCTTGTCCGGCGACTCCCCCAGCACCCCCCTCAACCGCTGCGCCCTGAGCACCAGTTCCAGCTCGAAGCGCCGGTCCGGGTCGTCGATCTCCGCGCCCCAGAGCTCACGGATCTGACGGAGGCGGTAGCGGACCGTCTGAGGGTGAACGCCCAACCGGGCGGCCACCTCCGGGGCTCCGCCACGCGTCTCCAGCCAGGCCAGTAACGTCTCGGCGAGGCGGCGGCCGTGGGTCGGGCCGCAGTGGGCCAGGGGGGCCAGGCAGCGCAGCGCGAGGTCGTCGATCAGTTCCTCCGGCTGCAGGAGCACCAGTGCCTCCGTGTGCTCCGTGCAGTGCAGGACCTCGCCCGACGGCAGCAGACCGCGTTCCATCAGGCGTACGGCTGCCTCGGCCCAGCGCAGCGACTTCGCGGCGTCGGCCAGCGGAACGGGGGGTCCTATCGCGCCGGACCAGCCGGTCAGGGCGCGATGGAGGAGTTCGGGGCGACCCGCCGCGTCCGGTTCGGGGACGACCATGCGAGGCAGTTCGTACTCCATGTCCAGGAGCACCCCCTGGCCGACCGCGGGCGGTACCGCCTCCCGTGCCGGGCGCAGCAGCACGCCGACGGCGACTCTCTCGGGGAGCGGCCAGCCGATGCGGGCGGCGCGTTCCGTGAGGGCCTCGGCGGGGTCGCCGTGCCGGTGGCGTTCGACCAACAGGAGTTCCATCAGGCGGCGTTGGAGCCGGAGCCGTTCGCCCGCCTGGCGGGCCGCCGCCTCGGCGTAGCCGCGGACCGACTGGTCGACGAGGCCGTCGAGGTACTCGTAGCCCGCGTCGACGAGTTCGTACATCGCCGGCGGCGGGATCTCGACGCGCTGGCCGATCTCGGCGAAACGGCGCCAGGCCAGGCGTACGCCCATGCGGTAGATGGCCTGGAGGGAGTCCAGGCTGCGGCCGTTCAGCCCCTCGCCCCGGCCGAACTCCTGGAAGACACCCGGGGGGACCGACGGGCGGCCCTCCGCGGTCTCCAGGTGCTGGACGAAGACCTCGATGGCGCGGCGGATGCCGACGAGGGCCATCGGCTCGCCCGACTCGTCGAGGACGACGGGCAGATGGGGGTACTCGCGGCGGATCTCGCGCAGGATCTCCTCGGCGAGCGCCGGTGCCTCCGCCATCGCGATCTCCGCGAACCGGCGCACCTGGAGCCGGGGTACGTCGAGCCAGGCCGACCGGGAAGTCACCGCCGTCACGGCTCAACTCCCCTGACCTGCTTGCTCGTACGTGATCAAGGGCGTGTTCGGCTGGTCGGGCGTCGCTTCGAGCAGCGCGACGATGCCGAACGCGGCCCCCACGGCGAGCGCGGCGGCGGCCACGACGGTGAGTGCGGCGGCGAGCAGTCTGGACATCGCAGGGTCAGCCTTTCAGTGGCTCTTTCCGGCGGTTGTCCCCACCCCGGCGTTCCACCCTGTCTGTCCGCCCCAGTGTCGACAAGACATTGACACTCCGTCAAGGGCGGCCTACGGTTCCCGGCCCATAGAGCGGCCCGAACTCCGTACCCTCACGCCCCAGGAGTACCCGGATGCGCCGTACAGCCTCTCCTTTCTCCCTGATTCTGCTGGGACTTGGCACGTTTCTGCTGGTCCTGGCGCCCATGCTGGCGTGGTACGTGACCCCACGGGCCGCGGTGAACCCGATCGACATCGACCAGACCGCCGTCTACAAGGGCACCGGCAGCGTCTTCGACACCGACAAGGTCGAGACCGTGGACGGCCAGACGATCACCGTCACCCAGCGGGTGCGCGGCAACGTCGAGGACAGCGAGCGCAGCGGTGACGCGGTCTGGGACGTGACGACCACGGTCGACACCGACAAGACCCTGCCGGCCGCGGATCCGCACGACGCGCTGGACTTCACACCGCACCGCTGGGTCATGGACCGCAGGACCACCAAGCCCGTCCACTGCTGCGGCGAGACGCCGTACATCGAGGGCGAGGCCTATCTGAAGTTCCCCTTCGACGTGCAGAAACGCGCCTACCAGTGGTGGGACAACACCCTGGGCAACACCATCGTGCTGACCTACCGGGATACCAGGAAGGTCCAGGGGTACACGGGTTACCGGTTCACCGGCACGGTCACCCCGACGAAGGTCGGCACCCGGATGGTGCCGGGCAGCCTCGTCGGCCGGCCGGACAGCCCGCAGGTGCTGGCCGAGGAGTGGTACTCCAACCACGGGTTCGAACTGGTCGTCGACCAGCGCACCGGCCGCGTGATCTACGCGCAGACCGGCCCGAAGCGGACCCTGCGGGCGCCGGGCGCCAAGAAGGACGCGGTGGTGCTGCTGGACAGCGAGAAGATCGCCTTCACGACCGCGACGCAGAAGGACGCGGTGAAGAAGGCCGAGCAGGACAGCGGTCAACTGAAGGCGATCGGCGAGACGGTACCGATCGGTGCGGCTGTGCTGGGGTTCGTCCTGGTGGTGGCCGGTTCCGTTTTGGTGGTACGCGGGAGGCGGCATCCCGGTTCATCCGATACGCCCGGTTCCCCGCTCACGATGTGACTGGACGTCAGCTCTAATAAGGCCGGAAATTGTCACCTGGGTGAGTAGCCACGGCGAACGGGTGGGCGAAAACTGTCCACCCCCACCCGAGCACAGTCCACCCACATGACCCTCGCAGGAAGCACTCAAACCCCCCACAGGAACGTAAAGCTCTCCCCCACGCTCAAAGTTCCGCACCCTGAGACGAGTTGGAGCGCACATGCCCCAGCACGTACCACCCTCGCTGCACGCCGTCTCTCCCCGGGCGTCGCAGCACCCCTCGGCGCTCCCCCCACCCCCGCGCCGAATCGTTTTCCTTGCCCATCGTGATCTGGACAACCCGGCCGCCGGGGGCTCCGAGCTCCTGGTCGACCGGCTCGCCGACGGCCTCACCCGGCTCGGCCACCAGGTCACCCTGCTGTGCGGCGGTCCCGCGTCGTACCGCGACTACCGGGTCGTCTCCGCGGGCGGCGAACTCGGTCACTTCCTCCGTGCCCGTTCGGCCTTCTCCCGCCAGGTCGGCGACTGCGATCTGCTGGTCGAGGTCTGCAACGGGATGCCGTACTTCGCGCCCGTCTGGCACCGCGGTCCCACGCTGTGCCTGGTCAACCATGTGCACACCGATCTGTGGAAGATGCGGTTCGGCGGACCGATGGCCCCCGCCGCGCGCCTCGGCCGAAGACTCGAGCACTGGGCGCTGACCGGTGCGCAGCACCGGAGTCTGCTGGTGGCCGTGTCCCCCTCGACGGCCCACGCACTGCGCGGGATCGGCGTCGAGCGGGACCGTATCCGTGTCGTGCACAACGGAGTGGAGGAGCCGGGCCCGCGCGCGGACCGCTCCCCCGAACCGCTGTTCGTCGCCGTCGGCCGGCTCGTCGAGTACAAGCGCATCGATCTGCTGCTACGGCTGTGGGAGCGGGTACGGCCGGTGACCGGCGGCCGGCTGCTGATCGTCGGCGACGGCCCCGAACGGGAGCGACTCGAGCAACTGGCCGGTCCCGGCGTGGAGTTCACCGGCCACGTGTCCGAGGCGGAGAAGCACCGGCTGCTCTGTGCGGCGTGGCTGTTGCTGCATCCGTCGGCGGTGGAGGGATGGGGTCTGGTCGTGACCGAGGCGGCCGCCCGTGAAACTCCGACCATCGCCTTCGACGTACCCGGTCTGCGGGATTCCGTCGTGGACGGGGAGACGGGTGTGCTGGCGCACGGCGAGTCCACGTTCGCGGCGGCCTGGTGCACGCTCACCCTCTCCGGCGAGCGCCGGGAACTGATGGGCAAGGCGGCACGGGAGCAGGCGGCCCGCTACCGCTGGGACCGGACGGTCAGACAGTTCCGCGCGGTCGCCGCCGAGGCGGTGAGGAGCTGGGCGCCATGACGGGCACTGGCCTCAAGGACCCCTCGATACGCAGGTCGGTCGCCCTCTTCCGGGCCTTCCTCCATGAGCAGGACGACCCCGAGCACTGCTACTCGCTCCTCGCCCGCGACTCCGTCGACCAGGTCGAGGCCTACGACGGACCCGTCACCGGCCGTACGGTCGTCGACGTCGGTGGCGGCAGCGGGTGCTTCACCGAGGAGTTCCGGAGGCGGGGAGCCCATGCCTACCTGTTCGAACCCGACGTAACCGAACTCGGTCCCAAGCCCACCGACGGGGCCGTGATCGCCGACGGATACCTGCTGCCGTTGTACGACGGGGTCGCGGACGTCACCTTCTCCTCCAACGTGCTGGAGCATGTCGCCGATCCGCAGACCTTCGTCAGTGAGCTCGTACGGGTCACGCGGCCCGGCGGGCTGATCTATCTGTCGTTCACCAACTGGCTGTCCCCGTGGGGCGGCCACGAGTGGGCGCCCTGGCACTACCTGGGTGCCGAGCGGGCCCGGGCCCGCTACCGGCGCCGTACCGGAAAGGCCGCCAAGCACACCCTCGGCGAGAACCTGTTCGCCGTGCACATCGGCCCGACCCTGCGGCAGGTGCGCGCCCGCAACGACGTGCGGGTGGTCTCGGCGCGCTCCCGCTACTGGCCGTTCCTCGCGGAGACCGTCGTCAAGGCGCCCGGTATCCGCGAGGTCGCCACCTGGAACCTCCTCCTCATCCTCCGGCGGTGTCCACGATGACGACGTCCACGGTCCAGGCCCCTCCCCCGGCGGCCGTACCCTCCACCGCGCGTATGTCGGGCCCGCCGGAGGGCCCGCGGTCGCGGCGCTGGCTGCTGGGGTTCTGGGCCGTGGTGTTCGTGCTGTTCCTGGCGGTGCACCCGGGGCGGCAGACCTTCGACACCAAGCTCGGGGTCACCGTCGACCCGGGCCGGTTCTTCTCCGACCTGGGCCAGCTGTGGCAGGACCAGGGCGGGTTCGGCGGGATCTCCGACCAGTACACCGGCTATCTGTGGCCGATGCTGCCGTTCTACTGGCTGGCCGACGCCGTACGGCTGCCGGTGTGGCTGGCCGAACGGCTGTGGATGTCGCTCATCGTGTCGGTCGCCTTCTGGGGCGCCCTGCGGCTTGCCGAGCGGCTGCGCATCGGCAGCGGCGCCTCGCGGCTGCTCGCCGCCGTCGCCTACGCGCTGTGGCCGGTGTTCACCATCGTCATCGGCTCGACGTCGGCGGCCGCGCTGCCCGGCGCCGTCCTGCCGTGGGTGCTGCTGCCGCTGGTCGACGAGCGGTACAGCGCCCGGGTCGCCGCCCTGCGCTCGGCGGTGATCATCCCGTTCATGGGCGGTGTGAACGCGGCCTCGACCCTCGCGTCCCTCCTCCCGGTCGGGCTCTATCTGCTGTCCCGCCCGCCCGGGCCACGGCAGCGCAAGCTGATCGCCTGGTGGGTACCGGGCCTGGTGCTGGCGACGGCCTGGTGGTGGATCCCGCTGCTGCTGCTCGGCTTCTACGGCGAGAACTTCCTTCCGTACGTGGAGAGTTCACAGACCACGACCGAGACCATGGCGGCGACCGAGGCGCTGCGCGGCGCCGGGAACTGGGTCGCGTATCTGCACTTCGGTGAGGCCTGGCTGCCGGCCGGCTGGACCGTGGCGGCCTCGGTGGTCGTCATCGTCTGCTCGACGCTCGCGGCCGGCCTCGGTCTCGCGGGGCTGGCCCGGCGGGACATGCCGGAGCGGCGCTGGTTGACGCTCACCGTGATCGTGGTCGTGCCGATCCTGCTCGCCGGATACGGCGGCGCTTTCGGGGCGCCCTTCCACGGGGTGGCGCAGGACTGGCTGAACGGCGGGCTCGTCCCGTTCCGGAACATCTACAAGTTCCAGACGGGGATGGCGCTGGCGCTGGTGCTGGGCCTCGCCCATCTGGTGGGGGTCGCGGCCGAGACGCGGGGCGCCCGACCGGTACGGGGGCGCCGGTTCGCGCCGCTGATCGCGGCGGTGCTGATCCTTCCCGGTCTGATGTGGCCCTATCTCAACGGCTCGATCCTCAACCCGGGTTCCTTCCAGGAGATCCCCAAGTACTGGAAGGCGACGGCCGCCTGGCTCAAGGACGCCTCGCCCGACTCCCGCGCCCTGGTCGTCCCGGCGACCGCGCACGGCATCTACACCTGGGGCTCGACCATCGACCAGCCGCTCGACGTGGTCGCCGAGTCCCGCTGGGCGCAGCGCGACTACGTCCCCTTCGGCACCGCCGGCAACCGCCGCGCGATGGACGCCGTCGAGCAGGCCCTGATGAGCGGCGGCGAGGTCCCGGGCCTGGCCGACTACTTGAGCCGCTCCGGCATCTACTACGTCGTCGTCCGCAACGACCTCGACCCGGACCAGATCGGCTATGTGCCGACGACCACGGTGAAGCGGACCCTGGAGGAGTCCGGCTACCAGCGCATGAAGGGCCTCGGCCCGATCATGACCGGCGGCCGGATCATCCAGGACGCCCCCCTCGCGGTCGAGGGCCTGTACCCGAGGCAGCGGGCGGTGGAGATCTACGCGCCGGCCGAGGCCGTACCGCGCCCCGGGCACGCCGGGCTGCTGCCGGTCGCCGACACCGCCGTCGTCTCCGGCGGCCCCGAGTCCCTGCTGCCGCTCGCGACCGAGCTGCGCGGCCGGCCGACCGTGCTGACCGGCGACAACCACCCCGGCGTCGGGACCCCGCCGCTCCAGGTGGTCGGCGACGGACTGCGCCGCGCGGACACCCGGTTCGGACTGGTCAACGCCAACACCTCGTACACGTACACCAGCAACGAACGCAACGCCCCCGAGGCGGCGGAGGACGCGGGCGAGAAACCGCACCAGATCCTGCCGACGAAGGGCCTCGACCATCAGACGGTGGCCCAACTGCGGGGCGCCCGCTCGGTGTCGGCGTCCTCGTACGGCAACTGGCTGTTCCATCTTCCGCAGTACGACCCGGTCAACGCCTTCGACGGCAACCCGGACACCGCCTGGGCGGAGGGTGCGCTGGGCTCGGCGGACGGACAGTGGCTGCGGATCGCGTTCTCGGACGACGCGTACGACATGCCGTCGTCGTTCAAGGTGACACCGCTGCCGCAGGAGAGCGTGCGGTCGGCGGCGACGAAGGTGCGGGTGGAGACCGAGAAGGGGTCCGAGACCACCATCCTGCGCTCCGACGGCAGCACCCAGACCATCAAGTCGCCGCCCGGAGCCACCGGTTGGATGAAGCTGACGATCCTCGACTCGGCGGAACGCCGCACCGGGCTGCTGGGCGCCGGCTTCTCCGAGATCACCCTGCCGGACGTCCAGGTGACCCGGCTGCTCAAGCTGCCGACCGACGCCGAGGACACGAACGCCGGTGCCGAGCTGATCTCCCTGCACCGCACGGCCAACCCCACGGGCCTGTCCGCCACGGGTATGGAGTCGGGCCTGCACCGGCGTTTCTCGACGGCCACGGGAGGGACGTACTCGATCCGGGCGAACGCGGTCCCGGTGCCGGGCGAGCAACTCGACCGGCTGCTCTACGAGATCGCACCCGAAGGCCAGGATCACCGCGTGATCGCCACCGCCGACTCCACGGCGGCCCTCGGCGTCGGTCTGTCCGCGCGCAACCTCACCGACGGCGACCTGACGACGGCGTGGATCGCGGGCGACCGGCCGACGATCCATCTGCGCTGGGACGGCAAACAGCCCGTCAGCGAACTGGTGCTGGCCCCCGCGGGCGGCCTGTCCACGCGTCCCACCGAGGTCAACATCAGCTCCCCGGACGGCGCGACCATCGCCGGCGTCGACGAGAACGGCTGGGTCCGCTTCCCGGCGATCACCACCGACCGCCTCGACATCACGATCACCCAGACGGCACCGCTGACCCTCTACAACCCGATGGTCGACGAGGATCTACGACTGCCGGTGGGCCTGACCGAGGCCTACATCCCCTCACTCGAGACGCCCGACGCCTCCTATCGCACGCCCCAGCCGGGCAGCGACCGGGAGTTCTCGCTGCCGTGCGGTGAGGGGCCGGTGGTGTCGGTGGACCGCGAGCTCTACCGGACCAGCGTGAAGGGGACGGTGGGAGACCTCACCCAGCGCCGCCCCGTCGAGGTGACGCTCTGCCAAGAGGAGCGCGCGGACGCCGAGTTGGACCTCGGCTCCGGTACGCACCAGGTCGAGGCGGGGGACGCCGGGCCGCTGACGCTGACCGACGTCACCCTGACCCGCGGGACGGTCGCGGAACCCACCGCCACCGGCCGTGACCTTCGGATCCGGGACTGGCTGGGCGACCGCCGCGAGGTGAGCGTCGGCTCCGGTGCGGCCATGTATCTGACGACGTACGAGAACTACAACGACGGCTGGAAGGCCACGCTGGGCGGCAAGGAACTGTCGTCGGTACGGCTCGACGGCTGGCAGCAGGCCTGGCGGATCCCGGCCGGGGCGGGCGGCGACGTCAAACTGTCGTACGAGCCGGCGACGACCTACGACGCGGCGCTGATCGCCAGCGGTGTGGCGCTGCTGGCCCTGGTGGGCCTGGTGCTGTGGCGCCGGCGCTCGCCCAACCCCGACGAGCCGCAGGTCCTTCCGCCGCCGCCGGGTCTCTGGCTGGGCACGGTCGCGCTCACGGTGGTGGGGGTGCTGATCGCCGGGTGGTTCGCCCTGCTGGTGCCGGCGCTGGCGCTGCTGGCGCACCGGCGGCACGAGTGGCTCGTACCGATCGCGTTCGTGGCGCTGGCCGGGGCGGGGATCGCGGCCGCGACCGGGGCGGGCGAGCCGGTCGCGGCGGGGCACGGCGCCTTCGGTCATACGGCCCAACTGCTGGCGTTGATCGGGTTGTTCGCGGCGGTCGTGAGCGTGCGGGAGCCCACGGCGGAGGGGACGCCACCCGAGTCGGAGGCGCCGACGCGACAGCTGCCCGAAGTCGAAGGGGGCGAACCCGCATGACCACGGCACCCGCGCGCATCCCGTTCCCGGTCGTGGACGAGGTCTCCCGGCACTGCCTCCAGGAGGAGGAGCCGGAGACGGTCCACATCGAGGTCCATCTGCCCGGGCGTCTCGACCCGGCGGGGCTGCGAAAGGCGTTCCATGACGCGCTGCTGCGGCATCCGCGGATCCTGATGAGGGAGGCGCGCGGCACGTGGTACCGGCGCCGGTACGAGTGGGAGCTGACCGATCGCCCGGACGTGGAGGTGGTCACCTTCCCCGCTCCGGGGAGGGACGCGTTGCGGGACGCACGGACCCGGGCGCTGACGACGGCACCGCCGCTGACGGACTCGCCGCCGATCCGGCTGGAGGTGGTGGAGGGGGCGGGACGGGCGGAGGGAAGCGAGGCGACGGACGTCGTGGGATGGGGGAGGACGCAGGCTCAGCGGCCGAGTTCCCGGCTGAGCGACTCCACCGTCCTCTTCCTCACCATCAACCACACCGCGCTGGACGGCCCCGCCTGCCTCCGCGTCCTCGCCACCGCCGCCGAGCTCTACGGCGGCCGCGACAACAGCCCCGCCGCACCGCCCGTCCGCACCGCCGAGATCCGGCAGGACCCCGCGGACACCCCCTCCAACTGGTCCCCGCCCGCACGCGTGGCGCCCGGCGCCCCCGAGCCGTCCCCCGGCAACGGCATGCTCGTCACCGAACTCCCCCTCCCGCACCGCCCCAAGGGCGCCCCCTACACCGTGAACGACCAGCTCATGGTCGCCACGGCCCTCACCATCGCCCACTGGAACCGCGAACACGGCACCGCTCCCCGCCCCCTGCGCATCACCATGCCCGTGGACGACCGCCCCCGCGACACGAGCATGCCGATCGGAAACGGCACGCGGCTCGTCGAAGTCCCCTTCTCACCGGACGAGTTGACGACCACCGACCTGCCCGGTCTGCTGGAGCGCACAGCGACCCGGACCCGCGCCCTCAAGTCCCTCCCGCGCCCCCAACTCGGCCGCGGCGCCACCCTGCTCACCGCCCCGGTCACCCCCGTGGCCTGGCGGGCCGCCCTGACCCGGGGTCTGCGCAGAGCGGCCGGGCCCTGGACGTCCACCACGCTTCTCAGCAACATCGGCCGGATCCCGTACCCCCTGGACTTCGGCGAGGAGGCGGGCCGGGCGCACGCCGTGTGGTTCTCGGCGCCCGCCCGGATGCCCCGCGGCCTCACGGTCACGACCGCCTCCACCGCCGGCCGGCTCCACCTCGCCCTGCGCTGGTCGCGCGCCCTGCTCAGCCACGGCGACGGCGCCCATCTGCGGGACCTGTTCGAGCACTATCTGCACACGACGGACGTGGACCAGCGATGACGACCGCCCAGAGCTCCCAGACCTCCCGGACCGCCCCCGCCAGGCCGCCCGAGCTGCGCGACTTCTACGAGGACCCCGCCGTCCCCGTCGCCTCCGGCACCCCGCGCAGCCTCCGCCAGGCCCGCATGCTGGCCGAGGCCCTGACGGCGGAGCGCGCACACACCATCCTCGACATCGGCTGCGGCGACGGCACCGCCGCCGCGGTCGCCGCCCCCCTGCTCCCCGGCCACCGTCTCGTCGGCGTCGACTGGTCCCAGGACGCCCTGCGCCGCGCCCGCACCCGGCTGCCGTACACGGTCCGCGGCGAACTCGGCGACGGCGGGCTGCCGTTCGGCGCCGAGTCCGTCGACGCCGTGCTGTTCAGCGAGGTGATCGAGCATCTCGTCGACCCGGACTCGGCACTGGACGAGATCCGCCGGGTCCTGCGCCCGGGGGGCCATCTCATGCTGTCCACCCCGAACCTGGCCGCCTGGTACAACCGTGCCCTGCTGCTGGCCGGCGTGCAGCCGGTGTTCTCCGAGGTCAGCCTGCGTGCCATCCACGGCCGCCCGGGCCGGGAGGTGGTGGGGCATCTGCGGCTCTACACCGCCCGTGCGCTGCGGGAGTTCGTCGCCGCGGCCGGCTTCACGGTCGTACGACTGGAAGGGGCGCCCTTCCACGGCGTACCGCGTCCCATGCGGCCGCTCGACCGGCTGGCGTGCCGCAGACCGTCTCTCGCCTCGATCCTGCTGTTGCACGCGCGGAAGACCTAGGGGGCCTGGCCATGTGGTGGGGAGTGGCGGCGGCCCTGGTGGCGAACACCCTGTACAGCATCGGTTTCGTCCTGGAGAAACGGGCGCTCAGCTCCCTGCCCGAGGTGTCGATCCGGCAACCCGCCCGGCTGCTGCGGCTGGTGCTCGGCAGCCCGCTGTGGATCGGGGGTTCGCTCGCGCTGTTCGCCGGGTTCGGTGCACAGCTGATCGTCTACCGGACCCTGCCGATCGCCGCCGCGCAGGGCATCTTCGTCTCCGGTCTCGTCCTGCTGGTCCTGTTGTCGGCGCGGCTGCTGGGCGAGGAGACGACGGGGCGCGAGCGGTACGCCCTCGGGGCGATCCTCGCCGCACTGCTGATGGTCGTCCTGTCGCTGGACGAGCGCGCGGACACCGTCAGCCAGGCCGCCCCGTACCCGCTGATCCTGCTGGTGTGCGTGCCGTCGCTGGCGGCGGGCGTGTGGCTGTACGGGTCCGCCGAGCGCCGCGCCTGCCATCGGCACCGGATGCCGACGACCGGCGTCGAGTACGGCGTGGCGGTGGGCCTGCTGTACGGCGTGAGCTCGCTCGCCATCAAGGGCGTGTCGAGCTATCTGACGTCGAGCGGCCTCGGAGGAGCGGTCATCGACCTCCTTCGCTCCCCCTATCCGTATCTCCTCCTCTTCACCGGCGCGTTCGGGCTCGTCATGTCGCAGGCCGCGCTCCAGCGCTGCCGGGCCTCACTGATCGTCCCGGTGTGCACGACGGTGACCTGTCTGTTCACAGCGGTGCTCGGCACGCTGTCGTTCGGCGAGGCGCTGCCGCACGACCCGCTGCGGCTCGCGCTGCGGCTGGCCGGCACCGCCCTCGCCGTCTCCGTGCTGCTGTCCATGCCCAAGCACGACCGGAGAGCCGCCCAACCCCCCATCGGTACCAAGGAGTTGACACCCCCATGAAACCCGACGACCCGCTGCTCCAGATACTGGCGTGCCCGCTCGACAAGGGTCCGCTGCACCTCGTCGTACCGGACGAGGTCCTCTACAACCCGCGCCTGCACCGCCGTTACCCGGTGGTGGACGGCATCCCGCAGCTGCTGCCGTCGTCCGGGGAACAGGTCTCGGACGACGAACACGAGGAACTGCTCAAGCGGATGAGCCCATGACCCTGGCCGCGAAGGTCGCCCCGCTGCTGCCCACCCGGCTGGTCGCCGCCGTCGCCCGGGCCGTGTACCCGCGCTTCGAACCGGAGTTGGCGCGACTCGGCGAGCTGTGCCCGGCCGGCTGCGGCACCGCCGTGGACGTCGGCGGCTGGTACGGCCCGTGGACGCGCCGGCTGTCGAGGCGGGCACGCCGGGTGGTGACCGTGGAACCGGTCCCCCACCTGGCCCGGCTTCTCGCGGCGACCGCCCCGCCCAACGTCCGGGTCGTCCAGGCCGCCGCGGCCGAACGCCCCGGCCAGGCCCGCCTGTGGCTGCCGGCGCGTGACGCGGGCGACCGGGGCGTCTCCTCCCTGGTCCGCCGTGACATCCACGCCCAGGCCCTCTCGGTCGGCTGCATCACCCTCGACGAACTCGGCCTCAAGGACGTCGGTTTCGTCAAGGTCGACGTCGACGGCAGCGAGCTCGCGGTCCTCCGCGGCGCGACCGGCATCCTGACGCGCGACCGCCCGGCCCTCTTCATCGAGCTGGAGTCCCGTATCCAGCCGATCGCCCCGGTGGTGACGTATCTGTCCCTGCTCGGCTACGAGGGCTGGGTGCTGCCGGGCCGCGACTGGGTGCGGCTGAGCGCCTTCCCGTTGGAGGCCCACCAGGCGGAGGCCTCCTACGTCGTCACCCACGGCCTGCTCCGCCGCGTCCTGCCCCTGCGGGGCCCCCGGTACGTCAATTCGGTGCTCTTCCTGCCCGACGGCCGCCGCCCGGTGGGCCACGATGGATCACATGTCCCTTGATTTCCAGCTCGTACTGCTCCGTCGCATGGCCGACCACAACCCGGACCTCGTCGAGGACGCCCGCCGCGAGCTGGGCGCCTCCCTGGCCGACATGCGCGAGGCGAACAAACGCTGGCAGGCGATGATCCGCTCCCCCCGCGCACGTGCCGCCGCGTCCCGCTACCGCTCGGTGCTGGGAACCCCGCAGACGGTACTCACCCGGAAGGTCGGCGACCTGGACTGCGAGGCCTGGCTGTGGCCCCTGCCCCTCTGGCCGGACCTGCGCTTCGAGGTGCTGCTGGCACCGAACGGCGGGGTGTGGAACGAGTGGCTGGTGAGGGCACCGGGAGCCGCGTCCCCTTCTCCGCGCACGCTGGAGGACCTGACGCCCTGGTCCTGCACGGTCGACGAGGCGGCACGAGCCTTCCCCCCGGCCCGACCCTTGGAAGGCACGGCTCCCACGAGGTGGGGGCTCGCGTTCACGGCCCCGGACAGGGAGGGCGTACGACGTGAGTGCGCGGCGGAGTTCACCTGGGGCCTGCTCCAGCGGCTGGCAGTGCGATGACCCACCCAGCCGCACTGCGAACTCAAAACCGTCTCACCCGATCAACCTTCACCGGATTCCGTTCCGAAACCGGTCATCCAGCAGATCAGACGTCATGGAGTCCTACGGTGTGCCGATGACCGAGACGTCAGATCGGACCGTGCCCGTCGAACGGCTGAAGCTGGGCGATCACGCCTGTATGAGTCTGCGCGACACCGACTCACCGTGGAAGGTCTTCACCGCGTACACCCGGACCAGTCTCGCCCGCCGGGAGAAGGTCCTGCTCGTCATGAACCCGGACGACATGAACGACGACGACGTGGTCGCCCTCCTCGACGGCGGCTCCGGTCACGTCGCCAACGCCCGGGACAGCGGGCAGCTCTCCCTGAAGCGGAACACCGAGATGTACATCCCGGACGGCCGCTTCCGCGAGGACCGCACGATCGAGCTGTACACGCGGGAGGTCAACCGCAGCTACAGCGAGGGCTGGGCGGGACTGCGGCTGACCGCCGACATGAGCTGGGCACCGAAGATCGGCCTCGACCACGAGCGGCTCCTCGACTACGAGGCCTCCGTGGCCCCGCTGTTCGCCGACCCGTTGTTCACCGCGATCTGCTGGTACGACCAGGAGCGCTTCGGCGACGGCCTGCTGAGCGACATGACCAAGGTCCACCCGCTACGGGTCCTGGAGAACCTCGACTCGATCGACGCCGACACGACCCAGGACGGCAGCCGCATCTCCGGCTCCGCGGAGCTCGGCACGCGCGCGGAGTTCGTCGAGACGCTGCGCGAGGCGCTGGACCGCCGGGACACCACCGGGCCCGCCCGTTTCGTCCTCGATCTGCGGGACCTGTGCTTCATGGAGGCCCACTGCGCCTGGCAGTTGATCAGCCTCGCTCGCTCCTTGCCGGACGGCAGCGAGGTCACCGTGCGGTGCGGCGAACTGCTCGGGCTCGTCCTGCGGCAGCTCGGCGCCGACGAGGTGCCCCAACTGGTGCTCAGCGTCGAGGAGGACGAAGTGGCGGTGTGAACGAGGACCGGCTGCTGCCGTGGCCCACGGCGGCGGACGCGGGACCCTCGAACTCCGGCTCGCGGACGGCGAGTTGCGATGCCGGTTCACGGGCCGCACACGGCTGCCCGCCTACTCCTCCTCCGGCCGCCGCGTACTGAACCACGCCGCCACCTGACTCCGGTTCGCGAACCCCAGCTTCACGAGTATCCGCTCGACATGTCCCTCAGCGGTCCGCTGGGCGATCACCAGACGGTCGGCGATCTGCTTGTTCGTGCACCCCTGCGCGATCAGCGCGGCCACCTGCGTCTCCCGCCGCGTCAGCAGCACCTCGCCCGGCGGCGACACGACCGGCCCGATCACCGAAGGTTCCCGCACCTCGCCCAGCGCGTACGCGACGGCCTCGTCCATCGACAGCCCGCCGCCGCGGCGGTGCGCCCGCTCGTACGCCGCGTCCCCGAGCGCCCGCCGCGCGTGCCGCTCCGCGATCCTGAGCCGCCCGGGCCGGAGCGGCTCCACGGGGTTGCCGCCGATGTCCCGCCAGATCCGGTCGACCGCCCCGCGCAGCACGCCCGCCCGCTCGGCCGCCCCGGCGAGCGACAGCGCCTCCGCGGCGGCGAGCAGATCGAGGGTGCGGGCAAGACTCTGGGCCTGCTGGGTGGTGTACGGCAGCCGCAGACACGCACGCGCATGCTCGGCGGCCCGCTCGTAGTCCCCGGCCGACCAGTACGCCAGCGCCAGGGTGCGCAACGCCCAGCCCCGCACCCACTGTTCACCGTGCGCCTCGCAGAGCGCGATCGCCTCGACGCACAGCGGCACCGCCTCCTCCGGACGGCCCCGGCTGACGAGGGTGCAGGCCAGTTCCACACGGGTGAGGACGACGAAGCTGGCCGTCGTGGTGCGCGCCCGGCCCGGGCCGAGGGTGCCGGCCGGCACCGGCGGCGGGCTGGGCACCGACAGCTCCCGGTCCGCCGCCGAGCGGGGCGTCTCGGTGCCCGCCAGGACGGCGGCCGAGCGGGTGTGGACCAGCGACATCAGCGCGCCCGCCCACATCGCCCTGGTCAGCGCCACGTCCGGACGCGCCCCGGCGCGCAGCGCGCCGTCCATGAAGTGCCGGCCCTGGCCCCAGATACCGCCCGCGACCCAGTGGAACCACAGGGAGGAGGCCATCCGCAGTCCGTGCTGGGCCTCGCCGGGTGTGGTCAGGCAGAAGTCCAGTGCGGCACGGACGTTGTCCCGGTCCAGACGCAGCCGCTCGGTGATCTCCGCCTGGTCGGGACCGAACCAGTTCCGCTCGTACTCGCCGGCCAGCCGCGCGAAGTGGTCCCGGTGCCGGCGCCGGGTCGTGGTCACCTCACCGAGGTCCGCCAGCTTCTCCAGGCCGTAGTCCCGCAGGGAGACGAGCAGCCGGTAGCGCACCTGCCCGCCGTGCTCCTCCCGGACCAGCACCGACTTGTCGACCAGCCCCGCCACCGCGTCCAGGACGTCCGCCTCGTCGAGACCCTCCCCGCCGCAGACCGCCTCCGCGGCCGTGAGGTCGAAGCCACCGACGAACACCGACAGCCACGCCCACACCAACTGCTCGTGCGGGGTGCACAGTTCATGGCTCCAGTCGACCGCGGAGCGCAGCGTCCGGTGCCGGGGCGCGGCGGCGGGGCTGCCGCCGGTCAGTAACCGGTAGCGGTCGTCGAGCCGTTCGACGAGCTGCTCCACCCCGAGCGCCCGCACCCGTACCGCCGCGAGTTCGATGGCGAGCGGCAGCCCGTCGAGCCGGCGGCACAGCCGGGCCACGGCCTGCTGGTTGCTGTCGCCGAGGGTGAAGCCGGGCACCACGGCGGCCGCCCGGTCGGCGAACAGCCGCAGCGCCGGGAACCGTTCGGCGGCGAGCGCGCCCTGGGCGAACTCGTGCGGCGCGGGCGCCGACAGCGGCGGCACCTCGAAGAGCCGCTCGCCGACCGGACCGAGCCGGTGCCGGCTGGTGGCGAGGATCCGTACCCCTTGCGTCGCCGACAGCACAGCGGCCGCGAGCACCGCACAACTGCGCAGCAGATGCTCGCAGTTGTCGAGCACGATGAGCAGCCGCCGCTCCCGCAGATACTCCACGAGCACCTCCAGCGGCGGCCGTACGCTCTCGCTGCGCACCCCGAGCGCGTCGATCACGGCGTGCGGGACGAACGCCTCGTCCTGCAACGCGGCGAGCGGCACCAGCCACACCCCGTCCGGGAAGACCCGCGCCACCTGCTGCGCCACATGCCCGGCGAGCCGGGTCTTGCCCACCCCGCCCGGGCCCGTCAGGGTCAGCAGTCTCCCCACCGACAGCAACCGCCTGACCTCGGCCGCCTCGTCCCTGCGCCCCACGAAGCTCGTCAGCTCCACAGGAAAGCCCGAAGTACGCCGCGACTCTGATCCGCCCACGACCAGTCACGCCCTCTGTAGTGGTCCCCGTACGCGCTGTTTCCCCGCAGGGTAGGCACCGGGTGCACGCGACAGGCCGGGTTCGCGCAATTCCCGCCTCTAAGGGTGAGCGAAAGTTGCGCCCGTCCCCCGGGCCGCCCTCAGGATCGCCGCCACGACGAGCGGCAGGGACCGTGGATGCAGGTCGAGGAAGAGATTCGGCTCGACGAGCTCCAGCTCCATCACCCACGGCTGAGCGTCGTCCCCGTCGACGAGGTCCACGCGCGCGTACAGCAGCTCCGGAGCATCCGGTACGGCGGCCAGGGCGCGCTCGGCGACGGCGAGTTCGGCCGGGGTCGCCGTCCACGGCTCCAGGCCCGGGTGGGCGACCTTGGCCGCGTCGAAGGCCGTACCGGGCGCCAGGACCGCCCGCTTGCGGCTGGCGTGCAGGAACCGGCCCCCGAAGAACAGCAGCGCCCGCTCACCGCCGGCGTCGATGCCCCTCATGTACGGCTGCACCATCGCGGTGAGCCCCTCCTCGTGCATCCGCGCGAGCTGCCGTACGGCGGTCCCGTGCTGCTCCGGCGTGTACCGCGCGGCATAGCGGGCGCCCGCTCCGGAGGCCGGCTTGACGACGTACTCCCGGTCGTCCGGAAGGTCGACGGCGTCGCCGGGCGCGAGATACCGCGTGGGCACGGTGGGCACCCCCGCCGCCGCCAGCTCGCCCAGATACCGCTTGTCGGTGTTCCACCGCACGACCTCGGCCGGGTTCGCGAGCCGGGTGGCCTTGGCGCACCGCTCGGCCCACGCCACGAACTCCGCCACCCGCCAGCTGTAGTCCCAGGTGGACCGGATCAGGGCGAGGTCGTATCCGCCCCAGTCGACCTCGGCGTCGTCCCAGAACACGGCGTCCGCCTCGGCCCCGGCCGCGCGCAGGGCGTCCAGGAGCACGGGCAGATCGCGGTCGTGGCTGGGCTCCGGCCGGGGGTCGTAGGTGACGAGGGCGACTCGGGGCACGACGGGGGTCCCTTCTCGTATGACGTGTACATCTCTATGACTGGTACATCGACAGGCTAGGCAGGGCCCCCGCAACCGCGGCAACCCGTTTGACCTTCCCCCTCGGTGAAGCCCGAGCATCGGAGGCAGGACCCGGACGGGGAGGACGTACATGCTGACGATCGGTGCCTTCGCGAAGGCGTGCCGGCTGTCGCCCAAGGCCCTGCGGCTCTACGACGAGCTGGACCTGCTGCGTCCCGCGAAGGTCGACCCGGACACCGGGTACCGGTACTACGCGGTCGAGCAGCTGGAGCGGGCACGGCTGGTGGCGTGGCTGCGGCGGATCGGGATGCCGCTGGCCCGGATCCGCGAGGTGTGCGCCCTCGACGCCGCGAGGGCGGCCCGGGAGGTCCGTGCGTACTGGTCGCGGGTCGAGGCGGAGACCGCCCAGCGGCGTGACCTGGCCGGGTTCCTCGTCGACCACCTGACGTCCGTCGCGCGAAGGGACCCGCCCGTGCTGGAACTCCGCTACGCCGCCCACTCGGACCCCGGCCGGGTCCGCCCCGCCAACCAGGACACGGCCTACGCGGGCACCCGGCTGCTCGCGGTCGCCGACGGCTACGGCCCCGCGGGCCTGCCGGCGAGCAGCGCGGCCGTGGAGGCACTGAAGTTCCTGGACGCCGAGGACGTGTCGGCGGGCGACGTGCTCAATCTGCTGGAGGAGGCGGTGCGGGACGCGACGGAGGCCGTCGAGGACGCGGCCGAGTCGGGCACGACCCTGACGGCGCTGCTGTGGACAGGTTCCCGGCTGGCCCTGGTGCACATCGGCGACTCCCGCGCGTATCTGCTCCGCGAGGGCGGTCTGTTCCGCATCACCCACGACCACACGCTCGTCCAGTCGCTGATCGACGAGGGCCGGCTGACACCGGAGGAGGCGAGGTCCCACCCGCAACGCGCCCTGCTCCTCAAAGCCCTCGGCACCACGGCCCCCGACCTCCGCCTCCACGAGGCCCGCCCCGGCGACCGCTACCTCCTGTGCTCCGACGGCCTGTCCTCGGTCGTGCCGGAGCACGACATCCGCCGCACGCTCGTCTCGGCCGCCGGCCCGGACGCGGCCGTCCACACCCTGATCGCCACGGCGAACAGCGCAGGCGGCCCGGACAACGTGAGCTGCGCGGTCGCGGACCTGGCGACGGCGGACGGCCACTCGCCGCACCCGACCTGATCGGGCACAGGATGTCGGGTCGGGCAGGGTGGGTCCTTCCTAACGTGGGTGATCGAAAGGGAAGGAGGCCGGGGTGCTGGAGCGGCTGAACCAGGCCATGGAGTACATCGAGCACCGCCTCGACCAGCGGATCGAGGCGGCCGACGTGGCACGGACCGCGCTGACCTCGGAGTACCACCTGCGGCGGCTGTTCTCCGCGCTGGCGGGGATGCCGCTGTCGGAGTACATCCGGCGCAGACGGCTCACGATCGCCGGTGCCGAGGTGCTGGCCGGGGACCGGACGCTGCTGGAGATCGCGGTGCGCTACGGCTACACCTCGGGAGAGGCGTTCGCGCGCGCGTTCCGCGCCATGCACGGCGTCGGTCCCGGCGAGGCCAGGCGGACCGGTGCGGCTCTGGAGTCCCAGCCACGGCTGTCCTTCCGTCTCACCGTCGAAGGGAGCAGCAGTATGCGATACCGGATCGTGGACAAGGACGAGTTCCGGGTGGTCGGCAGGAAGGTGCGCGTCCCCCTCGTGCACGAGGGGATGAACCCCGCCATCGCCGACTTCATCCGGGGCCTCGGCAAGGAAACACTGCGGCGCATCGAGGACCTGTCCGACCAGGAGCCGCAGGGGATTCTGGGGGTGAGCGACAACCTGGACCCGAGCCGTGCGGAGGGCACCGAACTCGACTACTACCACGGGGTGGTGAGCGCGGCGGCCGTGCCCGACGACATGGACGCCCTCACCGTACCGGCCGGGACCTGGGCCGTCTTCGAGAACTCCGGGCCGTTCCCGCAGGCACTCCAGTACCTGTGGCGGGACGTGTTCACCCAGTGGTTCCCGTCCAACCCGTACCGCAGCCGCCCGGGCCCCGAGCTGCTGCGGACCCGGCTGACACCGGACGCGGCACAGGCGGACGCGGAGCTGTGGATCCCGGTGGAACGGGATACCGACTAGGCGCCGCCGGAAATCCGGGGGCGCCGGGCGGAGCGCCCCTGCACAATCACCGCATGTCGATCTCCGGAACGGACGCCTACGCCAAGGAGACCCACCTCCCCCCGCTGGTCGAGCGCGCCCTCGCCGCCGCCCGCGCCCACGCCTTCCCGCACTCCGTCCGCCCCGAACAGGGCCGCCTGCTGCACGCCCTGGCGGGCGGCGCGGCGGGGGCGGTCGGGGAGACGGGCGCGGGCTGCGGGGTGGGCCTGGCGTGGCTGGCGTCGGGGGCGCGGGAGGGCGTACGGATCGTCGGCGTGGAGCGCGACCCGGAGCGCGCCCGCGTCGCCGCCGAGGTCTTCGCCGACCGGCCCGAGGTGGAGATCCTCCACGGCGACTGGCGGCGGATCGGTGAGCGGGGGCCGTACGACCTCCTCGTCCTCGACGGCGGCGGCACCGGCAAGTCCCCGGACGACGACCCCGCCGACCCGGCCCGGTTGCTCACGCAGGACGGCACGGTCGTGATCGACGACTTCGCACCGGCGACCGACGATCCGCCGCTGCACGACGGGATGGTGGACCGCCCTCGACTGTTCTGGCTACGGCACCCCGCCCTGAACACCCTCGAACTCCCCCTGGCACCTGATCTGGCCACCCTCGTCGGGACCCGGCGCCGGCTCGCCGGGACGGAGACGACCTGGCGGGGGTTCGAGTACGGGCAGATCGTGCGGGGCGTCGTCACCCGCATCGAGCGCTTCGGCGTGTTCGTGGACCTCGACGGCAGCGAGGGTTTCATCACCGGCCCCGAGCTCACCCGGCGCCACGTCGACTCCTACGACGAGGTCGTCCACGTCGGCCAGGAGGTGACCGCGGAGGTCCTCGCCTTCGAGCTGTTCCGGCCGCAGGTCCGGATCTCGACGGCGGCTCTGGAACCCGACCCGCTGGGCGAGTTCGCCCGGGGCGCGTTCGGCCGGCCCCTGGTGGGGCCGGTCACCGAGGTCGTCCCGTTCGGTGTGTTCGTACGGGTCGCCGAGGGCATCGAGGGCCTCGTGCACCGCGACGACCTCGGGGGCTCGGCCCTGCCGGACGTCGGCACCGAGCTCGCGGTCGAGGTCACCGACATCAATCTCGTCCTGCGCCGGGTCCGTCTGCGTCCGGCGCGCTGACCGCTAGCGGTCGTCGTCCTCCTCCGGCTCCCAGTCCAGCAACCGCACCTTGGCGACCGTACGGACATGGCGGCGCATCGCCGTGGCCGCCTGGCCGGGGCGCTGGAGAACGATCGCCTCCAGGATGGCGCGGTGCTGGGCCAACGAGCGGTCCGGACGGCCCGGTTGGCGAAGAGACTCGGTGCGGCTCTCGGCGATCTGGTCGGCGATGGAGCGCATGAACTCGGCGAGCAGGCTGCTGTGTGCGGCCGCCGTCACCGCCGCGTGGAACAGACGGTCGCCCTCGATGCCGTGACCGCCGTCCTCGATCTCTCCCGCCATCCGGGCCAGCGCCGTCCGCATCGCGCCCAGGTCCTCGTCCGTACGGCGCTCCGCGGCCAGTTCGGCGAGCTTCGTCTCCAGTGCCTCGCGGGCGTCGAGGACATCGGGGAGCCGGCGTCGGCGCTCGACCATCCGCTCGACGGGTTCCACGTCGAGGCTGTCCCGTACGAGATACGTCCCGCCGCCGTGCCGCGCCTCCACCAGTCCCTGGACCTCCAGGACCACGATCGCCTGTTTCACGGAGGCCCGGCTGACACCGAGACGCTGGGCCAGATCGCGTTCGGGCGGGAGACGGTCACCGGCTCGCAGGCCGGTCTCGGCGACGTACTGGCGCAGCCGGTCGAGCACCTGCTCATAGAGGCGCTGTTTGGTCATGGGGCGCAGGGCGTCGGTCATGGAGTCCCCCCTCTCTGGTCGGGAGGCTAACACCGGGTGGGGCGGTGGGCGGGTGGGCTGTGGAGGAGTGGCCGGGTGGGTGACTGACCGTGTGACTGAGTGGCCGACTGGTCAAGTGGCTCAGCCAATTTTGACGTGCCCTCTTGACGCCCCGCCAGACCGCAACCACGCTTACGAGCCATCCCCAAGTGGCCGAGTGGCTGAGCCAATTAGCCAAACGCCCGGCCCAAGTGGCCCAGCCACTCGGCCACTCGACCCCTCTTGCCATTCATTCATCCAGCCGCTCCGGGACCCAGAGACGGGAGCCCGTATGTCCCCCGAACTCATCTCGATCCTCGTCCTCGTCGTGGTGTTCGTCATCGCGACCACCCGCTCCGTGAACATGGGCGCGCTCGCCTTCGCCGCCGCCTTCGCGGTGGGTGAGCTCGTCGCCGACCTCGACGCGGACGGCATCTTCGCCGGCTTCCCCGGCGATCTGTTCGTCGTCCTCGTCGGCGTCACGTATCTCTTCGCGATCGCCCGCGCCAACGGCACCACCGACTGGCTGGTGCACGCCGCGATCCGGCTCGTGCGGGGGCGGGTGGCGCTGATCCCCTGGGTGATGTTCTTCCTCACCGGCGCGCTCACGGCGATCGGCGCGGTCAGCCCGGCCGCGGTGGCGATCGTCGCGCCGATCGCGCTGAGCTTCGCCGCCCGCTACGGGATCAGCCCGCTGCTGATGGGCGCGATGGTGGTGCACGGTGCCCAGGGCGGCGGCTTCTCGCCGATCAGCATCTACGGCACGATCGTCAACGGCATCGTGGAGCGCGAGAAGCTCCCGGGCAACGAGCTCTTCCTCTTCCTCGCCTCCCTCACCGTCAACCTCATCATCGCGGCCGTCGTCTTCCTGCTGTTCGGGGGACGGAAGCTGTGGGCGATGGGGGCGGTGGAGGAGGAGACGGGCAGCACGCCGGCCCCGGCCGAAGGCACCACCGACACCACCCGTGCTCCGACTCCCGCCCCCGGCACCGGATCCGCCCCCAGCACCGGATCCGCCCCCGGATCCGCGACGGCCACCCCGGCACCGGCGCCCACCGCGACCGGCACCGCCACCGTGGCCCCTCCCCCCGAGGCCCCCGCCGCCGCCCGCCTCACCCCCGCCCGTATCGCCACCCTCACCGCCCTGGTCGCCCTCGTCGTGGCCGTGCTGGCCTTCGACCTGGACGCCGGGCTGACCGCGATCACCCTCGCCGTGGTCCTGAGCACCCTCTGGCCGGAGGACAGCCGTAAGGCGGTCGGCCAGATCGCCTGGTCGACGGTGCTGCTGATCTGCGGTGTCCTCACCTACGTCGGCGTTCTGGACGAGATGGGCACCATCACCTGGGCCGGCGAGGGCGTCGGCGACATCGGAGTCCCCCTGCTGGCTGCGGTGCTGCTCTGCTACATCGGCGCGATCATCTCGGCGTTCGCCTCCTCGGTGGGGATCATGGGAGCGCTGATCCCGTTGGCCGTGCCGTTCCTGGCGCAGGGCGAGATCGGGGCGGTCGGCATGGTGGCGGCGCTGGCGGTGTCGGCGACGGTGGTGGATGTGAGCCCGTTCTCGACGAACGGCGCACTCGTCCTGGCGGCGGCACCGGATGTCGACCGCGAGCGTTTCTTCCGGCAGTTGATGGTCTACGGGGGGATCGTGGTGGCGGTGGTGCCCGCGGTGGTGTGGCTGGTGCTGGTCGTACCCGGCATCGGGTGACCACCACCTTCGGCAACCGCCTTCGGCGAACCCGGCAACAGCTAAGGAGTACGACGCGTGACCTCTCTCTTCCCGGCCCTGACGGACGCTCCGGCGGACCGCCCCGCCCTGCGGTTCGGCGACCGGTCCCTGACGTACGCGGAGCTCGCCACCGCGACCGGTCTGCTGGCCGGCAGCCTCAGGGACGCCGGCCGCGTCGCCGTATGGGCGACCCCGACGCTGGAGACCGCCGTCGCCGTCGTGGCGGCACTGCGGGCCGGTGTGCCCGCGGTGCCGCTGAACCCGAAGTCCGGGGAGAAGGAGCTCGGGCACATCCTGGCGGACAGCGCGCCGTCGCTGGTCCTGGCGGCACCGGGAGACGAACTGCCCGCCGCGATAAGGGACTTGCCGCGCATCGACGTGACCCCCGACACGACCACCGCCACCACGGCCACCACAGCCACCGCCACCGCCACCGCCACCGAGGAGACCGCCACCGACGACGACCCCGCCCTCGTCGTCTACACCTCCGGCACCACCGGCCCCCCGAAGGGTGCCGTCATCCCCCGCCGGGCCATCACCTCGACCCTGGACGCGCTGGCCGACGCCTGGCAGTGGACCGGCGAGGACGTACTGGTGCACGGTCTGCCGCTGTTCCATGTGCACGGCCTGGTCCTGGGCATCCTCGGGCCGCTGCGGCGCGGCGGATCGGTGCGCCATCTGGGCCGGTTCTCGACGCAAGGCGTCACGCGGGAGCTGTCCGACGGCGCGACGATGCTGTTCGGGGTGCCGACGATGTACCACCGGATCGCCCAGTCCCTTGCCGGGGAACCGGAGTTGGCGAAGGCGCTGGGGCGGGCTCGGCTGCTGGTCTCCGGGTCCGCCGCGCTGCCGGTGCACGACCACGAGCGGATCACGGCGGCGACGGGGCGGCGGGTGGTCGAGCGGTACGGCATGACGGAGACCCTGATGAACACCAGTGTCCGCGCGGACGGCGAGGCCCGGGCGGGGACGGTGGGGGTGCCGCTGCCGGGAGTGGAGCTGCGGCTGGTGGAGGAGGACGGGGCGCCGATCACCTCGTACGACGGGGAGACGGTGGGCGAGATCCAGGTGCGCGGCCCGAACCTGTTCACCGAGTACCTCAACCGGCCCGACGCGACGGCGGCCGCGTTCACGGCCGACGGCTGGTTCCGTACGGGGGACATGGCGGTGCGCGAGTCCGACGGCTACGTCCGGATCGTGGGCCGGAAGGCCACCGACCTGATCAAGAGCGGGGGTTACAAGATCGGGGCGGGCGAGATCGAGAACGCGCTCCTGGAACACCCGGGGGTGCGGGAGGCGGCGGTCACCGGGGAGCCGGACGCCGATCTGGGCGAACGGATCGTGGCGTGGATCGTCCCGGCGGATCCGGGGGCGCCGCCCGGACTGGAGGAACTGGCGGAGCACGTGGCGAGCCGCCTCGCCCCCCACAAGCGGCCGCGCGCCCTCCACCACCTCGCCTCCCTCCCCCGCAACGACATGGGGAAGATCATGAAGCGGTCGCTGGCCCATGACTGACCGTCTCTCCGCCCGCGAGTTCCTCGCCCTCGTCACAGACGACTTCACCGAACTCCCCGCCCCCGCACGGGAGTCGACGCCCGACGGCCCGCTCGCCTGGCAGGGCTACGACGCCGCACGCGCCCGCGCGGCCGAGCGCACCGGCGAGGACGAGTCCGTCGTCTGCGGGACGGGGAAGGTCGAGGGAACCCGGGCAGTGCTGCTGGCCTTCGAGTTCGGCTACCTCGGCGGCTCCCTGGGCGTACGCACCGGCGACCGGCTGGAGGCGGCGTACACCTACGCCCGCGCCCACCGTCTCCCGGTCGTCCCCCTGGTCGCCACGGGCGGCAGCCGTATGCAGGAGGGCATGCTCGCCCTGACCCAACTCCAGCGCGTGGCGCGCCAGTCGGCCCTCACTCGCGAGGCGGGCCTGCCCCAGATCGCGGTGCTACGGGACCCGACCACAGGCGGCGGCTGGGCCACCCTGGGCGCGGGCGCCGACATCATCCTCGCCCTCCCCGGCGCCCAGATCGGCTTCGCGGGCTCCCGCGTCCGCCCCCCGGACGCGGACCCGAGGGCGTACACGGCCGAGGCGCAGGTGGCGGCGGGTGCGGTGGACGCACTCGTACGCCCCGAGTCGCTCCGCGAAACCCTGGGCCACTGGCTGCACCTCCTGACGTCCCCGGCCCCGGAGGCACCACTCCCACGACACCCCGGCCCGGAGGCACCCTCACCGACCGCCAACACGGACGCCCGCCCCGCCTCCCTGCCCGCCGACCGAAAGGCAGACCTCGCCCCGACCGACGACACCCCGCAAGTCCCCGAGCCTCCACACAGCGGCACGCAGACACCTCCACCGGCGGACGACCCCCAGGACACCCCGCACCTGACCGGCACCGGCGCCCGCCCCGGCTCCTCTCCCGCCGGTCGGGAAGCAGTGGTCACGTCGGCCGACGACACCCCGGACACCCCGCCCGCCGACGGCACCCAGGAGCCCCCCGCCTCGCCCCTCCCCCACACCGGCTGGGAAGCCGTCCAGCGTGCCCGTTCCCCCCAACGCCCCGGCGCCGACAGTTACTTGGACAGCTACTTCACGCGCCGCCTCGCGATCTCCGGCGACCGCTGCGGCGGCACGGACCCGGGCATGCTGTGCGGCTTCGGCGAGCACGCGGGGCGCGCGGTCGCGTACGCCGCGCAGGCCGGCACCGCGACCCGCCCGGCCGGCTATCGCACCGCCGCCCGGCTGATCCGGCTCGCGGACCGGCTCGGCATCCCGGTGCTGACGCTGGTGGACACCCCGGGCGCCGCCAACGACGCGGAGGCGGAGCGGCAGGGGGCGGGAGCGGCGATCGCGGAGGTCTTCGGCGCGGTGGCCTCCGCCCGGACCCCGATCACCACCCTCCTCATCGGCGAGGGCGGCTCCGGCGGAGCCCTGGCCCTCGCCGCGCCCGGCAACACCTGGGCCACCCCGGACAGCTACTTCTCCGTCATCGCGCCCGAGTCGGCGGCGGCCATCCTGAAGAGGCCCCCGGAGGAGGTGGAGGTGACGGCGGACCAACTCCGTATCCGGCCGCAGGACCTGGTGGAGCTGGGGGTGGTCCGCGACCGCACCGCCCCCTCCGCGTGACCGCACGTCAGAATCTTTACCTGACCCCTACATAGGACATAAGCCGCAAAACCCCCCATTCAGCCTCCCCCCACCCGGCCCCCCACAAAAGGCGCCCCACCCCCACCCCCCACACGATGCCAATGAGCCCCGCCATTCGGCGCGGCCACGGTCTGTGTTCTCGGGAGGACCTGCCCATGACCGCCACCGCCAGTCTGGAGCAGCTGCGTCGCTGCCACTTCGCCGTCGATCTGGGTGCGGCGAGGACGCGGGTGTACGTGAAGGGCGCCGGCGTCGTCGTCGACCAGCCGTCCGTCGCCGCCGTGAACACCCGGACCGGTGCGCTGATCGCGGTGGGTGAGTTCGCGGAGAAGATGACGGGCCGTACGCCCGACTACATCCGTGTCGTCCGCCCCGTCTCCGGCGGCACGGTCGTCGACATCGAGATGGCCCAGCGCATGCTGCGGCACCTGCTCGGCGACAAGATCCGCCGCTCGCTGCGGCGCAAGCCGATCCTGCGTGCCGCCGCCTGCACCCCGCACGACGCGGACCCCCTCGCCCAGCGTGCCTGCATCGAGACCATGGTCGGGCTGGGTGCCCGCCGCGTCGAACTCGTGGACACGCTCATCGCCGCCGCCGTCGGCTGCGGACTGCCGGTGGAGCGGCCCGAGGCGACGATGGTGCTGGTGTGCGGGGCCGCGGCCACCCAGGTCGCCGTGCTCTCCCTCGGCTCGATCGTCAACGCCGTACGCATCCCCGTCGGCGGCGAGGCCGTGGACCACGCGATCGTGCAGCACCTGCGCCACCAGCACGAGCTGATGCTGCCGAGTCAGTCCGTACGACCGCTCCAGCTCGCCCTGTCCGGCAACGGCCTCACCGCCTCGGGTCCCGCCTCCACCGAGATCCACGGACGAGACGTCGCCACCGGCCTCGCCCGCTCCGTCCAGGTCGACACCGCCGCCGTCCGCGATGCGATCCAGACCCCGCTCACCGCCGTGCTCGACGGCATCGGCAAGGTGCTGCGGGACTGCCCGCCCGACCTGGTGGCCGACCTCGCCGACCGCGGGATCATGATGGTCGGCGGCAGCGCGCTGCTCCCCGGCTTCGACCAGATGCTGCGGCACGCGACCGGAATGCCGGTGCACATCGCCGAACGGCCCGAGGTGTGCGCGGTGGAGGGTCTCGGCGCGATGCTTGAGGGCCGTATCGAGCCGCTGGCACTGGACCCGCTGGCCGACTGACACCGGCACCGGCATTCATCGACCGCATGGCCGACGATCCCCTCCCCCCGCTCCTGGAAGCCGTCCTCAGCGTCGGCACCGACCTCGAACTGCGCACCACCCTCCAGCACATCGTGGACGCCGCCGCCGACCTCACCGGCGCCCGGTACGCCGCGCTGGGGACGGCCGACCCGGGCCAGGACGGACTCATCGAGCTCCGCACCGCGGGCACCGCCCCGCGCACGGCCGTCTCGCTCACCGTGCCGATCCGGGTGCAGGACGAGGAGTTCGGCACGCTGCACCTCGCGGACAAGGGCAAGGACCCCTTCACCGCCGAGGACGAGCAGCTCCTGCACGTCCTCGCCGCCCAGGCCGGTATCGCCATCGGCAATGCCCGGCTGTACGAGGCGGCCCGGCAGCGTGAGCGCTGGATCGAGGGCGCGGCGGCCGTGACCAACGCGCTGCTCGGCGACGGGTCCGCGACCGACGCGCTCACGACGGTCGCCGAGCGCGCCCGTCTCCTCGCCGACGCCTCCGCGGGCGTCATCCTCCAGCCCACCGAGGAGGGCGGCATGGAGATCGTGACCGCCTCGACGTACGACGATCCCGGCGACATCGTCGGCACGACGATCGCCCCCGGCAGTCCGGTGCTGGAGCAACTCCTCGGCGGTGAACCGGTGTTCGTCGACGACTCGGCGACCGACCCGCGGATGACGACGCCGGTACGGCACCGGTTCGGGCCCAGCATGATGCTGCCGCTCCAGGCCGGCGGCCGGCTGATCGGCACCCTCGCCCTGCCCCGCCGGCGCGGCGACCGCCCGTACACCTCCGTGGAACGCCTGCTCGCGGTCCAGTTCGCCTCGCAGGCCGCGCTCGCCCTGGTCCTCGCCGACGCCCAGCACAGCCGCGAACTCCTCGCCGTCTTCGAGGACCGCGACCGTATCGCCCGCGATCTGCACGACCTCGTCGTGCAGCGGCTGTTCGCCACCGGCATGATGCTGGAGTCCGCCCAGCGCCGCAGTGGGGCGGGCGATGTGCACGAGACGCTGGGGAAGGCGGTCGACGAGCTCCAGTCGACCATCCAGGAGGTCCGTACGACGATCTTCGCGCTGCAGCAGCCGCCCGCGGACGCCCCGACGACGTTCCGGGGCAAGGTGCTCCGGGAGACGGCGGGGGCGGCGGCCCTGCTGGGTTTCGCGCCGTCCGCACAGTTCACCGGCGCGGTCGAGAGCCGGGTCCCCGAGCAGACGGCCGGTCATCTCCTCACCGCCCTGCGCCGTGCCCTCGCCACCGCGTCCCGTCGCCCCGGCGTCTCGCACATCGAGGTCACGGTCGACGCGACGGCGACCCTGCCGGACGGCCGGGAGGGCGTACGGCTGACGGTGTACGACGACGGGGCGGCCGACGACGGGGGCACGGGGACGACGGTGACCTGGCAGGCACCGCTCTGAGGTCAGGGGGCTGAAGGGCTCGACGCCGTCTCAGCGCGCGAACCAGCAGCGCACCGTCGTCCCCTCCTCGCCGGTGTGGGTCCGGACGAGGTCGGCGATCAGGTTGACCAGCAGCAGTCCTCGCCCGCCGCGCTGGTCGCGTGCCGCGGGCCGCCGTCCCGCCAGGGGATCGGCGAGCCGTCCCTTGTCCCGTACCTCGCACACCGCGTACCCGTCCTCGGCCCACACCCGCAGCGTCCCCGAACCGCCGCCGTGCACCACGCTGTTGGTGGTCAGCTCGGCCGCCACGAGGGTGAGGTTCTCCAGTGCGAGCCCGGTCAGCCCGAGCCGGGCGCCCTCGGCGGTCGCGAGATGGCGGACCTCGGGCAGCGATCCGGCGTCGAAGCAGAGGGACAGCACGTCCGCGACGGCGGGCAGCGGCTCGTTGTAGCGGGCCACGACGGCGTCGGGGGCGTAGCGGCCGCTCACCTGTTCCGGTCCGCCGCCGGAGGGGATGACCGTGGGGTGGGTGGCGTAGGCGTCGGCGAGGACCCGCTCGTCGAGGCGTCGGACGTCGTAGGGGCACAGGATGGTCGCGAACCGGCCCTCGAAGGCCGCGTTGATCAGCGCCTCGTGCTGGACGCACGCGGGGTACTCGCCGGCCGTGCGGCCGGCCCAGATCGGTTCGCCGATGATCCTCACCCGGCGGCCGGCCGGCTGGGTGTCGGCGAAGGCGCGCAGCACGCCGGGGATGATCCGGCCGGGGTTGCGGCCGGCCTCCCGCATGTCCAGGAGCCGTACGGCGTCGGCGGCGTCGCCGAGGGCGTCGCGGATCAGCCGGAGGTTGTCGCCCGGTACGGCCACGGCGACCGGTTCGCCCGCCGCGAGGCCCTCGCGGACGAAGGGGACCGTGCCGGCGAGGTAGTCCTGGGCGTCCCGGTAGAAGAGGGCGGGGTGCAGGAACGCGGCGGTCATGGCAGCGTCACCTCGATCCCCGACAGGCCCGGCCAGAACATGTCCAGTGTCCGGCTCAGTGTGGTCGGTGGGCGGTGCAGCTGCAGCAGCCGGCCCTCCTCCAGCCGCCGCGCGGCGGATGCGAGGGCATCGGCGCCCGCGATGTCGACGAAGGTCACCGCCGACAGCTCGAGCCGGTACACGTCCGTACGCGCGACCACCGCCTGCTCCAATGCGCGCTCCCAGATCTCGTGCGTGGCGTGACCCACCTCGCCCACGGCGCGCAGACCGCTGTGCCCGCGCAGCGCGGACACCGTGAGGCGCGGTGCCGTGGCGGCGGACCGCAGAGGTGGTCGGTGGTGAAGATGCACGCCGTCTCCCACTGCTCGTGCGCCGTTTCCCACTGTTCGTCGACGAAACGCGCGTACCCCGGACGGAAGCCTGTCAATCCCCGCCTCCTGGGTGTAGCTCGCGACGGGTCGGGCAGGCGCACGATCAGCACCGCCGGGCCCCCGCGGAGCTGGGGTCCCCGGCTCCGCCCGGATCCCGGTGGGCGCGAAGGAGGCCCATCAGCGCGACGACGGCCGGGGACCGACGAGGCGGAGACATGATCCCAGCGGCACACACATCTCTCACAGGGCGGCTGAACACCCTGGTCATCGATGGCCGTACGGACGCGGGCCGGGCGGAGCTGCGGCCGCGCGGCGAGCTCGTGCACGGTTGTGCGGAGGTTCTGGACGAGACCCTGACGGCGCTGCCGGACGGAGTCCGCGGGGTCGAACTGGACATGGCCGCAGTGGTGTTCATGGACACCGGCGGTCTCCAGTTCCTGGAAGTCCTCGACGCCTACCGTCATCGGCGGCGCATCCCGGTGGCCGCCACACGCTGGACCGGCCAGCCGCGCCGGATCCTGGAGCTCGCCGGCCTGGACACCGCCGACCCGCTGCGGGCGGCACCGCGTCGGGCCGTCCCCGAGCCCGCTCCCCCGGCCCCCTCCGCGGTGGCCCTGGAGCGCGCGGAGCAGCTCCATCTGCTGCGCGCGGAGGTCGAGCAGCTCCGCCGGGCGATCGCCTCCCGGCCCGTGATCGACCAGGCCCGCGGCATCCTCATGGCCGCCCACTCCTGTACGTCCGAGGAGGCCTGGACCATCCTGCGCACGACCTCCCAGCTCTCCAACACCAAGCTGCGCACGGTCGCCGCGGCCCTCACCGCCGGCACGGAGTCCGACGGCCCGCCGCCGCCCGAGGAGGTGCGCACGGCGTTGCGTACGGCGGTCAGGAGCTGTCTGAACTGAGGCGACCCTGTTGGATCTTGGCGCTAAAGCCCGTTGATCGGTTGCACGGCCGGACCGTAGGTTCCGTCGCATGACGAATCTCCGGATCGGTGTGATGTACGACCGCGACTGGGCCCCCGAGGGGCTGCCCGACTTCGCGCGGCAGGCCGAGGCGCTCGGCGCGGACGACCTGTGGGTGGTGGAGGACCTCCGCTGGAGCGGCGGGGTGTCGGCGGCGGCCGTGGCGTTGGGAGCGACCCGGCGGTTGCGGGTGGGCATCGGGATCGCACCGGCACCGTTGCGCAGCCCCGCGCTGCTGGCGATGGAACTGGCCACGCTGGCAAGGGTGTTCCCGGGCCGGCTGGTGGCCGGGATCGGTCATGGCGTACGGGAGTGGATGGAGCAGGTCGGTGTCGCGCCGCGCTCTCCGCTGGCCCTGCTGGAGGAGACGATCACCTCCGTTCGGGCGCTGCTCCACGGGGAGCGGGTCACGTCGGAGGGCCGGGAGGTGCGGATCGACGACATCCGGCTCGTCCACCCGCCCGCCGAGCCGCCGCCGCTGGTCGCCGGTGTGGTGCGGCCGCGCTCCCTGGAACTGTCGGGGCGGGTCGCGGACGGCACCCTGATCGCCGAGGGGCACGGACCGCGGGATCTGGAGAACATCCGGGCGCTGCTCGCGAAGGGCGGTGCGGGCGAGGACCACACGCTCAGTGTCTTCGCGTTCTGCAACGTGGGTGACGACCCCGAGGAGGTCGCCCGGACCCTGCATCCGCACACCGAGGGCCACGGTGCCTGGCTGGGCCGCCCCCAGGAGGAGGTCTTCACCGTCTCCGGCAGCGCGGCACAGGCCGCCGAAAGGATCGGCGCGCTGCGGGCGTCCGGCGCCGACACCGTCGTCCTCCGCTTCGTCGGCCCCGAGCCGCTCCGGCAGCTGAAAGCCGTCCTGGAGGCCGCCGCGCGCTAAGCCGCTCCACAGTAAACGCACAGGTCAGCGGGGTCGTAGAGGGATAACCCTCGAATGACACCCGACCGAATGACATGCCACGGTCAAATCTGCCACTCTTCCTCCACCCCGCGCACAGGCCGCACATGCCGTGCGCGGAGGTCCCCGCACGGCCCTGCTCAGCTCGACCCGGACAGCACATCCCGTCTGCCCGGTCTGTCACCGGCCGTCGACGCGCGGCCGTCGCAGTAGGAGCAAGAGTGAGACGTACCCCCCGCCCGGCGACCGCAGCCGGAGCCCTGGCCGCCACCGCCGCGCTGCTGGCCCTCGGCATACAGACGGTCCCCGCGGCCGCCGAGAGCTCCCCCCACCCGAGCCCCCTCCGCACCGGCGGCCTCCAGGCCGAACTCACCCCGGCCCAGCACTCGGCGCTGCTGAAGAAGGCATCCAAGCAGACCGCGGCGACGGCCGACACGCTCGGCCTGGGCACGAAGGAGAAGCTGGTCGTCAAGGACGTCGTCAAGGACAACGACGGCACCCTGCACACCCGTTACGAGCGCACCTACGCCGGTCTGCCGGTCCTCGGCGGCGACCTGGTCGTGCACACCCTGCCGGCCGCCGAGGCCACCGGCACGGTGAGCACCACCTTCAACACCAAGCGGACCATCAAGGTCGCCTCCACCACCGCGGCCTTCGCCAAGTCCGCCGCCGAGACCAAGGCACTCAAGGCCGCCAAGGCCCTCGACGCCGAGAAGCCCACCACCGACAGCGCCCGCAAGGTGATCTGGGCGGGCGGCGGAACGCCGAAGCTCGCCTGGGAGACGGTGGTCGGCGGCCTCCAGGACGACGGCACGCCCAGCCAGCTGCACGTCATCACCGACGCGGCCACGGGCGCGGAGCTCTACCGGTACCAGGCCATCAAGACCGGCACCGGCAACAGCCAGTACAGCGGCACCGTCACCATCGGCACCACGCTGTCCGGTTCGACGTACCAGCTGAACGACACCACGCGCGGCACCCACAAGACGTACAGCCTCAACAACGGCACGTCCGGCACCGGCACATTGATGACCGACTCGGACGACGTGTGGGGCACCGGCTCCGGCTCCAACACCCAGACCGCCGGTGTGGACGCCCACTTCGGCGCCCAGACCACCTGGGATTTCTACAAGAACACCTTCGGCCGCAGCGGCATCAAGAACGACGGCGTGGCCGCCTACTCGCGCGTCCACTACAGCACGGCGTACGTCAACGCCTTCTGGGACGACGACTGCTTCTGCATGACCTACGGCGACGGCACCAGCAGCACCCACGCGCTGACCTCGCTCGACGTGGCCGGCCACGAGATGACGCACGGCGTCACCTCCAACACCGCGAACCTCAACTACACCGGCGAATCAGGCGGGTTGAACGAGGCGACCTCCGATATCTTCGGCACCGGCGTGGAGTTCTACGCGGCCAACTCGACCGATGTCGGCGACTACCTCATCGGCGAGAAGATCGACATCAACGGTGATGGCACACCGCTGCGTTACATGGACGAGCCCGACAAGGACGGCGGCTCCGCGGACAGTTGGTACTCCGGCGTCGGCAACCTCGACGTGCACTACTCCTCGGGCCCCGCGAACCACATGTTCTACCTGCTCTCCGAGGGCAGCGGCTCCAAGACCATCAACGGCGTCACCTACAACAGCCCGACCTCCGACGGCGTCGCGGTCGCCGGCATCGGCCGGGCCGCGGCCCTGCAGATCTGGTACCGGGCGCTGACGACGTACATGACGTCCAGCACCTCGTACTCGGGCGCCCGCACCGCCGCCCTGAGCGCGGCCGCCGACCTGTACGGCACCGGCTCGACGCAGTACGCCGGGGTCGGCAACGCCTTCGCCGGAATCAACGTCGGCAGCCACATCACGGTCCCGACGACCGGCGTCACGGTCACCAACCCGGGCAGCCAGTCCTCGACCGTCGGCACCGCGGTGAGCCTGCAGATCAGCGCGAGCAGCAGCAACAGCGGCTCACTGGCCTACGCGGCGAGCGGCCTGCCGACCGGCCTGTCGATCAGCAGCTCCACCGGCGCCGTCTCCGGCACCCCGACGACCGCGGGCACGTACAGCACGACGGTCACGGTGACCGACAGCACGGGCGCGACCGGGACCGCCTCCTTCACCTGGACGGTCAGCTCCAGCGGCGGCGGCAGCTGCACCTCGGCCCAGCTCCTGGGCAACCAGGGCTTCGAGTCGGGCAACACCACCTGGACCGCCAGCAGCGGCGTCATCACCAGCTCCAGCAGCCAGGCGGCCCGCACCGGCTCCTACAAGGCCTGGCTGGACGGCTACGGCTCCACCCACACCGACACACTCTCCCAGTCGGTGACCGTCCCGAGCGGCTGCACGGGCACCACGTTCACCTTCTACCTGCACATCGACACGGCCGAGACCACCACCAGCACCCAGTACGACAAGCTGACGGTCACCGCCGGATCGACCACCCTGGCCACCTACTCCAACCTGAACGCGGCCGGCGGCTACGTCCAGAAGTCCTTCAGCCTGTCGGCCTTCGCGGGAACCACCGTCACGCTGAAGTTCTCCGGTGTCGAGGACTCCTCGCTCCAGACCAGCTTCGTCGTGGACGACACGGCCGTGACGACCGGCTGACACTCCCCGCACACGGCGACGCGGGTCCCGTCCGGGGCCCGCGTCGCCGTGCGTGCGCTCACACCTCTTCGACCGCGACCGCACCGGCGCGGGGCGCGGCCTCGTGGTGGCCGTCCACCTGGGCGAGCAGGGCGAGCAGCGAGGCGACGGTGAGCCCGGCCTCGGCGGGGTGGCGCAGAATCTTCCCCTGCGCGATCCGGTAGGTGTTGCTGCGCCCCTCACGCGTGTGGGAGAGGTATCCGCTCTGCTCCAGATCGGAAATGATCTTCTGGACAGCGCGCTCGGTGAGTCTGCAATGGGCTGCGATGTCGCGCACCCGCGCGCTCTGATTCTCGGCAATGGCCGCCAGTACCCGCGCATGGTTGGTGATGAACGTCCACCCCGCGTGCGGCTCCGTCGCTCCACTCATGACCGCATCGTACGCCTAGGGATTCAGGCATGAAAATACACGAAGTAAATTTCACGTATCTCTTGACGTGAGTTCGCGTACGGGTGAATCTGGTGCCGTCGGAAACGTGGGTGTTCCCAGCCCTGGGGAGAGGACCATGTCCAAGTCGGCACTCTGCTGTGCAGGGCCGGTCAACGGATGCACGAGGCTCGCCGGTCCCGGCGGCGAGGCACGGCTGACGGTCTGCGCCCGACCCGACGGCGACCGGACGATGGTCACCGTGCGCGGCGATCTCGACCTCGCCGCGGACCAGGAGCTCCAGCAGGCCCTGCGCTCGGCGCTCACCGACTCCGGCAAGGGCATCGACCTGGACCTCGACGGCGTCGAGTTCTGCGACTGCTCCGGGCTCAACGCCCTGCTGGGGATCCGGCAGCAGGCCCTCGACCAGTGCAAGACGCTCACGATCCGCGCCATCAGCCCGGCCGCCGAACGGGTGTTGGCCCTCACCGGCACCCTGCCCCTGTTCGCCCCCGAGGATGAGATGGACGAGGAAGACGACGCCTCGCACTCCTCGACGGACCCACGGGTCGAGGTCGTACAGCTGCGGCGGGCGATGCAGACCCGGGGACTCATCGACCTGGCCCGCGGCATTCTCATGGCCACCTTCTCCCTCAGCGCGGAGGAGGCCTGGAACGTCCTGGTGATGACCTCGCAGAACACCAACACCAAACTCCACCGCGCGGCACAGCAGTTGGTGGACTCCGTCCGCGGCGAACCCCCGCCCGAGGCGGCCCGCAAACAGCTGTCCGCCGCCGTCACCCACGTCACCGCCGGACGCGAGAGGGCGCACGAGGCGGAGTGAGCGCGTCGGCGTGGAACGGCGGATCACCTGTGAGCGCGGCGTCGGCACCGACGGGTTCCGGGAGTTGCGCCGGGGCCACCGGAGTGGACGGAGCCTCGGCGAGGACCGCGACCGGCCCGGTCGGCGGTGTCGGCAGGATGCGGCCCTCCCACCAGGAAAGGCCCAGCACGGTGGCGAGCAGGACGAAGGGGGTCGGAGCGGGAACGATCAGCGCGTACATGTGTACCGCCCGTTGAGGGACGCGTGCGACGCGGCGGACAGCGGATCGGTGCCCGCTCGGGACGCATCGGGTACGCCGGGATCGTGCTGACGGGCGTGTACGGGAACGGCTCGTGACGCGCCGGGTTCCGGCAGGGCGCACGCCAGCCCTCGCAGCGGTTCCCCGGCAGATGCCGAACAGCCATCCGTACAGGGCCGGACGCACTGCCCTCGGACCGTATCCGCAGCGTTCGGGCGGGACTACGCTGTGGGGTGAGGCCCCGGTCCCCGGTATCGAAGCTGTCCCGCTCCCGGGGAGGCCCGCTGTGCTCGTCCTGCTCTTCATCCTCATCGTGGCTCTGTTCGGCTTCGGCTTCCTCGATCCCCTCTGGTGGGTGGCCGCGGCGGTGCCGGTCTACGGCGTCACCCGCCACGGCCCCGGTCGCGGCGGCGGCCGGAGCGGTGACGGCGGTTCCGATCTCGGGAACTACCGGGCGCGCCGACGGCGCGAGGACCGTCGGGACCATGAACGCCGCAGGTGACCCGTACTGCTCACCACCCTCAGGCCAGTCGTCCAGGCAGGGAGAGGCCATGATTCACGCAGCCGACGTCCGGGAATGGCGCAACCGCGATGTCATCGACTCCGAGTCGCACAAGATCGGTGTCCTGGAGTCCGTCTATGTGGACACCAGCACCGACGAGCCGGCCATGGCCACGGTACGGACCGGACTGCCGACCCGGCACCGGCTGGTCTTCGTCCCTCTCCAGGACGCGATCGTCGGGCCCGACTACCTCCGGGTCGACCATGCCAGAACGCTGGTGAAGCAGGCCCCTTCGATCGGCACCGACGACGTCCTGCCCGCGGCGCAGGAGGAAGCGATCTTCAAGCACTACGGACTCCCCTACCAGCCCGGGGAGGCCGGCGAACGGCAACTGGCGCGCCGCTGACCACCTTCGTCGCACAGGTGTCGCGGGCTGCCGACGGGGCTCTGCTCAGCCGGCCCGGGTGATGCCGGCGGCGGCCAGGATCCGCTCGGCCGAGACGGCGTCGTCGTCCTGTACGGCCATGACCATCGCGGCGTGCGCGGGCCCGCTGCCGGTCCCCGGCGGGATCACGAGGAACAGGAAGTGGTCCTGGTCGCCACGGGTGACGATCATGGTGTGGTCGCCCACGGCGGACCAGCCGATGCGGACCATGTGCCGGTCGACGAACAGATGGCCCGGGGACCCGTCCCAGTCGCTCGCGCCCAGGCCCACGCGGGCGAGGGGGCCCAGGCGGGCCGTGAGCGCGGCGAGGAGACCGGGCAGCTCGCTCCTGGGGTCGCGTGTCCGCGGCCACCACGCTCCGTCGAACGTCCCCGTGCGCCTGGCCGTCGTCTCCATCCGCAGGACAGCCGTGCCGGGAAGCACCGGCTCACCGCTGGTGTCCGCCAGAAGCCCGACAGGGCGCGCCGCCTCCTCGATCAGTCGGCCCGTGCCCGACATGCGCAGCGGGCCGCTCACGGCAGCCATCAACCAGGCGGCCGAGACGGGAACCGTCCGCGGATCGAGTACGGCCAGGGAGCGGGGCCACCAGGCGCCGTCCAGCAGATCCGGTGTCGAACCGGTGGGAGCCTGCGACGCGCGGAGAGAGGGAGGGGAGCGCCGGTCCTCTGGACCCGGCGGGTACGGAACGGTCGCGGTCATGAGGGGAACCCTGCTCCGGGCCGGTCGGAACCGGCCCGGCGTGATCAATCGCCGAGAACGACACGGGCTTGGTGGCCGGTGCGCGAAAAACCCTCGATGACGCCACCGTACTCCTCCGGCGGCCGTACGGACTCAACTCGCCATGCGCACCGCGTCCGTTCAGGGCGACAGCGCCGCCCGCCTCCCCGTCGGAGGCAGCCGCTGAAGCAGTTCCCAGAGCGGCTGTGAACCTCCCGCCCACTTCCCCAGGGTTCCCCGGTCGACCAGATGCAGCTTCTGGGACTTCGCGAGCGGCGCACACCCCGCGGTGAAGCGTCCGTTCGTCACCAGGACCACCACGTCCCCGCCGTGCAGCTGACGACCGGTGCCGTTGAGCACATGCAGATCCGGGGTACCCACCGGAGTCCCCGAGGCCCCGTCCTGCCGGTGCTTGCACTGGATCACCCAGCGCCTGCCCAGCGGATCGGTCGCCGTCACATCCGCCCCGTTGTCCCCGGCCCCGCCCACCTGAACGGCATCGGCACAGCCGTCACGGCGCATCAGATCCCGTACCGCGAACTCGAAGTCCTCGTGGTGGAGCCCGTCGAGCTGAGGCAGCCCGTAGCGCAGCCTCCGCACGTGCACCCGCTCCCAGTGGGCGCTCACCGCCCACTGCGTGAGCCAGAGACCGCCGGCCCCCACCAGGACAGCGGCGAACACGGCGAGCCACCACCAGCCGCCCAGCAGCCACTGCCCCAGGGCGCCGCAGAACCCGACACCCGCGGCGGCCGCGACGGCCAGTGCCGACGCCTGGGGCTCGCCGGGCTTCGTCGGGGTCGAGACACGCTTCGGTGACTTACGGGTCCGCCGCACCGGCGGCCGGCGGCTCACCGCTGCCCCCGGACTTGCGTTCCGTCGTTCCTCACGTACGGATCGGTCCAAGGCACCGTGTCCTCCTCGGCGCTCCTGCGCGGCCGCTCCGACCGGACAACAGGCGCCGACGCGGACATTCTTGACACTAGGTCAGATTCCGCGCCGCACGGTGAGAGGGCACCCTTTTCGGCCGTCCCGAACACTCACACCCCGCACACGCGTTCCCATCGAGTGCGCTGGCCAGGGAAAGCGAATCCGAGCGGTAATCAGAACTCGGCCGAGAAGCGCACGTACCGCCCGTCGCCGTCAGCGCACAGGACGCCGACGAGCACGCCGGGACACCCGCACGGCGACGACGGTCACATCGGCCACGAGCACCACGATGCCGATGATCAGCAGATAGCCCAGGCCTTCGGCCGTCGCGCCGATGATTCCCAGGATCACGGCGACAAGGGCGAAGAAGAGAAAGTACGCCACGCCTCGGACACCTCCCTTTTGGACCGTGCCGTCGCTCAGCGGCGGGCGAGCTTGCGTTCGCCGTTCGCGCCCGGCTGGTACGTCATCCCGTAGTGCTGGAAGATCGCTTCCTCCTGCTCGGCGGGCAGGACGTCGTCCGTGCCGATCGAGGGTGCCTTTCTGACCAGGCTCCTGTCGTAGGCGATCTTCACGTAGCCCGGCCCCAGGAGTGCGTCGTCGAGGGGCACGAAGACCAGACGCCGACGACTCGGCAATCCGGTCCGCACGGTCACCACAGCCGGTTCGTCGCTGACGGTGTCCACGTACACCGCTTCGAGCACACCGATCCTGTGCCCCTTCGGGTCCACGACGTCATGGGTGCGCCACTCTCGGATATCGGCTGCGTGGATCATCCGCTGCCCCTCCTGCGCCGGACACCCGCCGATGCGGCGGTGCCAACGACTCCGGCGCAACCACGCCGGAGTCGCCCTTCCGGGCGGCTGCACGTGAGAGTGAGCCGACCCACACCCCATCGTACTGCGGCTACCCGGCCCGAGCCCGGCGGCGACGGGGCGCATCCGGCACCGAGTACCGCAGGACGCGGCCCCACATCGACACGTACTGGCGCCACAGCGGACCGCTCACATACGTGATCCCGTGCCGGGCGCAGATCTCACGCACCTGCGGCGCGAGGTCGGCGTAGCGGTTGCTGGGCAGGTCGGGGAAGACGTGGTGCTCGATCTGGTGGCTCAGGTTGCCGGTGAGCAGGTGGAGGAGAGGACCGCCCTCGATGTTCGCCGAGCCCTGGATCTGACGCAGGTACCACTGACCGCGCGTCTCGCCCTCCAGTTGTTCCTCCTCGTACGAGAAGGTCCGGACGTCGCCCGGGAAGTGCCCGCAGAAGATCACGGTGTGCGCCCAGATGTTGCGCAGCCCGTTCGCGGTGACGTTGCCCAGCAGACAGGGCAGCGCGGACGGCCCGGCGAGCAGCGGGAAGAGGACGTAGTCCTTGGCGACCTGGCGTACGGCCTTGCGGGCCAGCCCTGCCAGGTCGCCGAGGAGGGCCCGCACGCTCTTGCGGCCGGACGGGACGGCGTCCGCCTCCAGGTCGTAGAGGGCGATGCCCCACTCGAAGACGGGCGCGAGGAGCGCGGTGTACAGCGGCTGGAGGAGGTGGGCCGGATGCCAGGGCTGGTCCGGGCTCATGCGCAGGATCGTGTAGCCGAGGTCCCGGTCGAGGCCGACGACGTTGGTGTACGTGTGGTGCAGGTGGTTGTGGGTGTGCTTCCAGGCGTCGGCGGGGGTGAGGAAGTCCCACTCCCAGGTGGTGGAGTGGATCGCCGGGTCGCCCATCCAGTCCCACTGGCCGTGCAGGATGTTGTGGCCCAGCTCCATGTTCTCCAGGATCTTGGCGGTGGTCAGCAGCGCGGTGCCCGCGAGCCAGGCGGGCGGGAAGAGGGATACGGCGAGGGCGGCGCGGCCCCCGGTCTCCAGTCCGCGCTGGGCGGCGATCACCGTACGGATGTAGCGGGCGTCCTTCGCGCCGCGCGCCGCGACGATCTCGGCGCGGAGGCGGTCCAACTCCTCACCGAGCAGGTCTGTTTGATCCTCGATGGAATGAAGTGGGGTGACAGGTAAGGCAGTTGTGGACATCGCAGGCTCCTCGAGGGGCCTAGAGAGCGAGGGTGAGCGGACCTGCCGCACCATTGACGCAGGTCTGGATCAACTCACCTGGTGCACCGTGCGGTTCACCGGTCCGCAGATCGCGGACCCGGCCGTGGACCAGCGGGACGAGGCAGCCGAAGCAGATCCCCCGGCGGCAGCCGTAGGGCATCGCCACCCCCGCCGCCTCCCCGGTCTCCAGCAGAGGTGTGGACGCGGACGCGTCGGCCTCGATGCCGCTGCGCCCGAACCGGACCCGGCCGCCCGACGCGTCGGAGCCCCGCGGCCGTACGGGCGTCAGCCGGAACCGCTCCACGCGCAGCCGCTCACCGACGCCGGCCGCCGCCCAGTGCCGCTCCAGTGCGTCGAGCAGTCCGTCCGGACCACAGGCCCAGGTCTCCCGGCCGTACCAGTCCGGACAGAGCACGCCCATGTGCTCGGGGACCAGCCGGCCCGCGGTACGGGTGTACCGCGCGTGGACGCTCAGCCAGGGCGACCGGGCTGCCAGAGCGGCCAGTTCGGCCCGGAAGAGGAACTCGTCAGGGCCGGGTGCGCTGTGCAGGAGTACGACGTCGGGGGCGGGCCCGGAGAAGCCGCGGCGCGCGAGGGTGCGCAGCATCCCGGCCACCGGGGTGATGCCGCTGCCCGCCGTCACCATCAGCAGCCGCGCCGGCAGCGGATCCTCCGGCAGCGTGAACTCACCCTGCGCGGGGCCGAGTCGGAGCACGGTGCCGGGCCGGGTGCGGTGCACGAGGTGCGGGCTGACCCGCCCGCCGGGCTGCTCCTTGACCGTGATGGTCAGCGTCCGGCCCGGCACCTGAGGGGGTGAGGTGATCGAGTACGTACGCCAGTGCCGTACGCCGTCGATCTCCACCCCCACCGGCAGATACTGTCCGGGCCGGTGTGCCGCCCAGCCGCGCCCGGGACGGATCTCCAGCGTGGCCGCCGCGGCGCACTCCGGCCGCACGGCGAGCACCCGGCCCGCGGGATGGCGCGCGGACAGCAGCGGATCGATCAGGCCCAGGTAGTCGTCCGGGGCGAGGGGACTCGCGAAAGGACCGGCGAGGGCACGGGTGATCCGGCCCGCCGCTGTCGGCACCCGGCCGCCGCTCCACTCGGCGAGTCTGTCGGCGAGAGCGGCGGCGGTACGGGAAGCGGCCGACGACAACGCCGGGATCGGCGCGCGCGGAACCGGCATGGAGGAACCCTTCTCTCGCACGGGGCACGCGGGGACAGGGCGCGTCGGACACGTCGGTTCGTCGGGCGCATCCCCGCATCATGTACGCGGGATCGCCTCGGGCACGTACCTCGGCCCCCGGGTGGCGGGCCGCAGTCGACGTCCCGCCAGAGAACCACAACGGCACGGCCCGTGACGGACACGGGACCAGATCCCGCCACCCCACCCGTCCCTCCTCCCCCTCTCGCCGGGCGACGGGGGAAGATCCCCGCGGGTCCGACGCGCAAGGACCTCGGAAACAGGGCGTACGCATTCCGCGCCCGTCCCTCGCACCATGGCCGAATCCCGTTCGAGCACGCCTGGCCGTGGAGAACGCACGCGGTGCCGTCAGCGTGCCCGTGAGGGCAGGCTGGTGTGCGCGGTGCCCGAAGCTCCGGAGGGTGCCGTGGCGGGTGTCGCCGAGGTCGCGCTGAGGGCGAGGAGCGCGACGTCGTCGGCGGGTCCCGCGGGGAAGGTGTCCAGCAGCGAGGTGAGGTCGCTGATGATCGCGGCGGCGCCGAGGGCCCGGTTGGTGGCGGCGTGGTGGGTGAGGTGGGCGGCCAGGCCGCTCTCGCCGAACCGGGCACCTCGGGAGGTGCGGGCCTCGGTGAGTCCGTTGCTGTAGAGGAAGAGTGCCTCGCCGGGCAGGAGTCGGATGTCCCGGGAGACGAAGTCCGCGTGGCGCAGCGCGCCGACGAGCATCCCTCCGGCCAGGCTCACCGGCTCGGTGCGGGCGGCCGCCCGGTCGGGCCCGTCGCGGCGGGCGGGGCGCAGATGATGGGCCGGGAGATGGCCGCCGCCGGCCAAGGTGAGGGCGAAACCGCCCGTGGGCTCGGGGGCGAGGGTGCCGAAGACCAGGGTGCAGAAGCCACTGCCGTCGGACGATGCCGCCAGCAGTGCGGAGTTCAGCGCCCGCAGTACGGCACCCGGGTCGCGCTCCAGCAGGGCGGTGGTGCGCAGGGTGTAGCGGATCAGCGAGGTGAGCGCGGCGGCGGGTGCGCCCCGGCCGCTGACGTCACCGAGGAAGAACGCCCACCGCCCGGCGCCGAGCGGGAAGACGTCGTAGAAGTCGCCGCCGACGTCGTGGACCGAGGCGGTGGTGTAGTGGCAGGCGGCTTCCAGTCCGGGTACTTCCGGCAGTGCCGGGGGCAGCAGGGTGCGTTGCAGGGTGGAGGCGTACGCGGCGATCTCCGACCGGTCCCGCTCGGCGCGCCGGCGTGCCGCGTGCTCGACCTCCACCAGTTCCCGTTCCACACGGAGCATGCGCAGTGCGGACAGCCGCAGTTCGAGTGCGTCCATCACCAGCGCCGCCAGGTCGGTCAGGGCGGTGGCCTGGTCAGGTGTGACGCGGCGCGGTCTGGTGTCCAGGACGTCCACGGTGCCCAGTCGGTGGCCGTCGCCGGTGGTGATCGGGGCCGCGGCGTAGAAGCGCACCCGGGCCGGACCGGTCACCAGACAGTGGGCGCGGGCGACCGGGTCGGCGAGGGTGTCGGGGACGACCAGAGGGCCGCCGGTCAGGATCGCCGAGGTGCACAGTCCCGGGTCCCGGCCGATCTGTGTGACCCCCGCCAGGCCGTACACGGCCTTGAACCAGACCCGGTCGGTGTCCACGATCGTCACCGTGGCGGCCGGAGCGTCGAACAGGCGGGCGGCCAGCGCGGCGATCCGGTCGAAGGCACCGTCGGGCGGGGTGTCCAGGATGTCGTAACGACGCACCGCGGCGATCCGCCGCGCCTCCTGCTCGGGAGACAGATCCACCCGTTCCTCCACGCCTCGGTACGCGCTGTGTCCGGCCGTCGCGGGTGGCTATTCGGGCCGTTGGGTGCGGTCGTTGTGGGTGAGGCCGTCCGGATGGTCCTCCGTGCGCTCGCCGAGCGGAAGAACCATCACCTGGAGGGTCGTCGGGCCGGGCATGCGCTGGATCCGCCCCGCTTCCTGCCAACCCCGGTCCATGTAGGCGGCGCGGACCGATCGGGCGGACCGATCCACCAAGGTGACGCCGAGCGAGGACTGGTGGTCGGCGAGCAGACGCTCCTGGAGCCGGCGGGCGAGACCGGGTGCGTGCCGGTGCGGATGGACGACGGTCTCGAGGATCGCGAAGACATGCCCGGAGGCGGTCAGTTGTTCCAGGTTCTGCGGCATCGGCCCGTCGAACCCCTCCCACCAGGAGCCGTCGCGCGGCACGGGGACCCCTGAGGCACAGCCGGTCAGGCCCTCCGCCTCGGCGACCAGCATGTCGAACCCGGGCAGTTGTACGTCGTGCTCCAGCCGGCGCAGGAACTCCTGTCGGTCACGGAACTCTTCGCCGGGCGGGGTGACGGACGACTCCACGTACAGATCCGCGAGGTCCTCCCGCATGCCTTCGGCCTGCCAGCGATTCAGCCGGCGCAACCGCACCGTGTCCAGGACGGAACGCTCCGGGCCTTCGGGTTCGTGCGGATGCCGCGAGCTGCTCATGGGGCGCCTCGGTTCAGAAGACCGGGAGGTGTACGGGAGTGCCGTCGTGGCCGACGGGGGTACGGCGCCTGGGTCCGGGACGTCCACAGCAGCATAGCCCCGGATCGGCGCCGTGCCGGGGCCCGTTGGGAGCACGGGGCCGTTGGGGCGCGGGCAGCTGGACGGTGAGTGTGCCGGAGGAGACCGCGACGGCGTCCCGGGTGCGCGGGCGGCGCCTGCGAACGGCCCTGTTCCGCTTCGCCTGTATCTGCTCTACGCTCCACGCAGGGAAGACGTACCACGACCGTGTCGGTACCAGCAGGTCTTCCTCACCAGGCTCCCTGCCCCCGAGTCGGAACCCAGGCCCGGCCGGAGCCGCATCGTCGCAATGCGCGGCTCCAGCCTCCGTCCTCCCGGCATTTCCAGACGGGGTGTCCTCACCGAATCCCGCCGCCGCGGAGGACAGCGCGCGAGGACACGGTGGAGGGGGGCCTCCCAGCCTCGCGCCACGTACGGCCGCCGCCGCACCGTGGCGGCGGCCGTACGGGCCGCGAGCCCCGGTTCGGGTCGGCGCCGACCGGGGAGCCGGCAGGCAGCGGCGCAGCACGTGGATTCCGGGGGCCTCCTGTGCGGCGGTGTCGGCCGTCTTCTCCACCATCCCCTCCGTGATGGTCGTCCGGCCCCGGAGCCCCGGCGGTTCCTGAGGCCCGGGCCGCACGCGAAGCCACCTTCTCAGGGCCTTCGGCGCCGTCCGCATCCTGGGACTGGCGGCTTCCGGCCGTCCGCAGGACCGGGTCGGGGACTATGCTGCTTGTACGGACGTCCCAGACCCCGGCGGCTTGTCGTTGCTCGATACAGATGGCGGCGGGGAGCGGATCTTCTGTCCGTCACCCGGCGCATCCCTGGAGGGAACTGGGTGGGTCCGCTGTCCTGTCGCACAGGCTGCGGGGCCCACCGATGCTCCGCCTCCGTCGAACGTACGCCCCTGCCAGGAGCACGCCGAGAGAGCCGGGAACGCCGGCGTCACCGCGTGCGCTGCCGGATGGTCCTGTGAACCGAGGCGTCATGCCCTTCCCCCAGCTCACCGTCTACCGCCATGACCGACGGAACCGGGCGCTGATCACCCTGGCCGGTGAGATCGACCTGGAATCGGCCTCGCTGGTGCGCACAGCACTGGCGCGGTGTCTGCGCGACGGCATCCGCATCGTCGATGTCGACCTCACCCCCGTCACCTTCTGCGACTGCGCCGGCCTCAATGCCTTCCTGTACGCCGCACAGCGGACCGTCGAGTCCGGCGGGACCCTGCGACTGCACCACCCGCCACCGACACTGGGCCGGATACTCGACCTCACCGGCTGCGGGGCCCTTCTCCTCGGCCCTCCGCCCGGGCATCCGGCGCGTTCTCCCAGGGACGTCCCGGCCCCGGTCGCCCAAGCCCCGCCGCGCCGACCCGTTGCGCTGGGCTCCGTCCTGTCGGGTGATGCGCGGTGACAGCCCGATCGGAGCGGGGGCGGCAACGAGAGCCCCGGGGCAGCGAGTCGGTCACGATGGACGCGGTCCTGTTGCGTCGGGTGAACCGCTGGCAGGCGCAGGCTGTGAGCGGGGAGCTCGCGGATCTGTACGTGGACTCCCGCGAGACGTCTCCCCGTGAGGCGTATCGGCCACCCGGCCGCCAGGACTTCCTGCACCGTCTGACCGCCGAGATCCGTCGGCCGGGGTTCGCCATGGTGATCGCGGAGAGGGACGGTCCGGTGGGGTGCGCTTTCGGGTTCCCGGTGCGCAGCGACGGCTTCTGGTGGCTCGGGTTCGACGGGGCGCTGCCGCGCGGTATCGAGCGACTCACCGAGTCGGGCGGAGTCTTCGCGATCACCGACGTCCTGGTCCGCCCGCACCCGCGGGACCAGGACGTGGCCCACCGGTTGCAGGAGCGGCTGCTGACCGACCAGCGTGCGGCGCTCGGCGCCACCCTGGTGGACCGGTTCGATCACCAGGCCCTCGCCGCGCTCCGCGCCTGGGGATGGCTGGACGTGGGAGAGATCTGGAGGCCGGTCAGCGCCACGCTGCTCCGGGTGCTGGTCCTTCCGGTCGGGGAGCGAACCGCCGCGCGGCTGGAAGGACTTGCGCACGATGCCTGGACGCGGTGGCCCGGATGAGGTCCGACAGCCGCTCGGCGCGGATCCAGGCGCTGGTCGCCGCGCAGGCGGCGCGACGCGGTGCCCGGGTCGGTGTGGTGGACGTGTGCACCGCGGCCGTGGCCGCGCTCCCGATCGGCGGGGCCGGGCTGTCGGCGATGTCCCGGACCACGGCGAGTCATCCGCTGTGCAGCACCGACGACATCAGTGAGCAGTTGGAGGAGTTGCAGCTCATGCTGGGCGAGGGGCCCTGCGTGGACGCCTTCACCCAGGGCTCGGCCGTCCTGACGCCCGATCTGCGGACCGGTGCGCTGCAGGACCACTGGGTCGTGTTCGCGGATGCGGCCCTGGGCGCAGGGGTACGAGCCGTCTTCGCGCTCCCCCTGCAGATGGGGGCGATCAGCCCGGGAGTCCTGGACCTGTACGCCGACGTGCCGACCGTGCTGGACGCCGAGGAACTGGCCGACGCGCAGGCCTTCGCCGATCTCGCGACGCTGCTCCTGCTCGACGCGCGGATCGAGGAGACGGGCGCGCCTGCCGACGGGGCGTCGTCGGACCGCGGCCTCGAGGACCTGGGCGCGTACCGGGCGGAGATCGACCAGGCGACCGGCATCCTCACCGTCCAGCTCGGCGTCGGCATCGACGAGGCCTTCGTCCGGCTGCGCGCCTACGCCTTCATGCAGGGACTCCGGCTCGCCGACGTGGCCGCCGACGTGGTGGCCCACCGGCTTCGCTTCTCCCCGGACTCGGAACCCCGACGGACCGACGAGGAGCCCTGATGCACCGGTGCCATCCCACTGACGCGCCCATACTTCCCGCCGCTTCCCGGCGGGCCTAATCTCCATCGAGGGTGACGCGATGAATCAGCAGCTCCTGGCCAAGACCTTCGTCGAACTGGCGGACAACCTGGTCGCCGACTTCGACCTGATCGACTTCCTGCGCCTGCTCACCGACCGCTGTGTAGGACTGCTCGGCGCGAGTGCCGCCGGGGTGCTGCTCGCGGACCGCGACGGCGAACTCCGTGTGATGGCAGCCTCCGACGAACAGGTACGGCTGGTGGAGCTCTTCCAGCTCCAGAACGACGAGGGCCCCTGCCTGGAGTGCTTCCGTACCGGCGCCCCCGTGATCGTCCCTGATCTGACCCGGGAGGCCGACCGCTGGCCGCGCTTCGTCACGGCGGCCCACCGCGGTGGCTTCGGGTCGGTGCAGGCGCTGCCCATGCGCCTGCGGGACGAGGTCGTCGGCGCCCTGAACCTGTTCCGCGCCGCCCCCGGGCCCTTCGACCCGGCGGGCACACTCGTCGCCCAGGCCCTGGCCGACGTCGCCACCATCAGCCTCCTGCAACAGCGCACCGCTCACCGCAGCAACGTCCTCAACGAGCAGCTGCAGACCGCGCTGAACAGCCGCGTACTGATCGAACAGGCCAAGGGCAAACTCGCCGAACGCCAGAACATCGACATGGAGCGGGCGTTCACCGCGCTGCGTGGTTACGCCCGCGCCCACAACCGCCGCCTGTCCGACCTGGCCCGCGCCTTCATCGACGACTCCGAACCTCTCCCCGGCCTGGGGTCCTGACACCGTCACCGGGACCGCTGGATCGTCAGTGAGCGGACCGGTGGTGGAACCAGTGGTTCTTGTGACGGGGGCGTTCGACCGGTCCGGCAGGGTCTTCGTCGGTCCTTTCCGTCTGCGCCGGCTGAGCGCGGGCGGAGTCGCGTTCGTTGATCAGAACGCCCCGATCCTGTTCGGCTGCGGCTGTCTCGCGCCGATTCTGCTCGAGCTCACGACGTGCGGTGCGGCCGCGGCGAGCGGTACGGCGGGTACCGGTCATGAGCAGGCTCAGCCCGAACAGAGCGGCCGCCCCGACGACGATGCCGTAGAGGAAAAGGGTGCCGGTGGAGCCGGTGACGTCGACTCCGAAGACGGAGAATCCGCCGGTGAACTCGTGGGCGCTGCCACTGTTGGAAAGAACGCCGGCAACGCCGATGACCACAGCGGCGACGAGAATGACGAGTCCAAGGATGATCATGAGGTGCTCCTGGGATCTGCTTCCTCTCACCACGGTAGAACCGTTCTGCCCTGCACGCCACCGCCACAGGTTGCGTCTGTCCCGAGATTGAGGTATGGGCGAGCCTGGAGGACACCTCGGCTCACCGGTTCACAGTCGGCGCCAGCGGGCCGAGGCGAAGGAGAAGACACCGAAGAGGATCAGCCCGATCGCGACGGCGACCAGGAGCCATGGCCCCACCGGCGTCTGCGTGAAGCTGCGGAGCGTCGCGTCCACGCCCTTGGCCTCGTCCGGGTCGAAGCGGACGGCTGCCACCAGGATGAAGATCCCGGCTGCCGCGAACACCACGCCACGCGCCACGCCTCCGCCCACGCCCAGGGCGGTGACGACCTGCTTCGTACGGTGGCTCATGGCGCCGGTGTCCAGCTGCTTGAGGAAGCGCCGCATGGCCGCCCGGACGGCGAGGACCGCGCCGATGCCGATCAGGAGGCACCCCGCGGCTCCCACCAGCACTTGGCCGTACGAGAGTTTGAGCGTCGATGCCGTCCAGTCCTGCGACTGTTCGTTGCCGCTGGAACCCTGGCCGCCGCCGGCGGCGTACACCGCGGTGGTCCAGCAGACGAAGGCGTAGAAGACCGCCCGCCCGCCGTCGAGGACCCGTGCCCCCGCCTTCCGCCGAGGTCCCCTGGTCAGGGCCGCACGGGTACCCCGCCAGAGCGCCATGGAGGCGAAGCCGACCACCAGCGCCCACAGCATCACTTTCCCGAACGGCTGCTCCGCGACCTGGGCCAGCGCGCCCTGCCGGTCAGCCGACTCGCCGCCGCCGCCGAGGGCGATCCGCATGGCAAGAGCGCCGATGAGGACGTACACCACGCCTCGTGCGACAAAGCCCGCTCGCCCCGCGGCGGACACCGTCTCGTTCTGGGTGGAACGGGCCGCGGACTTCACGTCCCGGCCGCGCCCTTGTGCGTTGAACAACGTCACGATGCCCTCCCCATGGCGCGGGCGCGCGGTACGCGTCCACCGCTCCTGAGTGCCCGAGGCCGGGCATTTGATGCGAGCGGTCGACGAGCGACGGCCCGTCACCGCCGCTCCGGCGCGTGCGGGCGCCGCAGCGTGCGACACCACTCGCGCCGTATCCACTCGGGGAGCTCCTGGCCCTTCGTAGTGGCGACCAGGGCCGCAGCCACGTCGCGAACCGTGACATTGCAGTGCCGCGACACGTCCACCAGCAGGCCCCGGGCTTGCTCGCAGGAACACGACGCCAGGATGCGTACCTCACGACACAGTCCTCACCAGCAGTCACCGTGTCCATGAATCATGGCCTGCCTCTTCCGGACGGCTCGGCCGCCGGTGCCGGGTCGCACGCTCGGTCCTCCGCGTAGAGCCGGCGCAGCGCATGCCGCAGCGCCCGCTGCATCAGCCGGGAGAGCGGCTCCCCCTCCCAGGCCGCGACCACGGCCGCGGACACGTCCGGAAGGCTGGCGTTGCACTGTCGCGAGATGTCCACCAGCAGGTTCCTGGCCGGCCCACGGCGGCAGGGGGCCAGGACCATCACCATCCCGCACGCCTGATCGATGACCATACGGCCGGCCAGCGCCCGCCGCAGCTGATCGATCTCGGCACGCAGCTTCGCGGCATCCTGGCCCGTTGCCTTCTCCGCCCAGGCCTCAGCCGCCTCGTCCCACCAGTTCTCCGGGAGCAGGATTGTGCGATGCATGGCATCCACCTCTCCACGATCTCCACGCGTCCGGTGCGGCACAAGCCGCCCCGGAACCTCCAAGCGTCGGGCGACTCCACCGCTCACCCCCGCCGTTCGTGGTCCCGACGGTCCTCGCGCCGCCAACGCGCCCGGTTCTGCCGGCTGTAGCGGCGGTCCCAGCGGTCCTGACGGTCCCGGCGGTTCTCATAGTCCCGGTAGTCCCCGAGATCGGAGCCGTCACCGCGGATCCACCCTCCCCCGCGATCGCGTCCGTGCCGAGTGGCACTGAAGACCAGCACGGCCGCGGCCACCCACCACACAGGGCTGAGGAAACCGAGACCGAACAGGACCACGGCGAGAACGAGAAACACAACGAACACGGCGGGCCTCCCCGGAGCGGAACAGAACATCACCGCCGGGGGCCAGGGCCTGTACCCACAGCGTAGCCCTCCCCAGAGGTCGCGGACAGCGGCCCACGTCAGCGTCTTCCGCCAAAGCCGGATGGCCACTTGCCGTCTGTCCAGGGATCGCGGTGAGGGCTAGCGTGCGCGGTACGGCCCGAGCCCCCGGCAGCGTCGATCACCTCTCGCGCTCCTTCGAGGGCGCACCTCACGCATCGGTGCCTGAACCTGCCTCGCCGCCAACAGGCTGCTCCCGCACCCGCCGTCGCCATGGGATCCCGGCACGGCCTCGATGCGCCCCAGACGGGCAACGATCCGCTGCCCGCCTCGCCGCACGCATCCCACCGCAGGTGGTAGGCATGTACGTACTCATCGTTCCGGCATCGGTCCCCTTCGTCCTGCTCGCCACCGTGATGGGCCTGTCCTGGTGGGAGGACCACATCCTGCCGGCGCCCCGGGCCGAGCAGTCCGAAGCTCCACTCGCCCCGGCCGTCCCGGCCCATCCCCTTGAACTCGCCCGTGCAGACACCACGTTGACAACGGAGGATGCCGGGCGTTGACTGACAGCACGGCGTAGGGCCATGCCACTCCGGCTTGTTCGGGGGCGGCATTCCACCTCCCCCGCTTCGCCCGGACCCCGCGGAACTCAGGAACTTCCGCGATCTGGAGGCCCGGCAATGATCCTGTGGATCCTTCTCTTTCTGCTGATCCTGGTGGTGTTCGGCTTCGGCTTCACCATGCAGGCCCTCTGGTGGGTCGCCGCCGTACTGCTGGTCGTCTGGATCGTCGGCTTCGCCATGCGCGGCCGCGGCGGTGGCAGGCGTAGCGGTGGCGGCCGCCGGTACAGCCACGGTCGCAGGTAGTCCACTCCACGCCCCAGCCGACGAACAGAGGACAGCCATGAGCGTCGGACAGACGATCAAGCACAAGACCCAGGCGTTCAAGGGCCGGTTCACCGAACGCATCGGCCGGACCACCCGCAACAGGCGACTGCAGCGCGAAGGCAGGACCGACCGGGTCGCCGGAAACCTCAAGCAGTCCGGCGACAAGGCCAAGGACGCCTTCAGGCCCTGACCACATACGCCCCGGGTGGTGACCACGTCACGTGGACATCACCCGGCAGGCTCGAACATCCCATCAGCCGACAGGAATTGACGGCAATGAAGCAGATCGACGCGCGAACCGAGAGCCGGAGAAGGCAGCCATGCTCACCATTGTGATCATCGCTGTGATCGTCATCGGCCTGGCCATCATCCTCTACACCGGACGTGGACGGGCCCGGGGCAGCGGCGGGCAAGGGCTCAAGCGCCGCTTCGGCCCCGAGTACGCCCGCACGGTCGCCGCCCACGACGGCGACACCAAGGCCGCCGAACAGGAACTCGGCGCGCGCGTGAAGGAGCACGGCTCCCTCACCGAGCAACCGCTGTCGCCCGCGGCCCACGAGCGCTATGTGACGCGATGGGCCGCGATCCAGGAGCAGTTCGTCGAATCACCGCAGCAGGCCATCATCGAGGCGGACGCACTGCTGGCACGCCTGGCAAGGGACCGCGGTTTCCCCGACGGCGAGCAGTTCGACGACCAGATCGCCGCCCTCTCCGTCCACCACTCCCACTCCGTCCAGGGCTACCGCAGCATGCACACGGCGGCCCGCGACCGGAGCGGCACCGAGGAAATGCGGGAGGCCATGGTCGAGGCCCGAAGCCTCTTCGAGGCACTGGTCGCCGAACAGACGACCGGCTCCACCTCCGACCGGCGCCCTCCGCGGTCCCCCGACGGCAACGGCCATGCGCCATGGGCACTGAGCCGACGCCACGCGAACGGAAGCCGCACCTGATGTCGCACAACGCCGAACACGCACCGCAACACCAGCCTGCGGCCCCGGATCCCGCGACCCCGCGCGCTCCGCAGGCACCCCGCGCCGAATCCGCTCACGCACCGCGTGAGCCCGGCACCGGCACCGCGAGGCCCGGCCGCACGCCCGGCCCGGACCTCATCGCGCAGGGCGAACGGGACAAGCTCGCGCTGCGCCTCCAACAGGCCCTCAACACCTTCGTCGACAACCCGCGCCAGGCGGTGGAAGAGGCCGACGCTCTCTTCGACGACGTCGCCACCCAGTTCACCGACACCCTCACCGAACGGCGCCGCGTCCTCCGTACGGGCTGGCAGGACCAGGACACCGACGCGCAGACCGAGGAGCTACGGATCGCGCTCAGGCAGTACCGGGAGATCACCGAACGACTGCTGCACATGTCGGCGCCCGCCGGCCGGTGACACCGCCCTCCTCGCAGGAAGCACAGCCGCCGCAGGAAACCGGTGGATGAACCACACCGGCCGACCGCGGCGGCTGTGTGCTGATGAAGCACTCAGTCCGGTCCGGTCGGCGGCTCCGAAACCGCCCGGGGCTCCAAGCGTGCGGCGTGCCGCCTGACGAGCTGCGGCAACACCCCCCACCGACCCCCGCACACCGGCAGCGTCGCCCTCCCGGCGCTCACACCCCCGACCCGGCCGAACACCACGTCGACGACGAGCAGCCCGTCCGGGGTGTGATCCTTCTCGTCCCGCTACTGACACCAGGGCGGGCAGGGGGCGACGAGTGCAAGCGGGTGGCCGTCGATGAACAAGCCCCGGGGCGGTGCTGTCGAGTTCGGCGGAGCCGTCAGCCGGACCGGGGCGCCGACGTGGCTCCCGGTCGCCTCGGCATGCGGATCCGTACTCGCTGTCCGGGCATGGAGCCCGTTGATCAGTACCGGGCTGGAGCCCGTCGGACTCCGCGCCACGGCAATCACATCCGGCCTCCCGACCGGACCACGGCCGCCGTCCACGACGGTCCGCCACACCGGCCACGCACTCCTCCGCCGGCGTCGGCATCTCCCACGGCGAGAGCTTCGATGAACTGGGCGGCTGCGCCGCGGCACTTCCTCGGGGAAGGCGCCTGACTTCCTGCGACGCGCGCTTCCGGTCGAGGCGGCCGCGATCGATCTTGCGTGGCCCACACGAAGCAAATACTTGGCTAGCCACATGTTTGCTGCTACGTTAATTATGTGTCCAGCCACCTAAATGGGTGACGGCACGAGAGGAGTCGTCATGAAAGCCATCCTGTTCGACCGTTTCGGAGGCACGGAAGTGCTGCACGAGGCGGACGTCGAGGTCCCGCAGCCCGGCCCCGGGCAGATCCGTGTCCGTGTCAGGGCGGCCGGGCTGAACGCGCTGGACGGCAAGATCCGCTCCGGGGCCATGGAGGCCGCGTTCCCCACGGCCCTGCCCGCCGTCCCCGGTGGCGAGCTCGCCGGCGTGGTGGACGCCCTGGGTGAGGGCGTGCGGGACGTGCAGGTGGGTGACGAGGTGCTGGGCTGGTCGGACACCGGCTCGTACGCCCAGTACGCGCTGGCCACCACCGTGGCCCCCAAGCCCGCCGGCCTCGACTGGCGGCACGCGGCCGCACTCCCGGTGGCGGGCGCGACGGCCGAGCGGGTTCTGGACCTGCTGGGTGTCGTCGCCGGGGAGACCGTACTGATGCACGGCGCGGCCGGGGCGGTCGGCACCCTGGCGGTCCAGCTCGCCACGGCCCGCGGAGCGCGTGTCATCGCCACCGCCGGCGCCGCGAACCAGGACTACCTCACCTCCCTCGGCGCCACCGCCACCCTCTACGGCGAGGGCCTGGTCGAGCGGGTCCGGGCGCTCGCCCCCGACGGCGTGGACGCGGTGTTCGACCTGGCCGGGAAGGGCGCCCTGGAGGACTCCATCACCCTGCGCGGCGGCACCGAGCGCATCGTCACCATCTCCGACTTCCGCGCACACCAGCTCGGCATCACCTTCTCCAGCAGTCCCCGGGAACGCTCCGCCGCCGGCCTGGCCGCGCTGGCGCAGGACGCCGCGACCGGCAAGGTCGTCACCACTGTCACCGCCTACCCGCTCGCCGAGGCCGCCACGGCCCAGCAGGTCAGCGACGCCGGGCACGTGCGGGGCAAGCTCGTCCTCACCGTCGACTGACCACGCCCGCCTCTCCCCTGTTTCGGCCATCACCGCACCGAAGGACCCCTCATGCTGAACGCCCTGTGGACACCGACCACCGTCGGTGACATCTCCCTCCCGCACCGCCTGGTCATGGCCCCCATGACCCGCGACCGCTCCACACCCGAAGGCGTACCGACCGAGCTGAACGCCGAGTACTACGCCCAGCGGGCCTCGCACGCGCTCATCATCACCGAGGGCACCCAGCCCTCCACGGACGGCCAGGGCTACCTCCTGACCCCCGGCATCCACAACGACGAGCAGATCGCCGGGTGGCGCAAGGTCACCGACGCCGTGCACGAGGCCGACGGCCGGATCGTCATCCAGCTGATGCACACCGGACGTATCGCCCACCCCGACAACACCCCGCACGGCCGTCAGCCGGTCGCCCCTTCCGCGATCCAGCCGCAGGGCGCGATGTTCACCATGTCCGGGCCCCAGGAGATGCCCACGCCCCGTGCTCTGTCGACACAGGAGGTCGCGGCGACCGTCGACGACTTCCGCCGCGCCGCGGCGGCCGCCATCGCGGCCGGCGCCGACGGCGTCGAGATCCACGGTGCCAACGGCTACCTCCTGCACCAGTTCCTCGCCGACAACACCAACCAGCGCACCGACCACTACGGCGGCTCCATCGAAAACCGCATCCGCTTCGCCGTCGAGGTCGCCGCCGCCGTGGCCGAAGAGATCGGCGCCGACCGCACCGGCCTGCGCATCTCCCCCGGCAACCCCTTCAACGACATCGCCGAGTCCGACACCGCCGAGCTGTACCCGGCGCTCCTGCGCGCCCTGAGCCCGCTCGGCCTCGCCTACCTCCACGTGATGCACGCCGGCGACGAGGAGCTGCTGGGCACCCTGCGCGCGCTGTGGCCGACCACGCTGATCCTCAACCGGGGCGGCACCGACCTGCCCACCCGCGCCAAGGACGTCGACAACGGCACGGCCGACCTGGTCTCCGTCGGCGCCCTCGCGCTCGCCAACCCGGACCTGGTTGAGCGGCTACGCTCTGACGCGCCGCTGAACACCCCCGACCCGGCGACCTTCTACGGCGGCGGAGTGGCCGGCTACACCGACTACCCCACCCACACCGTCTGAGGAACCGCATGCCCGCCTCCACCCACCGCACCCCTTCCACGGCCGGCGAGGGACCGATGAGCTACGCGATCTTCCAACTCGCCCGCGCCCACCGCGCCCGCGCCGCCGTCATGCTCCGCGAGATGGACCTGCACCCCGGACAGGAACTGCTGCTCATGCAACTCCTCGACCGGGACGGCCAGACCCAGTCCGAACTGCTCGAGAGCGTCGGCCTGGACCACTCCACCGTCTCCAAGTCCCTGCGCCGCATGCAGGAGGCCGGTCTGCTCGTGCGCGAGCCGGCCGCACACGACCGGCGCGTCATGGTCGTCCACCTCACCGACAAGGGGCGGGCGATGCGCGAGCCCCTGACGGCCATGTGGCGGGCCCTGGAGGAGACTTCCGCGCTGAACCTGTCGGCGCAGGAAGCGGAGTCCTTCGTCCGCACGGCCTACGTCATCGCCGACGCGATCAACAGCCGCGCTGTTCCGCGGGAAGAATCCGAGTAACTCCCCTCGGCAAGCGCCCCGGTTCCGTCCTGGAGTGCGAACCCTCCCGCTCATCAGGACGGAACCCGTTCGGGTGCCGGGCAACACCTCGCGGGGCCGGCGAGCCCTACCGCTTCGCCGGCCGGCCGCACCTCAACGACGGCCGCATCACCCACGCCCAGGGCACCTTCACCCTCCCCAGGCTCCCGCAGGCCGACGGCGCCATGCCCGCGGCCGACACTGCCCCGCCCCGCATCCCCCACCACTGACCTGACGGAAAGTGAGACCCCCCATGACCACCACCCTCCCCGTCCTCGTCGTCGGCGCGACCGGCTCCCTCGGCGGCAAGGTCGTCGACGAACTGCTCAAGCGCGGCAAGAACGTCCGCGCCCTGGTCCGGCCGACCACCGACGCGAGCAGGCTCGAAAAGCGGGGTGTCGAGATCGCCCGCGGCGACATGCTCGACCTCGACTCGCTCGTCGCCGCCATGAACGGCGCCGATGCCATGATCACCACCGCCGCCGGCTACACCCGCGGCGGCAAGAACGCGCACGACATCGACACCGTCGGCAACGCCAACCTCGCCGAGGCCGCCCACCGCGCCGGCATCCGGCGGTTCGTCCTGACCAGCATCCTCACCAGCGACCGGACGCCCCAGGTCCCGCACTTCTGGCACAAGAAGATCGCCGAGGACAAGCTCGAACAGCTCGGCGTCCCCTTCGTCGCACTGCGCCCCGGGGCCTTCCTCGACCAGATCGGAACCATGGCGGGCAACCCGATCGACAAGGGCCGCCTGACGTGGATCGGCAAGACCACCGTCCCGCTGACCTTCGTCCACACCTCCGACCTCGCGGCCTACCTGGCGGCCGCCGTCGACGCCGACGCCGCCAACGGCGAGCGCATCGACATCGGCTGGGACCGCCCGGTCAGCATGCGCGAGATGGCCGACCTGATGGGCAGCCGGGCCGGAAAGAAGATCAAGGTGTGGGCCGTGCCCTCCGCCGTCGCCCGCGCCGTAGGAGCCGTCGCCGGCCGCTTCATGCCCCTCGTCAAGGACATGACCGCGATGTTCGCCTGGTTCGACACGGGCCGCTACGTCGCCGACCCGCGCCGCCAGGAGCAGCTGTTCGGCCCCGTCCCCACGGCCGAGGACACCCTCGCCCGGTACACCGACGAGCTGGTCACGACGCGGCACCGGTGACACTCCCGGTGTCGGCACGCGGATTCGGTCCGTTCAGGCAGAGTTGACGCCCCGCCACCCCAAAAAGTGAACGTTTCCGCAGGTCAGCGACCTGCACAGGTGGGGCGGGTGGGACTCGAACCCACGGCCGACGGATTATGAGTCCTTTGAGGATCTTGGCGGCCCTTGTCGATCAATGCCAATCCTGGCCGTTTCCCCAGCTCAGACGGGGATTGACGCCTCAGCCCTTCTCAGCCCTTGTCAGTCTTTTCCGATCCTTGTGTCCAACCTGCGTCCAGAACGCGTCCCGGATGGACAAACCCGGCCGTCCCAGGGGCCGTCTCCCTCAACTGGGAGACGCGCTCCGAAACGGTGCACAGCGGATTCCCCTTCCGGATGCACCGAGGCTCCGCCCCTACACCTCTCACCCTCCCGGCCGCCGCGCCGGCGGCGATGTCGGGGCCGGCCCCGACGGAGTGAGCGTGACATCCGCGAGATCGATATCGCCCCCCGCGATGACTTTGCCGAACAGCCACACCAGCCGTGTCGCCCGTGCCACCCCCAGCGCCATGGCCGCCTCGGCCAACCAGTGTGTCCCGCCTGGGTCCCTCTGCGTCGTATCGAGGATGATGGCCAGCAGGCACAGCCCAGAGATCACCAGCGTCGCACTGAGGATGCTCATCCAATTCCGGCGGAACTGCGGCCCCTGTACAGGATGCGTGCGCAGCGTGCGCATACGTTGCCCGGTGGATGCGGCGTACAGGGTAACGGCCGCAGTGATGAAGCTGCCGACGACGGCGGCGACGGTCGCCGTCGCGGTGTAGACAGCGATCCTCTGCTCCCTGTCGGGCCAGGCCAGCACATCCCCGCCACCTGCGATCTGCACAGCCGCCGCATGCACGCCAGTGACCGTCAGCGCAAGGATCCAGTCCACCGCCGGCCGCCCCACCCATCGCCGCCACAGCCAATCCAGCACGTCGGCCCCCAACTCCTGCGCTGCTGCTCAGGTTAGCGGCCGGTACTGACAGGCTTCCTGGAGCGCACGTTCATGCGTACGGGCCGCGGCGAAGATCGCGTCGACGGCGTAATGCAGATCGACCGATCGGCCGTCGGTGAACGCGATCGGCACTTCGCACTGCGCTGTGATGCGGTGTGCCAGGAAGTCGAGCGGCTCGTACTCCAGGGACTGCCGGTGTGCGTCCCGTATAGCGACCTGGCCGCTGACCGAGCGCACCACACCCGACTCGTCCATCCACTCATCGAGGTCGGGAATGAACTGCAGTACATCACTGCGCAGTTGGGTGGCGGCACGGTTCCTGCGGAGTTTGCTCAGCCGTCCCCCGCGCCTGGGAACCTTCAACGAGAGCGTGATGGAAGTGTCGGGATGACGCTGCCCGAAGCTCCGCAACGAGTCCGCGAGGTCGCCTCGCGCGCTCAAGGCACTGGCCGTGTCCGCCGGGGCGCCTTCGAGCTGCACGGTGAACTCCGACACCGCCTCGATGCGGTTGAGTTTCTCACGGGCTCGCGCGTGAATGACCGGCTTGAGTACGACCTCGCCGCACGGGAGTCCGATCCCGTTCAGCCACTTGGTGATGGCGCTTACGCGCGGCGCGGAGAAGCCGCCGGGCAGGGCGCCGATGATGTTTCCGTAGGGCAGGAAGCAGAGCGTGGTCACGTGGACGACATCCGTGCCGGCCGCGAGCTGTAAGGCTTCAATGGTGCCGTTGCTGTGGTCGAGTTGGTGCGGTACTTCACCAGTGATCTTGGCGAGCTGGAGATGGTCCGCCTCGGTGGCCGTATCCACGATCCCGACCAGTTGGTCGTCCGCGCTGCGCACGATCCGCTCGTGCGGCTCCGAGGCCGCGACACGGTCAAGGAAGTCCCGCCAGGGCTGGGGTTCCATGCGGGGCTGGCCGTCTTTGGCTTCGACGACCTCGAAGAAATACACGGTCCGTTGGCGCACCGCCCCGGCCATATTCGTCTCCCCGCCTGCGGCTCATTGAGTGCCACATGATCATAGGCAGACGCGCCGTGACGCATGGCATACCGGCCACAGAATGGCCTGATCGCGACAATCTTCATCTGGTTCACGTCCAAACCGCCCCAACTTGGCGTCTGGCCCCTGCGACACCTCCTCCCACCTGGCAAGATGTCCCACTCATTTATCTGATGATATGACCATGTCGCGATTCACCACATCCCATCACGCTTCCCACGGATCACATCGATAGGCGGGTGGATCGGGCAGACGAAAGGTGCGGTGAACGGCGGTGGCGGCAGCAGCCGGCCAGGCGACCCCCAGGCCCGGTCCACCTCAGGTGAAACGCTGGTATCAGACGCGGCCCTCTCCGTTTCCCTGGGAGCAGACGGCCCTCGATCACATCAAGCAGCGGATGCCGCTCACCGCCCCGCACTACGCCTGGGCGACCTTTTCCTTCACTGCCATGAGCGGCCGGATCAATGAGTGCGATCTCTTCATCGCCGTACCCCGCGGCTTGTACCTGGTCGAGCTGAAGGGGCACCCGGGCCGGGTCGTCAACAGCGGCGACACCTGGAGCTTCCACGCACCCGACGGCCGGATCCGCACGATCCGCAATCCGTTGCACCTCACCGACCTCAAGTCCAAGGAGCTCAAGTCCCGTCTCCAGGAAGCCGCCCGCGAGATCTGTCCGGGAGAACGGATCCCGCGCATCGACCCGGCCGTCTTCCTCTCCGATCCGCTGCTCGACAGCGAGCTGGACACGGTACAGCGCACTCATGTGTACGGGCGTGACGGTTCCAGGACAGAGCTGCCCGGCATCTGGGACGACTTCCTGAGCCTCCCGCCGGAGCGCGAGAACTGGCGAATAACCGAGAACTTCGCCCGACACCTCCCCGCTCTGATGAAGAAGATCGGGGTGCGAGCCTCCACGGCCCACCTCGACTTCGGCGACGGTTGGAAGCTCTCCTCCCGCCCCCTGGACGCGGGCCCCACCTGGGAGGACAGGCTCGCGGAGCGCAAGGAGATGATCCACGAGGAGGGCCGGGTCCGGGTCTACCTCGTCGAGCAGTTAGCGAGCGAAGAGCAGCGCCGCTCCGCCACCCGGGCCGCGGAGCGCGAGTACCAGGTGCTCCAGGGCATCGCTCACCGCGGCATCGCCCAGGCCGTCACCTTGCGCCAGCACCAGGGCGGTCCGGCGATCCTGTTCCGCCACCGTGAGAGCGATCTCCGTCTGGACAACTACCTTGCTGTGTACGGCGCGAAGCTGACCGACGCAGTGCGCCGCGACATGGTCCGCCAGCTTGCCGAGGCCGTCCGCTACGCCCACCGCCGCTCGCTCTACCACCGCGCGCTGGCTGCCCGCTCGGTGTACGTCAGCGCGCGGGAGAACGGCAGCAATCCAGTGCTGCGGATCATCGACTGGCAAGCGTCCGCACGCGACTTCGACACCACCTCACTACGCTCGCTCGGCGAGTCCTCCTTCACCGGGGAGCACATCGAGGACGCCGCCCAGTGCTTCCTCGCGCCCGAGACCGACGCCGACTACCCCGACCCAGTGGACCTGGACGTCTTCGGCCTCGGCGCGGTCGCCCACCACATCCTGACGGGGATGCCGCCCGCCGAAACCCGTACCGCGCTCAAGGAGCGGCTCCAAGCCGACGGCGGACTGCACATGTACGCGGTCAGCGACGCCGTCGACTCCGGCCTCGACGAGCTGGTGTACGCAGCCACCCGGGCCTCGGTCGACGAGCGCCTCGACTCCGCCGACGCCTTCCTCGCCCGGCTCGACGAAGCCGAGCAGGCCCGTGCCGCCCAGGCCATCGCCGTGGAGGCCGACCCTCTCGACGCCACACCCGGACAGGCCGTCGACGGCGACTGGACGGTGGAGCGGGTGCTCGGCACGGGCTCCACCGCGCGCGCCCTGTATGTGACCCGCGCCAGCGAGGACGAACGTGGGCGGAGGGTGGAGGAGGAACGGGTCCTCAAGGTCGCTCTGGACGCGGAGAAGAACGAGCGTCTGGCCTCCGAGGCCGCAGCCCTGCAGCAGGTGAGCAGCGGCCGCATCGTCAAACTGTACGAGGGTCCTCGCACCCTCGCCGGCCGAACCGTACTGGCCCTGGAGTACGCGGGCCCCGAGACGTTGGGCCAGCGGCTGCGCAGCCACGGGCCGCTGGGCTACGAGGAGTTGGCGACCTGTGGCGAGGACCTCTTCACGGCGCTGGACGACTTGGCTGCCAGGGGCATGCGCCACCGCGACCTCAAACCCGACAACCTCGGGATCAAGGTCAGGGAGGACGGCGAGCAACAGCTGATGCTGTTCGACTTCTCTCTGGCAGCCGTCTCCGACCGGGACATCAAGGCGGGCACCCGCGGCTACCTCGACCCGTTCCTGGGTGACGCACGACGGCCTGTGTACGACGACTACGCGGAGCGGTACGCGGCCGCCGTCGTCCTGCACGAGCTGGCCGCCGCCGAGCGGCCCACGTGGGGCAATGGCACCGACGACCCGCTGACCGCCATGAAGGACGAAACCCCGCTCCTCGCCTCCGATGCCTTCGTAGCCGTACTGCGTCCGGGGCTTGAGGCGTTCTTCGAGCGGGCACTGCACCGGGACGTCAACCGCCGCTTCGAAACACTGCGGCAGATGCGGGATGCTTGGCGGGCGATCTTCACCGACGCCGACCGCACCCAACCGCCTCCGACCACGGACACCGTGTCGCTCCTCGGGGTCGGCGGTCTGCCTGAGGGCTTGTCCGAGGACGACATCCGCGACTTGTACGCGGACAAGGCGAAACTCTCCACCACGCTCAGGGACGCGGGGCTGACCGAACGGGCGGCGGCGGTGGCCGAGGAACTCGGCGCGGTGACAGTCGGCGAACTGCTGGACGTGCCGTTGCCACGCTTCCGCAACAAGCGCGGGATCGGCGCGGTGGTCAAGAAAGAACTCAACCGGCGGCACAGACAGTGGACAGCGGCGCTCCGTCCGAAGAAGTCCAAGACCACGACTGCCGTGCCAGTAAAGCCGATTGAGACTGACGGGCCAGTCACAGACAAAAAGCTCAGCGCGCAACACGAGGCCCGGCAGAACGTGGAACGACTCGCATCCCTCCTCAACCCTGAACCCACGGGCCGCAAGGACAACAAACGGCCGCAAGTGGTCGCGGCCTGGCTCGGGCTCGACGGCAACTCGGAAGCCGGTGCCTGGCCGACCAACCGGCAGGTCGCTGCAGCGGTCAAAGCCTCTGAATACACCGTCTCCAGGCACCTAGGCTCAGCCATCGGCGATTGGGCCGATGCGGGCTGGATGGACATCCTGTGCGGTGAACTGGTCGACGCGGTCCGGGATGCGGGCCGCGTGATGACCGCCCGCGAACTGGCTCGAGTACTCGCCGCCGGCCACGGCTCGGAGAGCGAGACGAACGAGGATACGGAGGCCGTCGCACTCGCTGTCGTCCGGGCGGCGGTCACCGCCGAGACGCTGCTCACCGGCCGCGACGAGGAGCACGAGCCTCGACTCGCACAGTTCCGGCGCCGGGGGCGGCTGATCGTGGCCCTGGAGTCGCTTGACGGCTCCGACGACCCGACGTCGGACGAACTCGCCGCATACGCCATAGCGTTGGGCGACGCCGCCGAGAAGATCGCCGCTGCCGATCCCCTTCCCGACCGCAGCGCGGCGCTGCGCGACCTGCGTGCCGTGGGCACGCCCGAGGGCATGGATCCGCTGCCCGACGCCCGGCTGGTCACACTCGCTGCGGCGACCTCGGCAGAGGCAGCCGCCTCACCGCGCCTTGAGGTGTATCCCAAGTCGCTGGAGCTATGGCGGGCCCTGCAGATCTCGCAAGCCGCGGCGGGTGTGCGGCGCGAGGTCGGCATCAGCCTGGACGGGCTGCTGGCCCGGCTGCGTTCGCGCTTCCCCGAGATGGCTCTCGGCAAGCCCACGTATGTCGAGGTCGAGGACGCGCTGAAGAAGGCCGGCTTCCCTCTGACGTACGAGACAGCCGAGCAGCGTTTCAAGCCGCCGATGCCGGTCGCCCCGGTGGGCGGCGGCAGCAGCTGGCTGTACTCGTCCTCCACGGGCACGGTGACGGCAGTCTCCCGCGCACAGGCGGCGAGGGCGGGGGCCGGGCGGGATCCGGTGGCCCTGCTCACCTCGAAACTCAACTCCGCGGTACGGGACGGCGGTTTCCTCGCGCTGAACGTGGCGGTCAAGCGGATGCGGAGCGAGAACGGATCGGTGCCGGAGGCGATCGCGAGTGCGTTTCCGGTGGTGTCGGTGAATCTGGCGCGGGTCTTCCTGAAGGAGTTCCGGGCGCTGGCCACCGAGCACGGCACGGACTGGTCCAGGGTGCTGGGCGCGGACACCCGGCACACCAGGAGCGGTGAACTGCCGGGCGGGCTGCGGTCGTTCGTGGTTCGAATATGGCCCCGCGTCGCGGAGCGGCTGGAGGAGGCGGCCGGTCGGGAGCGGGGGACGATTCTGTTCGTCCACACGGCCGGACTGCTCGCCCACTACTACGAGGCGGGCGGGCACGAGCTGCTGGTGGGGCTCCAGCGGGAGGCCCGCAAACCGGGCGGCCGACCGCACGGACTATGGCTGCTCACCCCCTCGCACAACGCGCACAGCGCACCGGAGCTGGACGGACGAACAGTGGAGGTGACCGGCGGCGACGCGGAACGCGTGGTGCTGACGGAGGACTTCCTCAAGAACTTGGCTGCATTTCAAGGGGGATTGGCACAGTGAGCACGCGCGGCAGTGGCAAGGACGGCTTACTGAAGGACCTCCGCAAGCAGGTCTCGGGCTTGGAGGACGATCTGCGGGCGCGCAGCGACTCGGTGGAGGAGTACCGGGAGCGGCTGGGTGCCGAGTACGGGAGGGCATACGCCGCAGGGCGTACGGCGGCCACGTACGAGGCGTGGCGGGACGAGCGGGTCACGCAGGTCGCGGCGGCGTGGGTACTCGGCTGCGTCTTCGTACGCTTCTGCGAGGACAACGGGCTCATCGCCCGTCCGTGGTTAGCGGGTGTCGGCGAACGCCTCAAGGACGCGGAGGACCACGACGCGGCGTTCTTCGCCGCGAACCCGGAGAAGAACGACCGCGACTGGATCATCGCGGCATTCGACCACTTGGCCGGCACCAACCCGACGGTCGCGGGCCTCTTCGACCGCGCACACAACCCGATGTGGGAGATCGAGCCGTCGTACGAGGCGGCGACGGGGTTGTTGAAGTTCTGGCGGCGGGTCGGAGCGGAAGGTGAGATCGTCCACAGTTTCGCGGACGAGGACTTGGACACACGCTTCCTGGGAGACCTGTACCAGGACCTGAGTGAACACGCCCGGAAGACTTACGCCCTGCTCCAAACCCCGGTGTTCGTGGAGGAGTTCATCCTCGACCTGACGCTGGAACCGGCGGTGGCGGAGTTCGGGCTAGAGCATGTTGTGAAGATCCGTGACGGCCGGGACAGGGTGCGCGAACTCCCGGCGGGCCTGAGAGCAATCGACCCCGCATGCGGGTCAGGACACTTCCTGCTGGGGATGTTCGAGCGGCTACTGAAGAAGTGGCGGGATACGGACAAGGTCGCGGACGAGTGGACCCTGATCCGGCGCGCGCTGTCTTCGGTCCACGGCTGCGACAAGAACCCGTTCGCGGTGGCGGTCGCCCGGTTCCGGCTGCTGGTCGCGGTATTGAAGGCGGCTGAGGAAGCCCCGGAGAAGCGGCGGCTGAACGCACTGAAAGAGTTCCCGATCAACATCGCGGTGGGGGATTCGCTGCTGCATGGACGGGACGCGGGTCGGGAACACGACACTCTACCGGAGGATGGAGACACCGAGCCGTTCCTGTACCGGACCGAGGACATCGACACCTTCATTGAGCGATGCGATCTCCTTGGCCGAGGCTCGTATCACGTGGTGGTCGGAAACCCGCCGTATATCACGGTCAAGGACAAGCAGGAGAACAAGAACTATCGTGACCGATACGACACGTGCGGGGGTACATACGCACTGTCGGTTCCGTTCGCACAGCGCATCTTTGAACTGGCAGTGCGTGCAAGCGGGTCGGAACGCGCGGCGGGGTTTTCCGGGCAGATCACGGCCAACTCCTTCATGAAGCGGGAGTTCGGCAGGAAGCTGATCGATTGGTTCCACCAAAAGGTCGATCTGACGCAGGTCATCGACACCTCTGGAGCCTACATCCCCGGGCATGGGACCCCAACTGTCATTCTGGTCGGGCGAAATAGAGTAGCTTACCAGGGCGAACCGATTCGCGCCGTTCTCGGAATCCGAGGTGAACCGTCTCAGCCGAAGAACGCGGCTGAGGGGCTCGTCTGGTCAGCCATCGTCGATCAGCACGATCGCCCTGGCAGCGGGAGCGCATGGGTCTCAGCGATCGATTCTCCACGTAGCAAGCTCGCTCAGTTCCCGTGGTCTCTGAGTGGAGGTGGAGCTGGAGAACTCGCCGACGGGATTGCGTCAGGTCGGGAGAAGCTTGGCTCTAGAGCCGTCAGCATCGGGCGGACCACTGCAACTGGAGCTGACGACGCTTTCTTCCTCCCAGACCTTGGTACCGCACAGCGACTCGGTGACGAGTCCACCATCCGAACGCTGATCACAGGTGACGTCGTACGAGACTTCCGGTTCACTGGGTCTGTCACTGTACGGAATCCTTATTCGGGACAAGATAACCGAATATCTATTGATCATGACAGTCACCTTGTGACGCACAGTTTATGGCCGTTCCGAACGCAGTTAACAAACCGCGTCATCTTCGGCAAGACGGTGATCGAGAACGACTATCCCTGGTACTGCCATCTCGAAAACTATTCGAGTAAACTCACCACCGCGAAGGGAATCTCCTTCGCCTTTGTTTCCACGCACAATCACTTCACGCTCGACACTCAGTCGCGTCTGTTCAACCGCACTGCGCCGGTGATCAAGTTGCCGGAGGGAGCGACTGAGGACGAGCACTTGGCGTTGCTCGGGATCCTCAACTCGTCAACGGCGTGTTTCTGGCTCAAACAGGTCAGCCATGACAAGGGAAGCCAGGGAATCAATGAGGGATTCAAGTCACAGGAGTGGGAACGCTTCTACGAGTTCACCGGCACCAAGCTCCAGGCGTTCCCCCTCCCCGCCCTGCTCCCTCTCCCCCTCGGCCGTTCCCTCGACACCCTCGCCCAGGAGCTCGCCACCCACGAGCCTTCCGCCATCTGTGCCGCCGACGAGCCGCCCACCCGCGCCCGTCTCAACACCGCCCACGACGCCTGGACCCACACCCGGCAGCGCATGATCGCACTCCAAGAGGAGCTCGACTGGGAGGTCTACCACTCCTACGAGCTCCTCACCGACGCCGAAAAGACCCGCCTCACCGCCTCCTCCCCCGCGCCCACCACCATTCCCCAAGTCAAGCTCGGGGAGCGAGCGTTCGAGATCGTCCTCGCGCGCAAGCAGGCCGCCGGGGAACTGGAGACCGCCTGGTTCGACCGCCACAACTCCACACCTGTCACCGAGATCCCGACCCACTGGCCGCACTGGTACCAGGCCATCGTGCAAGCCCGTATCGACACCATCTCCGCCCGCCGCGACCTCGCGCTCATCGAGCGCCCCGAGTGCAAGCGACGCTGGGCCACCGGCCCCTGGGAGAAGCGCGAAAAGGCCGCGCTCCGCACCTGGTTACTCGACCGCTGTGAGGACAAGTCACTCTGGTTCCACGTCCTCAACAACTTCGTGCAGCCCCGCACCCTCACCGTCGGCCAGCTCGCCGACGAGTTGGAGAGGCTCCCCGACGCGAAAGCGATCCTCAACACAGCCCACCTCTACGCCACCCACCTCGGCAAGCCGAACCTCTCCCTCACCCAGGTCCTGACCGACGTGGTGGACGCCGAGCACGTCCCATACCTCGCCGCTTACCGGTACAAGGACACCGGCCTGCGCAAGCGCGCTCAGTGGGAGAAGGCCTGGGAGCAGCAGCGCGAGGAGGACCGTACCGGCGAGCGGCTAGACATCCCCGTACCGCCGAAGTACACCTCCGCGGACTTCACCAAGCAGTCCTACTGGTCGAACCGCGGGAAGCTCGACGTACCCAAGGAGCGTTTCGTGTCCTACCCGGACGCGAACCCCGACTCCGACCCGACCCTCCTCCTCGGCTGGGCGGGCTGGGATCAACGCGACCAGGCGACCGCCCTGCTGAACATCGTCAGCGAGCGCCGCAAGCAGCAGGACTGGGCGGCCGAGCGGCTCGTGCCGCTGCTCTCCGGGATAGCGGAGCTCATGCCGTGGCTGCGGCAATGGTTCGGGGAGGTCGACGAGGAGTGGGGTGAGCAGTCGGCCGCCGAGGAGTTCCAGAGCTTCCTGGACGGGGAGTTGGCGAGCGCGCAGCTTACCCCGAGCTCGCTCAGCGACTGGCGTCCGGTGAAGAAGGCCCGGGCGCGTAAGACGGCAACCACGGCAGCACAGACGAAGACAACGGGCACGATGAAGATGGTGGAAGACGATGAGTAGCAGCGGCGGCGAGCTCTACCTCCGGGACGTATTGGACCTGTCCGAGGTGGTCCGTGCCGGGTCGTTCAAGATCGAGCTGTCCGGTGGCTTCGACGAGACCGCCAAGCGCGTGGCCGAGTACGTGGTCACTCCGCAGCTGGAACAGGCACTGCGTCGTGCGCTGAAGATCGTCGAGGCATCCGTACGGGCGGGGACGTCCGACGCCGCCTATCTGCACGGCTCCTTCGGCTCCGGCAAGAGCCACTTCATGACCGTGCTGCACGCGATCCTCTCGAACGACCCCGCCGCTCGCGCCAAACCCACGCTCCAGCCGATCATCGCGGATCACGACGCATGGCTACGGAACCGGAAGTTCCTGATGGTGCCGTTCCACCTGGTCGGCGCGACCGATCTCGACTCGGCGATCCTCGGCGGCTACGTCCGTACAGTCCGGCAGTTACACCCGGACGCGCCGGTGCCGCCGGTCTACCGGGCTGACGCGATGTTCGACGACGCCCACCGCCAGCGGGAGTTCTTCGCCGACGACGAGCAGTTCGTCCGCTGGCTCGGCAATCCTGCGCTGCCCAAGGAGGAGAAGACACCCGCCCTGCAGACCTCAGCGGCCGACGACGAGGACGACCTGGTCGACCTCGACGTCAAGGAGGCCCCGGAGACCTGGTCCCCGGCTCTCCTCGACCAGGCCCTCGCCGCCTCCCCCGATCCGAAAGTCCGCGAGTGGCTGGCGTCCGCACTGCTGTCCGGTCCGTACTCCTCATACTCCCGTGGCGCTCTCGGCGCGAAGAACGCTTTCCTCCCGCTGGAGAACGGCCTGGACATCATCAGCCGGCATGCCAAGTCCCTCGGCTACGACGGTCTGATCCTCTTCCTCGACGAGCTGATCCTCTGGCTCCAGGCTCACCTGCGTGAGCGGACCTTCGTCAATGACGAGGTCAACAAGCTGGTCAAGCTGATCGAGTCGGGCACGGGCGGCCGCGCGCTGCCGGTCATCTCCTTCATATCCCGCCAGCGCGACCTGTCCGAGCTGATCGGTTCGGACGCCGTCGGCGCCGAGGCCAAGAACCTTGAACAGCAGGTCAAGTACCTGGCAGGGCGCATCGACCCGATCAGTCTGGAGGACCGCAACCTCCCCGAGATCATCAAGGAGCGCGTCCTCAAGCCCAGGGACGACGCCGCGAAGGCCGCCCTCGAAGCGGCCTTCGCCCGGATCGAGACCTCGAACCAGTCGGTACGTGACGTACTCCTCGACGCCAATGGCGTCACCCACGCCGACTGGAAGGACTTCAAGGCGCTCTACCCCGTCTCGCCCGTCCTCCTCAACGTCCTGGTCGCACTCTCCGGCGCACTCCAGCGCGAGCGCACCGGTCTCAAGCTGCTCCAGCAGATGCTCTACCAGCGGCGCGAGGACATGAAGGTCGGCGAGTTGATCCCACTGGGCGACCTGTGGGACGTACTGGCCGAGGGGATGGGCGAGGCGTTCACCGACCGGTTGCGCAGTGAGGCCGAGGCCGCGACGCGCTTCCACGGCAAGGTGAAGGACCACCTGCTGGAGAAGTACGGGTCTGCCGAAGACACCAAGTACAACGCCGACGAACGCTTCGTCAAGACTATGCTGCTCGCCTACCTCGCACCCGAAGTGCCGGCTCTCGCCCGGTTGACCGGGCCGCGGCTGAACGCGCTGAACCACGGGTCGATCCGCTCGCGCACCGGTCAGGAGGACCGGATCGTGGTCAGGCGGATGCAGGAGCTCCAGGCGCAGTTCCCCGGAGAGCTGCGCAGCGACGGCCATGACCTGGACCCGGTGTTCACGCTGCATCTGTCTGATCTGGATGTGGAGCCGATCCTGGACAGCGTCGGCGAGAAGGACACCCTCGGGGCACGCAAGCGGTGGGTGCAGGAGTGGCTGTGGCGGGAGTTGAAGATCGCCGACAACGGCACGCTCGTCGCCGACCGTGAGATCGTCTGGCACGGAACGCGCCGGACCGCGGAGTTCGTGTTCGAGAACGTACGCGATCCTCAGATCCTGCCCGACGCGCAGTTCGAACCGTCCACCCCTGACCGGATCCGCTTGGTCATCGACTACCCCTTCGACGAGGACGAGAAGGGCACACCCAGCGCGGACGAAAACCGGGTCTACCGCCTGCAGCGGGAGAAGCCGGACGCAGCGACCGTCGTCTGGCTGCCGTCCTTCGTCTCCAGCCAGCGGGGTACCCAGCTCGGCCGCCTACTGAAGATCAACTACCTGCTCGATCGTGACCGCTTGAAGGACTTCGCGACTCATCTCGGCTCTGACGACCAGGTACGGGTGCGGCATCAGCTGGAGGCGCAGCGCGAAACGCTCGTCGCACAGCTGGGGCAGGTGCTGCATCAGGCGTACGGGATCGCCAGGGCCAACGAGAGTGACCTGGGCGCCCAGGTCACCGAGGGCAAGCACGTCCACGCGCTGTACGCCGGGCACAGTCCGCAGCTCCAGGGCGGCGGGGCCTTCGAGTACAACCTGCTGAAGCTCGCCGACGGGCTGCTGGACGCGATGTATCCCAAGCATCCGAACTTCGACCGTCAGGAAAGCCGCAAGCCGGTCACCGCCGCGAAGTTCAAGATGGCCTACGGCTGGATCGTCAAGGCCATGGACGACAGCTCGCGCCGAGTCGTCGTCGACAGCCGAGACCTCGGCGATGTGGCACGGATCGTGCATCCACTGGAGCTGGGCGAGGTGCACGACGGGCCGCTGAACGTCTCCACGGACTGGCGCCGGCACATCGACCAGCAGGCGGGCAAGCACGGCACGAAGGGCGACTTCGGGGTTGAAGACATCCGCGCCTGGATCGCCGAACTGGGCTGGACGGGGCTGGACAGGCTGGTCTCCAATCTGGTGATCGCGACCTACGCCCTGCTCGCGGACCGCTCCTGGGTCTACAACGGCAAGGCCGAAAAGGCGCCTGCACTGGACCAGATAGGCCCTGGCTGGGCGCTGCGGGCACAGGAACGGCCGAGCGAGGAGGAGTACACCAGGGCGCACGAGCGGGCCGCGGCGCTGTTCGGCACGAGCGTGCCGACGGAGCTGTACACCCGTAACGTCAACGCGCTCGCGGCGGATGTCCGCACCAAGGCGGAGGCGCGCGAGGCCGCCGTCAGCGGGCTACGGCGGGCTCTGGCCCGCTACCGCTCCGCCCTCGGCATCACCGGCGAGGCGCCGACCGCACGCGAGCAGTCGGTGCGGGACGCGGCCGACCTCCTCGCGCGGATCAAGCAGACTCCGGAGGCGACACCGCTCGCCCGGGACCTGGCGGCTGCGACGTATGTGAGCACGTACTTCGAACTGGGCAAGGTGATCTCCTCGGCCCAGGAGGTGCTGGACTCGCTGGAGAGCACCGACTGGGAACTGATCGACAGCGTACGGAAGTACACCGCCCGCGGGGACGGCCTCGCCGACCGGTCCGAGCGACTGCTCGCGGAGATCGCGGACGCGGCGTCGCGGAACGAGCCCAACACCAGCCTGAAGCCCGTCCTCAACGCGGCACGAGGTCAGGCCGTAGCTCTGATCAACGAGGCGGCGCGGCTGAGCACTGTCGCGCCTGTGTTGCCACCTCCCCCGCCGACCGTTGCGCCGGAGGTGAACTCCCCCGGCTCCGGTACCGGTCACAACAGTGCAAGCCCCACCACAGACGACCAGTCACCGCTGCCGTCCCCGCCTACCACTGCTACGGCTGCCCCTCGTCGCTCGCGACGGGTGAAGGCCTCGGAGGGCGGGCACGTGCAGGAACACGCGCTCAACCGGACTCTCACCGATGTACAGGACGAGATTCGCGAGTACGCCGCCACACATCCGGACGTCGAGATCGAGATCAAATGGAAGGTGGTGCAGGCCGGTCAGGATGACGGCTTGAGCTTGCCGGAAGGTGATCTCTGATGGGAGCCCTCGTGCCCGAACTCGACCAGCGGGTCATCACCGGGCTGCTCACCACCCGGCTGACCCGTACCAAGGGCCGGCGGCTGCTGCTGGTGCACGGGAAATACGCGGCGAATGGGCCCGAAGAGTTCAGCGTGCCGGTCGGCGACGGGACACGGCGCAAGGTCCGAGTCGCCCATACCACCTCGGTACTCGGACTCACCGATGCTTGGCAGGCCCATCTGGCCACCGAGGACGCGGACTTGCTGGTGGTCACCACGGATGTGCCGGGGGACCGGATCAGTCTCGATCTGCTGGGTGAGATGGTGCGCTCGCAGATCATCGCCGTAGACGAGGCCGATATCGTCAAGCAGCTCTTCGGCGCCTCCGACCTCGACCCGCGCATGCGGCGCGATCCATGGCTGTGGCTGCCGGCCGCGCTGATCGACGCCGAGCCCGATGCGGCGCAGGGCGGCTGGCCGCAGCACGGCGCCGTGCTCACCCTGGACGCGGCGATGCGTGCGTTGGTCGGGGTGCGGCTCGGGCTTGAGGGCCTCTTCGAGGGCGGGGCGTCGGTGGACGTCGACGCGCTGCTGGCCTGGTCCCGTACACCGGGCGGTCCCGAGCGCCTCGCCGCGCTGCCGGAGGCCGAACGCCGGGGCATCACCGAATGGCTGGCGCAGAGTGCGGGCGAGGCTGCGCCTGTGCTCCTGCGGCTCGCACTCCAGGGGCGAGGGGCCGAGGCCACCGCGCTGGGTGTGCTGGCGTCCGTCATGACCGGCGACACGGCATCGGCCGACGCGGCTGTCGCACTGGGCTCGGTGTTCGGGCGAGGCTCCCGGCCCTCCGAACTGCGCGCCTACGCGCGGGCGGTGCAAGGCACCCTGACCCGCTGGATCGGCGAGGCATCGGGCCGGGGACCACAGAGTGAGGAGGCCCTGCAGCGGGTTGTCGATGTGCTGCACCAGGCGGACCGGCTGGCAGACGACGCCCATCTGACCGCCGCACTGGCCGGCAACCCCTTCCTGCCATCCAGCTTCGAGGCGCGGCTGCGCAGGCTGGCCGACGCCCTGTCCAAAGGGCCACAGGCCGCTCAAGCCGCCTGGGAGCATGTGGCGGAGCATCAACTCGCCTCCGTCCTCTACTCGAAGCAGGTCGAGCTCGCGCGCATGGCGGTACGGCTGCGGCGCTGGCTGGACACGCCGGAACCGGCCGTGTCCTCGGTCGGTCAGGCTGTGCGTACGCATGTGGCCGACTGGGGGTGGGTGGACCGGGCACTCGCGCAGCTATGGGTGGGCGGTGGAGAGGCCGAGCCCGCGCTAGCGTATCGCGCGGTGCACGACGCGGTGCGACGGCGGCGGGCGCTGCTCGACGAGGCATTCGCGGCCCAACTCGGGCCGTGGGTCGAGCGCGCCACCGCCGCGCAGCCCGGTGGGGCGCTGCTCGTTGAGGACGTCCTGCGGACGATCGCACTGCCGCTGACGAAGGTGCGGCCGCCGCTGGTGCTCGTCCTGGACGGGATGAGCAGCGCGGTCGCGGCCCAGCTCGGCGAGGAGCTGACCGGGGCGGGGCGGTGGAGCGAACTGTCCGGCGACGGACGGCGGGCCGCCGCTGTCGCGATGGTCCCTTCGGTGACGGTGATCAGCCGGGCGACCCTGCTGTGCGGACGGCCTGTGTCGGGCGGTGAGAGCGCGGAGAAGGAGGGGTTCGCCGCATTCTGGAATCAGCACCGGCACACGGCAGTCCTCTTCCACAAGAACGAAATCCCCGGGCCGGCCGACCAGTTGCTCGACCCGCGGCTGGTCGCAGCGATCGCCTCGGACGACGTAGTCGGCGTCGTACTGAACACGATCGGCGAGAGTCTCGATCACGGGCAGCGGAGCACACTCGCCGACTGGTCGGTGAGCCAGGTGAAGTACCTCACCGAGCTCCTCAACTCCGCGCGTGGGCAAGGGCGTCCGGTGGTACTGGTGTCCGATCACGGGCATGTGCTGGACCGAACAGGAGCCGAGGTCGGGCCGTCGACCGCCGAGGGCGTGGAGTCGGCCCGCTGGCGTACGGGGCCGGAGGTCGGTGAAGGCGAGGTCTCGCTTTCCGGGCCCCGGGTGCTGGAGAACGGCGGACGGGTCACCGTGCCCTGGTCGGAGGAGATCCGCTACACCCCGCGCAAGTCCGGGTACCACGGCGGTGCTGCGCTCGCCGAGATGACGGTGCCGGTGCTGGTCCTGGCGCCGTCGGCAGAGCTGGCACCCACGGAGTGGAGCGAGCTGCCACGCGAAACCGTACAGCCGTCGTGGTGGGAGGCGGAAGCCACATCCCTACCGGTGCCCATCCCTGTCAAACCGGGGAAAAGGGCAGCGAAGGCCAAGCCGAAGCCACGGCCGCAGGAAGGTGAGCTCTTCGCCGACGACGCGGTCGAGGTGCCCGCCGCCGCCCCACCGGCGGAACCGGCCGTGCTCACACTCGGCCAGCGGATCCTCGACACCACGATCTACAAGCATCAGCGCAAGTTCGTCCGCAAGCCGCCGGAGCACAAAGTAGTGGCCGCCGTCATCGACGCGCTCGACCACGCGGGCGGCACGCTCTCGCTCGCGGCAGTCGCCGCGGCCGCCATCGGCTCGGGTGGCCGCACTAACACCCGGCCCGAGGGCCTTGTGACCGTGCTGACCCGGTTGCTGAACATCGAGGGCTACGAGGTCATCAGCCTGATCGACTCTCGGGCCAGGGTCAGGCTCAACCGTGAGACGCTGCGCGAGCAGTTCGAGCTGTCCGAGGAGAGCGTGTGAGCGCGCCATCCGTCAGCGCCGCTCGCCGCCGCGAGGTCATCGACGCCCTGCGGCGTGGCACCGTGCCGCAGGCAGGACTCGACCTGTTCGCGGTGGGCCTGGACCGTTTCACGCCCGCCCTGGATGAGCGGATCTCCACGATCGCATCGGGTGGCGCGTCCTTCCACGCTATTCGCGGAGAGTACGGGTCCGGCAAGACCTTCTTCGCACGCTGGCTCGCCGAACGCGCCAAACGGGCCGGGCTCGCCACCGCCGAGATCCAGATCTCCGAGACGGAGACCCCGCTGCACAAGCTGGAGACCGTCTACCGTCGGCTCACCGAGCGGCTGACCACCGCGACCGAACCGGCCAGCGCGCTGCGCTCGGTGATCGACGGGTGGTTCTACACCCTTGAGCAAGAGGTGGACGAGGCACATCCCGAACTCGCAGAGAAAAACGAGGCGTTGGAGGCGGCGGTCGAGGAGCTGCTGGAGGAACGACTGCGCGCGGTCGCCCGGACCACGCCAGCGTTCTCCGCGGCTCTGCGCGGCTACCGCAAGGCCACCCTTGCCGGGGATTCGGCGACCGCCGAGGCTGTGATCGCCTGGCTCGGCGGCCAGAAGTCGGTGGCCGCCTCCGCACGACGGACCGCAGGAGTACGCGGAGACCTGGACCACTTCGCGGCGCTCGGCTTCCTCCAGGGGCTGCTCACCGTACTGAAGGACTGTGGGCACCCCGGGCTCCTGGTGGTCCTGGACGAGATCGAGACCCTGCAAAGGGTCCGGGGGGACGTACGGGAGAAGGGGCTGAACGCACTGCGTCAGCTTCTCGACGAGATCGACGCGGGCCGCTTCCCCGGGCTCTTCCTGGTAATCACCGGCACCCCCGCCTTCTACGACGGACAGCAGGGCGCACAGCGACTCCCGCCGCTCGCCCAACGGCTGGCGACGGACTTCTCGACCGATCCGCGCTTCGATTCGCCGCGGGCGGTCCAACTACGTCTGACCGGCTTCGACCTCGTACGACTCGGCGAACTCGGCCGTTCGGTGAGGGACTTGTACGCTCGGACGGCCAAGAACCCTGAGCGCATTGCCGCGCGGGTCGACGACGCGTACGTAGCCGAACTGGCCACCGCCATGACAGGCAAGTTCGGCGGGCGGGTCGGGATCGCCCCACGGCTGTTCCTGCGCAAGCTCGTCGCGGACGTAATGGACCGGGTCGACGAATTCGACGACTTCGACCCGCGTAAGGACTACGCGCTGACAGTGCACGCCACCGAGCTGAGCGAGGTCGAACGCAACGCGGCAGCCGACAGCGCCGACGAGATCAAGCTGGAGCTGCCATGACAGGCGCGCCCGAGCCACTTGACCGGTTACATCCCGGACTGGTCCATCACATCGTCAACACCCTGGGATGGCCGGGGCTCCGCCCGCTGCAGGAGGAGGCGATCGAGCCGCTGCTCGACGGCTCGGACGCTGTTCTTCTGGCCCCGACCGCCGGCGGGAAGACCGAGGCCGCCTCCTTCCCGCTGCTTTCGAAGATGGCGCAGGAGAACTGGACCGGCACCTCGGTGCTGTATGTCTGTCCGCTGAAGGCGCTGCTGAACAACCTTCTGCCGCGCCTGGAGACGTACGCCTCCTGGCTGGGGCGGACCGCCGCCCTGTGGCACGGAGACGTGTCGCAGCCGCGTCGTAAGAAGATCCTGCGGGACCGGCCGGACGTGCTGCTGACCACTCCGGAATCGTTGGAAGCGATGCTCGTCAGCACCAATGTCGATCACCGGGCGTTCTTCTCAGGACTGCAGGCCATCGTCGTCGACGAGGTGCACGCCTTCGCAGGGGACGACCGGGGATGGCACCTGCTGGCCGTGCTCGAGCGCCTGCAACGGGTCGTGGGACGACCGGTACAACGCATCGGGCTTTCCGCGACGGTGGGCAACCCGGATCACCTGCTCGCCTGGCTGCAGGGATCCGGGAGCGGGCACCGCGCGGCACGGGTCGTTGCCCCGCACCTGCGCGAGGCATCCCCTGTACTGCCGCCGCCCGGCGACATCCAGGTCGACTATGTGGGCTCCCTGGAGAACGCGGCCAGGGTGATCGCTGCCCTGCACCGCGGCGAGAAGCGGCTCGTGTTCTGCGAATCGCGCCGACAGGTCGAGAAGCTCGGAGAGAGCCTGCTGGCCAAGGGTGTGACCACTTTCCTGTCCCACGCGTCCCTGTCAGTGGATGAGCGGCGGCGGGCAGAGGAAGCCTTCGCCGAAGCACGCGACTGCGTGATCGTCTCGACCAGCACCCTCGAACTCGGCATCGACGTGGGCGACTTGGACCGCGTCATCCAGATCGATGCACCCGCCACCGTGGCCTCTTTCCTCCAGCGTCTTGGCCGGACCGGCCGACGGCCGGGTTCCACCCGCAACTGTCTGTTCCTCACTGTCGACGAGGACGGACTGATCGCTGCAGCAGCCCTACTACTGCTGTGGTCGCGCGGTTGGGTGGAGCCGGTGGTGGCCCCGCCGGAGCCTCGCCACATCGTCGCCCAACAAGTGCTGGCCCTCTGCCTGCAGGAGCATCGAGTCGGGGACCGGATGTGGCAGGAATGGTGGGGAGGGCTCGGTCCCTTCGGAGTCTCGGCCGAACCTATCGTGCGCCACCTGGTCGAGGAAGGATTCCTCGACCAGGACGGAGGGATGCTGTTCATCGGCCCCGAGGCGGAACGCCGCTTCGGCTACCGGCACTTCATGGACCTCACCGCGGTGTTCACCGCGGCTCCGGAATTTACGGTGCTCTCGGGACGTACCGAGATCGGCACGACCAATCCCGCGCTGCTGACCGAAGAGGTGGTGGGGCCTCGGCGCCTGCTCCTCGCCGGGCAGAGCTGGCAGGTGACGTACATCGACTGGTCCCGGCGGCGATGCTTCGTCGAACCGGTCGACGGCGGCGGGAAGGCGCGCTGGGGAGGAGCAGCTTCCGGCCGGACCGCCTCGTACGAACTGACGCGCGCGGCACGGGAAGTACTCCTCGGCGCCGACCCACCGGTCGCCCTCACCGGGCGCGCCAAGACCGCGCTCACTCAGGCACGCGAGAGCAGCTCGGAACTGATCCACCCCGACGGGACGGTGGTCGTAAGGGGCGGACGCGACACCAGTGTGCGCTGGTGGACCTGGGCTGGCTACCGGGCCAACGCCACCCTGGCCGCCACGCTCACCACGATCGCCGATCCCCTCCAGCGGCCAACTGACACCTGCATCCGACTTCGCGAGGACGCGACGCCCTCAGAATGGAGGAAGGTCATTTCGGAGGCCGCCGATCAGCTGTGTCTTCCGGCAGTGGACGCGCGTGCGCTGAACGGCCTCAAGTTCAACGCCGCACTGCCGACCCGGCTCGCGGAGGCCACCCTTGCCGCTCGGCTCGCGGATCTGGAAGGTGCGGCGGCCGCGCTCAGAGGACCGACCAGGTTCACAGTTCTGGAGCAGTGACCTGGGGATCGATCATCGAGAGGCCAACAAACCGACAGCGTGAACCGGCTCCAGAAGATCAAGCTCGTACGTCCCGCTGCTGAACTTCCTTGAGGACTCCTGCCACCGTCGCGAAGTCGTTGTCCACGTGGAGGACGGTGTGCCCGTGGTGGACCGCGGTCGCACACACCAACAGGTCGATCGCTCCAGCCGCGCGGTGCTGGCCCCGCTGGGTCAGTTTGTACTGGGCGGTGTCGACCCAACGCCAGGCGTTCTTCGGAACCGGAGAGAGCAAGCAGAGCGCGTCCAGTTCCTCTGCGAGCTCATCCCGATGGGACGGGCTGGTTGCCGAGTAGAGAAATTCGGCCCGTGTCGGCTCGCAGAGGTGGAACACCCCGGCAGCAATGTGTCCCTCCCAGGGACGCAACGCACCTGGGGTGCGAAACAGATGCCACAGAGCCGAGGTGTCCACCAGATACGTGATCACTCGAAGGCCTCGCGTCGCGCACGCTTCTCCGCGTCATGCGCCGCCGCGGCCTGCTCGAACTCACCACGCGCACCCCGTGCGGCCAGCTTCTCCGCAGCCTCAAGCCGCTTGATCCGCGCCACGTAGTCCCGAAGGGCCGCGTTGACGGTCTCCTTCTTCGTCGTGACACCCATAAGCCGCATGGCCTCGGCCAGCGCCTCGTCGTCGAGATCAATCTGCGTGACGGACATCGGACACCTCCAACATCCACGATGTATGCACCCATGATACATCACCAACATTGGGCACGGCCATAGACCCAAACAGACCCTTGAGTCGAAGATCTTCAAGGATCTATCCCCCGCATGCGCAGCACCGACTTGACCGTCTCGGAGCCCTCGACACCAGCCTGGGAGCTATCCCCGTGTACACGGAGATAGCTCCCACTCCCAGGCGAACAGGATCAAGGCCTACGAGTCGGCCCCGCGCAGGCTGGGCTTGCCCCGCGTCCCCCGCGTCGCAGAACGAACACCGCGCACGGGACGCGGTGAGGGTTCACGGCCCTCCGCGCACCCTGAATGACCTTCGTGCCGTTTCCTGTATGGGCCGCTTCTCGCCGCCCCACGGTTGGCGGCTACGCCGTGATCTAGGGGGTGCCCAGCACCCTGCTCATCGTCCGTCACTCGGCCACCCAACTACAGGCAGTCCGTAGTCCGAGCAGCCGAACGGGGTACGTCGGCAACTCTCGGCTTATATGCCCCGGGGGAGCCGTGAGGCACTGGGGGGCGACTCCCTGGTGCGATCTGGGGCCGTTTTCAGTACGGGCCGTTTCTCCCTCACGCCGCCCGGCCACGTCGGCAACGGCACGATCCAGGCAAGCCCAGTCGCCACCACACCGCACCTACCCTGCTACACCCCTGAGCAGAATGGATGGATCGGCGCCGGAGCGACCCCTTCCGGTTTCCTCGCGTCCAGCCAGCGTCCCGAATCCAGCGCCCAACCAGCCACAGGAGCCATATACAGCAAGGTTCAACCGCTACGAACTGGAACATCCGTGCAGGTCAGGGTGCATTCGCACTATCGACACCGGGAACGAGGCCGAACTCACGAGCAGCGGATTCAGTCCGTTCAGGCAAAGTTGACGACCCGACAGAACAAAATGAACGTTTCCGCAGGTCAGAAGCCTGCACAGGTGGGGCGGGTGGGACTCGAACCCACGGCCGACGGATTATGAGTCCGCTGCTCTAACCGGCTGAGCTACCGCCCCATAGCGGCGTGTCGCGTACATGTGTGCGCGCCGTCTGCCGCAGCATAGCCGCTCATACGATCTCCTGCTTCGTATGGTCGACTTCGCATGCCCTGAAGGACTCCGCTGTGACCTGCACGGTTCCCGGGGCAAGGGCGATCACATGAAAAAGGACCCCTTCGGGGGTCCTTTTTCAACGCGCTCTCCCGACTGGACTCGAACCAGTAACCTGCCGGTTAACAGCCGGCTGCTCTGCCAATTGAGCTACGGAAGATCGAAGCTCCCCCGACTGGACTCGAACCAGTAACCTGCCGGTTAACAGCCGGCTGCTCTGCCAATTGAGCTACGGAGGAATGCCTCGTTGCATCGAACGTACCTCCCTGGGTATTCGCCAGGGGGCGGGCGTTCGCTGCGACACATACATTAGCGCAAGCAGGGGGGTGCTCCGCCAATCGGTACTCCTCCACGACGGAAGGGTGGCTCCGCCATGCGCTACAAGCTCACGTTCGTCGCCGGGCTGGCACTGGGTTACGTGCTGGGCACCCGGGCCGGACGGGAACGCTACGAACAGCTGAAGAAGTCGGCACGTCAGGTGTCCCAGAACCCCGCGGTCCGCAACACCGCCGAGTCGGCCGCCCAGCAGGGCCGCCAGTTCGCGGGCAAGGCGTACCACGTGGTGAGCGAGAAGGTGGGCGAGCGGGTTCCCGAGTCGGTGACCCAGCGGGTGCGCTCCCTGCGGAACAGGAACACGAACGGTGCAGCAGAGGACGACTGGGGCACCAGCAACACATAGCCGGGCGATGCCGGAAGCAGACCTGGGGGCGCGGGGAACGGCGCGAAGGACCGCGACGCACCCGCGCCCGACAGCGCCCGCGCACTCCCACGGCGCGTGGCCCATAGAATTTCCGCCATGGGGATAGTCGCCGGGCTGGACAGTTCGCCCGATTTCACTCGCATCGTCGTCTGCGACGCGGACACCGGTGCCGTGCTCAAACAGGGGTATGCCCAGCATCCGGTGGAAGGCCGCCCCTCCGACGTCGACCCCCAGGCCTGGCTCCTCTCCCTCGGCGAGGCGGCCGGCGGCGGTCTCCTCGAGGGCGTGCAGGCCATCGGCGTGTCGTCCCAGCAGAACGCGGTCGTGCCGCTGGACGCCCAGGGCAACACCGTGCGCCCCGCACTCGTCGGCGGCGACAAGCGCGCCCAGGTCGCGGCGGCCGATCTGGTCGACGCGCTCGGCGGGCGCGAGGCGTGGGCGCAGGCGGTGGGATGCGTACCCCAGGCCGCCCAGCCCGTCACCAAGCTCCGCTGGCTGGTCAAGAACGAGCCCGACGCGGCCGCCCGTACCGCCGTCCTCCTCCAGGCCCACGACTGGCTGGTGTGGCAGCTCCTCGGCAGGCCGGTCCGCCGGACCACCGACCGCGGTGGCGCCTCCGGCACCGGCTACTGGTCCGCCGCCACCGGCGGCTACCGCACCGACCTCGTCGAGCTGGCGCTCGGTCACCAGGCCATGCTGCCCGAGGTGATCGGCCCCTCCGACGCGGCCGGTACGACGCCGGAGGGGCTGCTGATCTCCGCCGGCACCGGCGAGACCATGGCCGCCGCCTTCGGGCTGGGGATCGGGCTCGGCGACGCCGTCGTCTCGCTCGGGGCCTCCGGCTCCGTCATGGCCGTGCACCCCGAGGCGCTCGTCGACAACACCGGGATGATCACGTCGCTGGCCGACGCCACCGGCATGCACCTGCCGGTCGTCACCACGCTGAACGCCGTACGCACCCTGCGCGGCACCTCCGAGCTGCTCGGGCTGCCCGACCTGGAGAGCCTGTCCGAGCTGGCGATGAAGTCGACGCCGGGCTCCCACGGCCTCGTACTGCTGCCGTATCTGGAAGGCGAGCGGACGCCGAACCTGCCGCACACCGCCGGGACGCTCGCCGGGCTGCGGCGGGAGTCGATGAAGGCGGAGCATCTCGCGCGGGCCGCGTTCGAGGGCATGCTGTGCGGGCTCGCCGACGCGCTCGACGTGCTGCGCGGACGCGGTGTGGAGGTACGGCGGGTCTTTCTGCTGGGGGCGGCGGCCGAACTGGCTGCCGTGCAGACGGCGGCACCGTCGATCTTCGGGGCGCAGGTCGTCGTACCGCAGCCCGCGGACTACGCGGCGCGCGGCGCCGCCCGGCAGGCCGCCTGGGCGCTCGGTGTGTCGCAGGGCACTCTCGACCCGCGCAACCCGCCGGCCTGGCAGGGGGCGGCCGCGCAGATCCTGGAGCCCGGCGAGGACCTGGCGGTGGGGCAGGCGGTGCGGCAGCAGTTCGTGTCGGTGCGGGAGCAGACGCATCCGGGGGCGTTCCGGTCGTAGCGGAAGGTAAGAGACCGGTAGGAAACCAGCGCTTCCGTACCCGGAAGGCCGTACGAAGCACTGCTGTCGGCTTAATCGGTTGAGGTAACGCGGGGGGAGTGTCCGACGATAGGGGCCAGGGGCAACCACCCTGCTCCCACCGCCGACTCCGAGAGACCAAGCGTGCTCATACGACTTCTGCGGACCTATCTCAGGCCCTACCGGAAACCCATCGCCCTCCTGGTGGTGCTGCAGTTCCTGCAGACCTGCGCCACCCTCTATCTGCCCACGCTGAACGCGGACATCATCGACAGCGGCGTCGTGAAGGGCGACACCGGGTACATCCTGTCCTTCGGCGCCTTGATGATCGGTATCTCGCTGATCCAGGTCGTGTGCAACATCGGTGCCGTGTACTACGGCGCGCGGACCGCCGCGGCCCTGGGCCGGGACGTGCGGGCCGCCGTGTTCGACCGGGTGCAGTCCTTCTCCTCCCGCGAGGTGGGTCACTTCGGGGCGCCCTCGCTGATCACCCGGACGACGAACGACGTGCAGCAGGTCCAGATGCTGGCCCTGATGACGTTCACGCTGATGGTGTCCGCGCCCATCATGTGCGTGGGCGGCATCGTGCTGGCGCTCGGCCTGGACGTGCCGCTGTCCGCGGTCCTCGTCGCGGTGGTCCCCGTGCTGGGTGTCTGCGTGACCCTGATCGTGCGGCGGCTGCGCCCGCTGTTCCGGGCCATGCAGGTACGCCTCGACACCGTGAACCAGGTGCTGCGCGAGCAGATCACCGGCAACCGGGTGATCCGCGCCTTCGTGCGCGACGAGTACGAGAAGGACCGCTTCCGGCACGCGAACGCCGAGCTCACCGAGATGTCGCTGGGCACCGGTAAGTACCTCGCGCTGATGTTCCCGATGGTCATGACGGTGGTGAACGTGTCGTCGATCGCGGTGGTGTGGTTCGGCGCCCACCGGATCGACGGCGGGCAGATGCAGATCGGCGACCTGACGGCGTTCCTCGCCTATCTGATGCAGATCGTCATGTCCGTGATGATGGCCACCTTCATGTTCATGATGGTGCCGCGCGCGGAGGTGTGCGCCGAGCGGATCCAGGAGGTGCTGGACACCTCGTCGAGCGTGGTTCCGCCCAAGGCTCCGGTGCTGGAGCTGCGGCGCCATGGTCATCTGGAGATCCGCGGGGCGGGCTTCCGCTATCCGGGCGCCGAGGAGCCGGTGCTCAGGGCCGTCGATCTCGTCGCCCGGCCCGGTGAGGTGACCGCCGTCATCGGGTCGACCGGCAGCGGCAAGTCCACGCTGCTGGGGCTCGTGCCCCGGCTGTTCGACGCCACCGACGGTGAGGTGCTGGTCGACGGGGAGAGCGTGGCGGGCATCGAGCCCGAGCTGCTGGCGCGGACCGTCGGGATGGTGCCGCAGCGGCCGTATCTCTTCGCGGGGACCGTGGCGAGCAATCTGCGCTACGGCAATCCGGACGCCACGGACGAGGAGCTGTGGCACGCGCTGGAGGTGGCGCAGGCCAAGGACTTCGTGCGGGGGCTGGAGAACGGGCTGGACTCCCCCATCGCCCAGGGCGGCACCAATGTCTCGGGTGGTCAGCGGCAGCGGCTCGCCATCGCCCGTACGCTCGTGCAGCGCCCGGAGATCTACCTCTTCGACGACTCCTTCTCCGCCCTCGACTACGCCACCGACGCGGCCCTGCGCGCGGCCCTGTCCCGGGAGACCGCCGAGGCGACCGTCGTGATCGTCGCCCAGCGGGTGGCGACCATCCGGGACGCCGACCGGATCGTCGTACTCGACGAAGGACGGGTCGTCGGCACCGGCCGGCATCACGAGCTGATGGCGGACAACGAGACCTACCGGGAGATCGTGCTCTCCCAGCTCACGGAAGCGGAGGCTGCCTGATGGCCGGGCCCATGGGGCGCATGATGGCCGGGACCGGCCCCGATCACCGGTCGATGGACTTCAAGGTGTCGGGGCGGCGGCTCGTCGGCCACTTCCGGCCGGAGCGGTTCACGGTCTACGCGCTGGTGTTCTGTGTGTTCGTCAGCGTGGGTCTGTCGGTCGTCGGGCCGAAGATCCTCGGCGAGGCCACCGACCTGGTCTTCGCGGGCATCGTCGGACGGCAGATGGAGCCCGGCGCCTCGAAGGAGCAGGTGCTTCAGGCGATGCGGGAGCGCGGGGACGGCCAGGTCGCCGACATGCTCCGCAGCACCGACTTCACCCCGGGTGAGGGCATCGACTTCGGTGCCGTCGGCAACGTCCTGCTGATCGCGCTCGTCGTGTTCGTCGTCGCCGGGCTGCTGATGCTGGTGGCGACGCGGCTGGTGAACCGGGTCGTCAACCGGACCATGTTCCGTATGCGGGAGGACGTGCAGACGAAGCTGTCGCGGCTGCCGCTGTCGTACTTCGACAAGCGGCAGCGCGGTGAGGTGCTGTCCCGGGCGACGAACGACATCGACAACATCGGGCAGACCCTCAACCAGTCGATGGGCCAGCTCATCAACTCGATCCTCACCATCGTCGGGGTGCTCGCGATGATGTTCTGGGTGTCATGGCTGCTGGCGCTGGTCGCGCTCGTCACCGTGCCGCTGTCGTTCGTGATCGCCACGCGCGTCGGCAAGCGGTCGCAGCCGCACTTCGTGCAGCAGTGGCGCTCGACCGGCAAGCTCAACGCGCACGTCGAGGAGATGTACACCGGGCACACGCTGGTGAAGGTGTTCGGGCGGCAGGAGGAGTCGGCGCAGCAGTTCGCCGAGCAGAACGAGGCGTTGTACGAGGCCGGGTTCAAGGCGCAGTTCAACAGCGGGGTCATGCAGCCGCTGATGATGTTCGTGTCGAACCTGAACTATGTGCTGGTCGCGGTGGTGGGTGGCCTGCGGGTCGCCTCCGGCACGCTGTCCATCGGTGATGTGCAGGCCTTCATCCAGTACTCGCGCCAGTTCTCGATGCCGCTGACGCAGGTCGCGTCGATGGCCAACCTGGTGCAGTCCGGGGTCGCCTCGGCCGAGCGGATCTTCGAGCTGCTCGACGCGGAGGAGCAGGAGGCCGACCCCATGCCGGGCGAGCGGCCCGCCGAGCTGCGGGGGCGGGTGGCGCTGGAGGGCGTGTCCTTCCGGTACGACCCCGAGAAGCCGCTCATCGAGGATCTGTCGCTCAAGGTGGAGCCGGGGCACACGGTCGCGATCGTGGGTCCGACGGGCGCGGGCAAGACCACGCTGGTCAACCTGCTGATGCGGTTCTACGACGTATCCGGCGGGCGCATCACCCTCGACGGGGTCGACATCGCGCGGATGTCCCGGGACGAACTGCGGGCCGGGATCGGCATGGTGTTGCAGGACACCTGGCTGTTCGGCGGCACGATCGCGGAGAACATCGCGTACGGGGCCTCGCGGGAGGTCACGCGGGGCGAGATCGAGGAGGCCGCGCGGGCCGCGCACGCGGACCGGTTCGTCCGGACGCTGCCCGACGGGTACGACACCGTGATCGACGACGAGGGTTCGGGGGTCAGTGCCGGTGAGAAGCAGCTCATCACCATCGCGCGGGCGTTCCTGTCCGACCCGGTGATCCTGGTTCTCGACGAGGCGACGTCGTCCGTCGACACCCGGACCGAGGTGCTGATCCAGAAGGCGATGGCGAAACTGGCGCACGGACGGACGTCGTTCGTGATCGCCCACCGGCTGTCGACGATCCGGGACGCGGACACGATTCTGGTGATGGAGAACGGGTCGATCGTGGAACAGGGTTCGCACGGGGACCTGTTGGCCGCCGATGGAGCATATGCGCGGCTGTACAAGGCACAGTTCGCGCAGGCGGTGGCAGAGGTCGACTGAGCACGCGGGGCGGCTGCGGGTCCGTTGTGGCTGGTCGCGCGGTTCCCCGCGCCCCTGAAGGGGCGCTCAGCTGAACGCGCCTTTCAGGGGCGCGGGGAACCGCGCGAGCAACCACGGACCACCCGCACCCGGCATCAGTCCAGATAGCCCCGAAGCTGATCCGCAAAAGCGTGATCCCGCAGCTTGTTCAGGGTCTTGGACTCGATCTGCCGTATCCGCTCCCGCGTCACGCCGAAGATCCGGCCGATCTCCTCCAGCGTGCGCGGGCGGCCGTCCGCCAGGCCGTAACGAAGCTGTACGACCTTCCGCTCCCGCTCCCCCAAAGTCGACAGCACCGCTTCCAGGTGCTCCCTGAGCAGCAGGAACGCCGCCGACTCGACCGGCGACGTCGCGTCGCCGTCCTCGATGAGGTCGCCGAGGGCCACGTCGTCCTCCTCGCCCACCGGGGCGTGCAGGGAGACCGGCTCCTGGGCCAGGCGCAGGACCTCGCTGACGCGTTCCGGGGCGAGGTCGAGGTGGGCGGCCACTTCTTCCGGGGTCGGTTCGTAGCCGCGTTCCTGCAGCATGCGGCGCTGCACACGGACGACCCGGTTGATCAACTCCACGACGTGGACCGGGACCCTGATGGTGCGGGCCTGGTCGGCGAGAGCCCGGGACATGGCCTGGCGGATCCACCAGGTCGCGTAGGTCGAGAACTTGTAGCCGCGGGCGTAGTCGAACTTCTCGACGGCCCTGATCAGGCCCAGGTTTCCTTCCTGGACCAGGTCGAGCATGGTCAGGCCGCGGCCGACGTACCTCTTGGCCACCGACACCACGAGCCGCAGATTCGCCTCGATGAGCCGGCGTTTGGCCATCCGTCCCATGACGACCAGTCGGTCCAGGTCGATCGCCAACTGGCTTTCCAGGTCAGGGGCGTTGAGGAGCTTTTCCTCGGCGAACAGGCCGGCCTCGACGCGGCGGGCCAGCTCGACCTCCTCGGCTGCCGTGAGCAGGGGGATACGGCCGATCTCGCGGAGGTACTGACGGAACAGGTCGGAGGAGGGACTGCTGGTGTCGGCGACGCGGCTGCGGCTCTTCGGCTGCGGAGCCTCGACCGGCTCAGCGGGTTCCACGGTCTCCAGGGCGTCGGCCGGCGGCTCTTCCGGCTCCGCCTCGGGGTGGTGCACGACACGGCTCTGCGGGGGGACCGCGGTGAGAACGTCGGTCTCCGTATCCGGCTCCGCGCCGTCTGTACCGGCGTCGGTCTTGTTGAGGGTCTGGGTCTGCACGGGGGCGACCTCCAGGATGATCGCTGCAGAAGTGAGCGGCAGCGCTGTTTCGGGGGCGGAGTCGACGGCCTCGCCGCTGTCCGTCCCGTACGCGATGAGCGGAACCGCGGGGGTGTGGGACCCGCTGGGGACGGATCGGCCGCGCTCCGAGGACTCAGGCACCGGAACCCAGTGTGGAGTACGACACATCGCCGCCACGAGGGGCGTGCGGTGACTTTTTGAGTCCGGTCCGTGACCGGGTGGTTACCCTGCCGGACGCAAACCCCTCAGAGAGCTGCGGCTCCGTGCCCGCGCAGCGCCTGGTCGTACTGTTGGAGTACCCACAATTCGTTCTGTACCGCGGCCAATTGCGCCGGATCTCCGTGGGTTCCCAGACGGGTGAGCGTGGACTGGATGTCGATGATGCGGCGCTCGACGGCGCGGCGGCGGACCGCCACGAGCTGTACACCCGCGTAGATCTCGTCGACGGTCTTGCGCATGATCGCCTCGACGGCCAGCTCCGTGACCATCGCGCGGACCGTGTCGTCGGGCGCGGTCTCGCGGACTCTCACGAGGTAGTCCTGGGAGTCCTGTACGCCGTACTCGGCGCCGCCGGCCTCCATGATCGCCTGGCGTACGGCGGCGTAGGGTGCGGCGGTGAACTCGTCGATGCCGTACGCGTCGAAGGCCGGGGAGACCAACTCGGGACGCTGGAGGGCGAGTTTGAGGAGCTCGCGTTCGGTGGCGTAGACGGGGTTGCGGAGGTTGAGGGCCGGTCCTGAGGCCTGGGGCCGGGGCGCGGAGTCGTACTGCTGCGGGCCGCGGGCGGCCGGCGCCGGGCCCTTGCCGCCGCGGTCGCGGGCCCAACGGGCCAGCTGGGCCACCCGCTTGACCACGAACTGGGTGTCGAGGATGCCGAGCATGCCGGCGAGCTGGACGGCGACCTCGTGCTGGGCGCCGCTGTTCTTGATGCGGGCGACGATCGGGGCGGCCTCGTCCAGGGCGGACGCCCGGCCTGCCGGGGTGTCCAGGTCGTAGCGGACGACGATCTGGCGGAGTGCGAACTCGAAGAGCGGGGTGCGGGGTTCGGCCAGCTCGGCCACCGCCTCGTCACCCTTCGCGAGGCGCAGCTCGCAGGGGTCCATGCCGTCGGGGGCGATCGCGATGTACGTCTCGGCGGCGAACTTCTGGTCGTCCTCGAAGGCGCGCAGGGCCGCCTTCTGGCCGGCCGCGTCGCCGTCGAAGGTGAAGATCACGCGGGCCGAGCCGTTGTCCATCAAGAGCCGGCGGAGGATCTTGATGTGGTCGCTGCCGAAGGCGGTGCCGCAGGTGGCGATGGCGGTCGTGACGCCGGCGAGGTGGCAGGCCATGACGTCGGTGTAGCCCTCGACGACGACCGCGCGGGACGCCTTGGCGATGTCCTTCTTCGCCAGGTCGATGCCGTAGAGGACCTGGGACTTCCGGTAGATCGCCGTGTCGGGCGTGTTGAGGTACTTGGGGCCGGTGTCGGCCTCGTAGAGCTTGCGGGCGCCGAAGCCGACGACCTCGCCGCCGATGTCGCGGATCGGCCACATCAGGCGGCCGCGGAAGCGGTCGATGGGGCCGCGGCGGCCCTCCTGGGAGAGGCCGGAGAGCAGGAGCTCCTTGTCGGTGAAGCCCTTGCCGCGCAGGTAGCGGGTGAGGTGGTCCCAGCCCTGGGGGCTGTAGCCGACGGAGAAGTGCTCGGCGGCGGACTGGTCGAAGCCGCGCTCGGCGAGGAACTTGCGGCCGGTGTCGGCCTCCGGGCTGGTGGCGAGCTGTTCCACGTACCAGTCGGCGGCGATCTTGTGGGCCTCGACCAGGCGGATCCGTTCACCGCGCTGGTGGGAGGGGTTGTAGCCGCCCTCCTCGTAGCGCAGCGTGATGCCGGCCTGCCCGGCGAGGCGCTCGACGGCCTCCGAGAAGGAGAGGTGGTCGACCTTCATCACGAACGTGATGGTGTCGCCGCCCTCCTGGCAGCCGAAGCAGTGGAAGAGACCCTTGCTGGGGCTGACCTGGAAGGACGGCGACTTCTCGTCATGGAAGGGGCACAGGCCCTTGAGGTTGCCTCCGCCCGCGTTCCGCAGCTGGAGGTACTCGGACACCACGGCGTCGATCGGGACCGCGTCCCGTACCGCCTTCACGTCCTCGTCGTTGATCCGTCCTGCCACGAGGTGAGTCTACGGGGCAGAACTGACATCTAAGGGACGAGGTTTTCGAGCGGAACGTGTGGGTCCGCCAGCGCCTCGGTGTCCACCTGTGTCTTCGAGCGAATCAGCTGTTGGACGGGCTCTGTGACGTCCCACACGTTCACGTTCATCCCGGCGAGCACCCGGCGCTCCTTCACCCAGAACGCGATGAACTCACGCTTTCCTGCGTCCCCCCGAATCACCACTTCGTCGTACGACCCCGGGGGCGCCCAGCCGCTGTACTCCATCCCCAGGTCGTACTGATCGGAGAAGAAATAGGGCACGCGGTCGTAGGCGAGGTCACGGCCGAGCATCGAGCGGGCCGCCGAGGGGCCGCCGTTGAGGGCGTTGGCCCAGTGCTCGACGCGCAGCCGGGTGCCGAAGAGGGCGTGGTGGAAGGAGGCCACGTCGCCGGCGGCGTAGATGTCGGGGTCGGAGGTGCGCAGCCGCTCGTCGACCACGATCCCGCCGCCGTACGCGCGCTCGGCGATCTCCAGTCCCGCGGCCTCGGCGAGGGCGATGCGCGGGGCGGCGCCGATGGCGGCGAGGACGTCGTGCGCCGGGTGCTCCTCGCCGTCGTCGGTGCGGGCGGCCAGCACCATGCCGTCCTGGCCGACGATCTCGGTCAGTTTCGCGCCGAAGTGGAAGCGGACGCCGCGCTCCCGGTGGAGGTCGGCGAAGAGCGCGCCGAGCTCGGGGCCCAGCACGGAGTGCAGGGGGGTCGGCTCGGGCTCCACGACGGTGACCTCGGCGCCGTACTCGCGGGCCGCCGCCGCGACCTCCAGGCCGATCCAGCCGGCGCCGGCGATCACGATGTGGCCGTTGTCCCGGCCGAGCGCGGCCAGCACTCCCTTGAGCCGTTCCGCGTGGGCGAGGCGGCGCAGATGGTGGACGCCCGCGAGGTCCGTGCCCGGGATGTCGAGGCGGCGGGGCTCGGCACCGGTGGCGATGAGGAGCTTGTCGTAGTGCACCAGCGTGCCGTCGTCGCCGAAGCGGACCGTCTTGGCCGTGCGGTCGATCGCGTCGACGGTCTGGCCGAGGTGCAGCTCGACGTCGTTGCGCGCGTACCAGGCCGGCTCGTGCACGAAGACGCTGTCGCGCTCCTCCTTGCCGAGCAGATAGCCCTTGGAGAGGGGCGGGCGCTCGTAGGGGTGATCGCGTTCGTCGCAGATCAGTATCACGCGGCCCGTGAAGCCCTCCGTACGGAGCGTCTCGGCCGCCTTGGCGCCGGCGAGACCGCCTCCGACGATGACGAATGTCTGATCCGCGTCGACCACTTGATGCCTCCTCGTAAGGGTGCCGCCACATGGGAGCGTCCCGCACGGAGCGTGATGGGGGAAGAGGGAGTGGCCCGATCAGGCCACGGAGGGTCACAATCGGGCGCGTTTGGCGTCACCCGTGGCACATATGTCGCACAAGTACCCGGCCGGGAACACGCGAACACGACATCGCTGTCATGCCTGACCCGTCAGCCGTGCGTGCAGCGAGCGGGCCGAGGCGTCGGTGAGGGAGGCGATCTGGTCGACGATCACGCGCTTGCGCGCGCGGTCGTCGGGTGCCTGGTCGAAGATCGCGCGGAACTGCGGCTCCAGGCCGTCCGGGGCACGACGGGTGAGCGCCTCGGCGAGTTCGGCGACCACGATCCGCTGGTCCGCCCGCAGCCGCTCCTGCTCGGCGCGCTGCATGACGTACCGGTCGGCGACCGCCTTGAGGACCGCGCACTCCAGCCGGGTCTCGTGCGGTACGACGAGTTCGGCGGTGTAGCGGGTCAGGCGCCCGGTGCCGTACCGCGCGCGTGTGGCGGCCTCCGCGGCGAGGCAGAAGTGGCCGATGAGCTGGCTGGTGGCGTCCTTCAGGCGGGACTGGGCCACGGCCGAGCCGTCGTAGCCGTGCGGCCACCAGGGCTGGTCCTGGAGCCGGTCCAGGGCCGCCGCGAGTTCCGCCGGGTCGGTGTCCTGCGGGACGTACCGGCCGAGGGCCACCGCGAAGACCGCCTCGCGTTCGGGTTCCGCGTGCAGGTAGTTGGGGTCGATGTGGCCGGCGTGCAGTCCGTCCTCGACGTCGTGGACCGAGTACGCCACGTCGTCGGACCAGTCCATGACCTGGGCCTCGAAGGTGGTGCGGGTGCCGGGGGCGGCCTTGCGGACCCAGTCGAAGACGGGGCGGTCGTCGTCGTACACACCGAACTTGGGGCTCTTGGGGTCCGTCGGGTGGGCGCCTCTGGGCCAGGGGTACTTGGTGGCCGCGTCGAGGGCGGCCCGGGTGAGGTTGAGGCCGACGGAGCCTTCGGGGGTGAAGCGTTTGGGTTCGATGCGGGTGAGGAGTCTGAGGGACTGGGCGTTGCCCTCGAAGCCGCCGCAGTCCTCGGCGAATTCGTTCAGTGCCTGTTCGCCGTTGTGACCGAAGGGCGGGTGGCCGAGGTCGTGGGCGAGGCAGGCGGCTTCCACCAGGTCCGGGTCACAGCCGAGGGCCGCGCCCAGCTCGCGGCCTACCTGGGCGCATTCCAGGGAGTGCGTGAGACGGGTGCGGGGGCTGGCGTCCCAGGCCTGGCTGCGGGTTCCGGGGGTGACGACCTGGGTTTTGCCGGCTAGGCGTCGGAGGGCCGATGAGTGGAGGATGCGGGCGCGGTCGCGTTGGAAGGCGGTGCGGCCGGGGCGTTTGTCCGGTTCCGGGGCCCAGCGTTCGGTTGACTCCAGGTCGTACGACATGTCTCGACAGTAAGGGCAGGGACTGACAAACGGAGTGCGCCTTCGCGTCTGCCTGGTTCCGCTATCCGGCGAGTGCGGGGTGTTCGTGGCTGGTCGCGCCCCGCGGCGGAGCCGCGGATTGATGCTGCCCCGCGCCCTTGAGGTTGGTCATCTGGTCGTACCTGTGCAGGAGCAGCCTCGCCATCGCCGGGTGTGTGCCCAGGGGGGCCGAGGCGATCCACGGGGCCGCCTCCGCGCACTCCGTCGCGAAGCGGCCGGGGGCCGTGAAGTAGGAGGCGATGGCGATCCTCGTGCGGCCGCTCGCCGCGAGGACCTCGATGGCGTCCGGGACCCTGGGAGCCGCCGTCGTCGCGTAGGCGGGGACGACCGGGACGCCGAGGCGGTCGGAGAGGAGCTGGGCCGTGCGGCCGGTGTCGACCTTGGACTCCGGGTCGCGGGAACCCGCCGCCGCCAGGACCACCGCGGTCCGGCCGCGCGTCGTGTCGTCCATGCGGGTGTGCCAGCCGGCCTCGACCAGGCGGGAGTACAGGGTCTCCACCAGGAGGGGATGCGGGCCGAGCGGGGCGGCCACGCGTGCGCGTACCCGGGTCGCGGCGGCCATCTCGGGGATGTCGCGCTTGACGTGGTAGCCGCGGCTGAGCAGGAGCGGGACGAGGATCGCCTCGCGGTCGCCGAGGGCGGCCAGGGTGTCGGGCAGCAGCGGCTCGTTCAGCTCGATGTGGCCGAGCCGGACGGACAGGCCGGGGCGCAGGGCGCGGACCTTGTCGAGGAGTGTGCGTACGGTGCTCAGGGCACGCGGGTCGCGGCTGCCGTGGGCGACGACGACGAGCGCGGGCGGTTCGGGGCGCCGCCTGCCGTCGAGCGACACGAGGCTGAGCTGGCTGGCGAGCTGGCTGCTGATCCGGTTCATGAGGTGCGCCGTACTGTCGAGGTCGGCCCCCGGGAGCAGCAGGGCGCCGGGGCTGGCGGTGGACTCGTCGCGCGGAGGGTTCGACGGCGTCATGAACTGATGGTGGGGGCGGGAGGTTGCCGCCCCGTTGCGCGAAGATAACAGGGATTTTCCGTGGGTTCACGGTGGGGTGGGAGGGCATTGTGAGGTGGCTTGACCTGCGGTTTCACCGGCGCTGGTGAGGCTGGTCACGTGCTCTTAGGCGAACCGTGGAGGCTTACATCACGTCCCTGACTGTCGAAGGACGACCAGGGAGGGACCGCCCGTGAGACTGCGCAGGCCGCGGAGGCCACGTATCCCCCGCACCCGTACCGGGCAGCGGCGGCTGGTGCAGGCCGTGATGCTCGGGTGCGTACTGGCGCTGCTGCCGGCGACCTGGATGTACGTCGTGACGGGCGACCGGCTGCGCACGACCGCGGACGTACCGCACACCGAGGTCGCCGTCGTCTTCGGCGCGGGGCTGTGGAACGACGAGCCGTCGCCGTACCTCGCCCACCGGCTGGACGCGGCGGCGAAGCTGTACCGCGAGGGCCGGATCGAGGTCGTCCTCGTCACCGGCGACAACAGCCGCAAGGACTACGACGAGCCCGACGCCATGCGCACCTATCTGACCGAGCACGGCGTTCCCGACCGGCGCATCGTCAGCGACTACGCCGGGTTCGACACCTGGGACTCCTGCGTCCGCGCCAAGAAGATCTTCGGCGTCGACCGGGCCGTCCTGATCAGCCAGGGCTTCCACATCCGGCGGGCCGTCGCGCTGTGCCGGCAGGCCGGTGTGACGTCGTACGGCATCGGGGTCGAGGCCAAGCACGACGCCACCTGGTACTACGGCGGGGCGCGGGAGGTCGTCGCGGCCGGCAAGGCGGTTCTGGACGCGGTCTTCGAGCCGGATCCCCGGTTCCTCGGCCCCGAGGAACCGGGGGTCGGCCAGGCGCTCGCTAGCGCCCGGTGAAGCGCGGGGCGCGTTTCTCCAGGAAGGCGGTCATGCCCTCCTTCTGGTCGTGGGTCGCGAACAGGGCGTGGAACACGCGGCGTTCGTAGCGGATGCCGTCGCGCAGGCCCGTCTCCAGGGACCGGTCGACGCAGTCGCGGGCGGCCCTGACCGCCGTGCGGCCGTACGAGGCGATCGTCTCGGCCGCCCCCAGGGCCTCCGTGAGGACCCGTTCGTCGGGGACGACCCGGGAGACCAGTCCGGCGCTCTCCGCCTCCCTCGCGTCCATCGTGCGGCCGGTGAGGACCAGGTCCATGGCCTTGGCCCGGCCGACGAGGCGGGTCAGGCGTTGGGTGCCGCCGATGCCGGGGATCACGCCGAGCTTGATCTCGGGCTGGCCGAACACCGCCGACTCCCCCGCGATCACGAGGTCGCACATCATCGCCAGTTCGCAACCGCCGCCCAGGGCATGGCCGTTGACGGCGGCGATCTTCGGGGTGCGCAGGTCCGCGAACTCCTCCCATGCGCTGAAGTAGTCCTCCGCGGCCATGTCCACGGCCGTCCTCGCGGCCATCTCCTTGATGTCGGCGCCCGCCGCGAAGACCTGCTCCGAGCCGGTGACGACGAAGCAGCCGGCCTCGGGGTCCGCGTCCAACGGGCGCAGGGCGTCGAGGAGTTCGGTCAGGAGTTCGCCGCTCAGCGCGTTGCGGACGTGGGGGCGGTGCAGGCGTACGGCCACGACACGGCCGTGGCGCTCGATCTTTATCGTGTTCATTTCTCCTCCGTGGAATTACGAGTCCCAGATCGCGCCGTACGCCGGAATCCCCCGCTGTTCCAGGCCGTGGACGACCTGCCAGGTGAGCTTCTTGTTGCTGATGCAGATCACCGCCTCGGCGCCGAAGTCGCGGTAGGCGACGTACGCGAGGCGCACCATGTCGGGCTTGCCGTCGCGGGAGGTGTCCCAGATCAGGGCGTGGGGCTGGACGGCGAGGATCTCGTCGACGAGGTCGTCGCCGTAGGTGGTGCGGGGGTCGCGGGTCGCCCAGACCAGGCGGGAGGGGACCTCGGCGGCCAGGAGGTGCGGGAGGCAGGGGCCGATGCCGCTGCCGGTCGCGACGTAGACCACCTTCGTGAAGAGGGTCTCGATGTTGGCGACTCCGGCCGTGGTGATGCCCTTCACCCAGATCCGGTTCGGCATGTCGTCGATGAAGTCGCCCGTCCAGTCGCCGGCCCGGGAGATCGTCAGCCGGAAGCCGGGCTCGCCGGGGGCCGGGACGTTGGCGAAGGAGTGCCATTCCTTCAGCGGGCTGCGGCTGATGGCCGTGGAGGAGCCCGCGAAGGGGGTCTCTCCGTGGTCGAAGCGGGCCAGCACCACGTGTGGGGAGGGGCGTTCGACGCGTACGTCGACCTTGCGCAGGCGCAGCCACGGCAGGGCGACGCTGAAGGTGACGACCGACAGGACCGCCACCTCCACCGGGCCCGGGGCCGCCAGGAGCGTGTGCGTCCAGAAGAGGGCGAGGGCCGTCCAGCCGCCGAAGCGGTGGATCTTCTCGAAGTGGTCGTGGTGGCGGGAGCGGAAGGGCGGCAGGGCCGTGGCGATGATCAGTGCGAGGAGGGCCGTCAGGGTCCAGCCCACCGCCCTGAGCGGGCCGTCGGTCGTGGTGATCGTGAGCGCCAGGAACCAGCTCGCCCCCGCCAGCGCGCCGCCCACGTGCAGTCCGCCGAAGTGGTACACCTTCCCCAGCGTCCAGCGGACCTTCAGCGGCCAGCTGGTCGGCGCCCAGGTGGCCAGCTTGAAGAGGAGGTTGATCACGTACTGCTGGCGGACCAGGATCGCGAGGGCCAGGTCGGCGAGGGCCGCGTGGCCCATGGTGCGGGTCGACGGGGTCCAACTCACGTACAGGAAGACCAGGTTGGCCGTCAGTACCAGTGCCGCCAGGCGGTTGTAGTGCATCAGCCGCGGGTGCTTCAGCAGTCGGCGCGGGGCCGAGGTCCGCGGGGGCAGTTCCACCGACCGGCGCTCGAGTGAGGTCGTCATCGGGACACCACCGCGCGCTCCTCGGCCAGCCGTAGCAGCGCCGCTTTGTCGATCTTGCCGCGGTCCGTCTCGGGCAGATGCGTCAGGGCCATGACACTCTCGGGCACGCAGTAGTACGGCAGCGCGTCCGCCACCGCGCGCCGGGCCGTGTCGGGGTCGACGTCGGCCGGGGTGACGAACGAGACCAGGGTGCGGGCGTCCTGCTTCAGGGTCACCGCGCGCCGGCAGCCCTCGACCGACTCCAGCACCGAGGAGACGGAGTCGAGTTCGACGCGGAAGCCGCGCACCTTGACCTGGTCGTCGGTGCGGCCGAGGTGCTCCAGTTCGCCGTCGGGGGTCCAGCGGCCCAGGTCGCGGGTGCGGAACATACGGTGGCCGGCGCCGAGGAAGGGGTCGGGGGCGTAGCGCTCGGCGTTGAGCCGGTCGTTCTCCAGGTAGCCCGCCGAGACGCAGGCGCCGCCCGCCCACATCTCGCCGATCTCGCCGATGGGGAGCGGGCGCAGGTCGGCGTCGAGGACGTAGACCGTGTTGTTGGGGGTGGGGCGGCCGATGGTGAGGATCCGGGACGACACCTCGTGGCGGCGCATCGTGTTGACGATGGTCGTCTCCGTCGGACCGCAGCAGTTGTAGAACGTCGCCTGGCGGGCCCAGCGGTCGGCGAGCGGGCGCGGGCAGGGCTCCCCCGCCACCGCCACCGTGCGCACGCGCGGGCAGCTCGCCGGGTCGACGCCGGACAGGACCGTCGGGGTGGCGATGACGACGTCCGCGCCGCGGGCCGCGGCCGCGATGTCCTTGCCGCGGATGACGAGGGTGGCGCCGTGGGCGAGGCAGCCGAGGATCTCCCAGGCGGCCATGTCGAAGGCGATGTTGAGGAGCTGGGCGACCCGGTCGCCGGGGCGGATGCCGAGGTCGCCGGGGGCGGTGAGGAGGATGTTGGCGACGTTGCGGTGGGTGACCTTCACCCCGTTGGGGCGGCCGGTGGTGCCGGAGGTGAACAGGACGTAGCAGCCGTCGTCGGGGTGCACCCGGACGTCCGGTCTCGGTGCGGGGGCGGCGGTGCGGGGGCCCGGGACGTACGGCAGCGGCTCGTCGAGGGCGATCAGGTGGTGGCCCGGCGGCAGCGGGACGCGGTGGGCGTGCTCGGCGACGGTGATCACGACACGGGTGCGGGCGGCGCGGATCACGTGGGCGAGCTGGGAGGCGGGGGCGAGGCCGACGTCCTGGGGGACGTAGGCGGCGCCCGCCTTCAGGATGCCGAGGAGGCCGACGAGCATGGGCACGGAGCGGCGGACGAAGAGACCGACGTGGTCGCCGGGGCGCACACCCTGGCGGATCAGACGGGCGGCGAGGGCGTCGGCGTAACGGTCGAGCTCGCCGTAGGTGATCCGGGCGCCGAGGTGTTCGGCGGCGACGGCATGCGGGGCGGCGGCGGCCTGTCGCTCGACGGCGTGGTGGATCAGCGGGTCCGGGACGGGGACGGCCGGGCCGAAGCCGTACCGGTGGAAGAGGTGCTGGTCGCGGGGGGCTAAATGGCGCAGGGGCATGCTGGGGAAACCTCCTGGCTGGCTTTTCGCGTGAGAGATTGCCTGGCGCCAAGCTGGATCCGCGCTCGACTGTAGCTCCGGTTTTTCAACTCTCAACGACGCGTCATCGGCCAACCACGAGAGGGAACGAGCCACATGTGACGTCTTTCACAGCAGAGGCAACTTTCGTCACAGTCGGCGGCGACTCGGGGTGGGCACCTGTGCGCCCGGCCGGGCGGCCTCACCGCGCCCGGCGTCCGGCGGGGAGGTCGCCGTCCCGCTCGCGTAACAGGGAGCCGTCGCGCACGTAACACGGCGGAAGCACGCTGAGGAGCATGCAGAACTCCGCGACGCCCACCCACTGCCCTTACTGCGCCCTGCAGTGCGGGATGAACCTCACGCCCGTCCAGGACGGGGGCGTGGAGGTCACCGAGCGCGCGGACTTTCCGGTGAACCGGGGTGCGCTGTGCGGCAAGGGCCGCACGGCTCACCAGGTGCTCTCCTCCCGGGTGCGCCTGACCTCCCCGTTGGTGCGCTCCGAGGGCAAGCTGGTGCCCGCCACCTGGGACGAGGCGCTGGACCGGATCGCCGGGGAACTGCGGCGTACGCGTACGGAGCATGGTCCGGACGCGTGCGGGGTGTTCGGCGGGGGCGGCCTGACGAACGAGAAGGCGTACACGCTGGGCAAGTTCGCCCGGGTCGTCCTCGGCACCTCGCAGATCGACTACAACGGCCGCTTCTGCATGTCCTCCGCGGCGGCCGGCGGCATCAAGGCGTTCGGCCTGGACCGCGGGCTGCCGTTCCCGCTGGAGGACATCCCGAAGACGGGCTGTGTGATCCTCGTCGGCTCCAACCTCGCCGAGACCATGCCGCCGTCGATGCGCTTCTTCAACGAGCTGCGCGAGAACGGCGGCACGCTCATCGTCATCGACCCGCGCCGCACCAGGACCGCCGAGCAGGCGGACCTGCATCTGATGCCCCGCCCGGGCACCGACCTCGCGCTGGCGCTGGGCCTGCTGCACCTGGTCGTCGCCGAGGGGCGGGTCGACGAGGCGTACGTCGACGAGCGTACGGCCGGCTGGGAGGAGGCCCGCGCCGCGGCGATGGCCCACTGGCCGGAGTACGTGGAGCGGATCACCGGCGTTCCCGTGCCGCAACTCCGCGAGACCGTACGGATGTTCTGCGAGCCCGAGGCCGCGATGGTGCTGACCGCGCGCGGGCCCGAGCAGCAGTCCAAGGGCACGGACACCGTGGGCGCCTGGATCAACCTGTGCCTGGCGACGGGCCGGGCGGGGAAGCCGTTCTCCGGGTACGGCTGTCTGACCGGGCAGGGCAACGGACAGGGCGGGCGCGAACACGGCCAGAAGGCCGACCAGTTGCCCGGCTACCGCAAGCTGGACGACCCGGCGGCACGACAGCATGTGGCCGAGGTGTGGGGAGTCGAGCCCGACTCGCTGCCCGGCCCCGGACGCAGCGCCTACGAGTTGCTGGACGCCCTGGGTGTCGACATCAGGTCGCTGCTGCTGATGGGTTCCAACCCGGTGGTGTCGGCGCCGCGCGCCGCACACATCGAGGAGCGCATCAAGTCCCTTGATTTCCTTGCCGTCTGTGACGTCGTGCTGTCGGAGACGGCGGAGCTCGCCGACGTCGTCCTGCCGGTCACGCAGTGGGCGGAGGAGACGGGCACGACGACCAACCTGGAAGGCCGGGTGCTGCTGCGCCGCCAGGCGATCACCCCGCCCGAGGGCATCCGCAGCGACCTGGAGGTCATGCACGAACTGGCCGACCGGCTCGGTGTGGAGAAGGGCTTCCCGACCGACCCCGAGGAGGTCTTCGAGGAGCTGCGGCGGGCGAGCGCGGGCGGGCCCGCGGACTACTCGGGAATCACCTACCGGCGACTGGCCGAGGAGAACGGGGTGTTCTGGCCGTGTCCCACGGCCGACGCCGATGCGGAAGCGGGACATCCCGGCACGCCCCGCCTCTTCCTCGACCGCTTCGCCACGCCCGACGGCCGTGCCCGCTTCGTCCCCGTCTCGCACCGGGCCTCCGCCGAGGAGCCGGACGAGGGGTACCCGGTGCTGCTGACGACCGGCCGGGTCGTCGCCCAGTACCAGTCCGGCGCCCAGACCCGGCGCGTGGACGAGCTGAACGCCGCCGCACCGGGCCCGTTCGTGGAGCTGCACCCGCGGCTCGCGGCCCGGCTGGGCGCGGCCGAGGGCGACCCGGTGGCGGTCGTGTCCCGGCGGGGCCGGGCCGTGGCACCGGCCCGCATCACCACCGGCATCCGTCCCGACACCGTCTTCATGCCCTTCCACTGGCCGGGCGAGGGCCGCGCGAACACCCTCACCAACCCGGCACTCGACCCGACCTCGCGGATGCCGGAGTTCAAGGCGTGCGCGGTGCGGCTGGAGACGGTGAAGCCGTAGGCGCGGGGCCGTCCCTTCCCGCCGGTGATGACGCCGGTGCGGCCTATGTGCCCGACGGCATCGGCACCGGGGAGTCGGTGGGCGGCTCGGGCGGGGCGCTGCCGTTGCCGGGAGGCGGGCTGCCGCCGTCTGCGCTGCCCGCGCCGGTGCTCTCCTTGTCGGGGTCGATGCCGACGGTCAGGGTGCCCGTGAACCCCTTGGCGACGGACCCGGTGATGGTCAGGAGCCCGTCCTTGGCGCCGCCGCCCGCGTACACCATGTCGTCGTCGAGCTTGGTGACGGTCCCGGAGTGCCGGCTGTAGGGCTCGGTCCCGTAGACCTCGGTGCCGTACTTGTCGTCGAAGAAGAGCTGACCCGTCCAGTTGACCTTGCCGCCCTCGTAGGTGTCGTCGGCCTTCTTGCCGCCGGTGTGCACCTTGACGTGGATGTGGGTGGCGCGCGGGGTGTACCAGCCGGGGTAGATCGTCGTGAACTCGACGACGCCGTTGCCGTCGGTCGTCCGGTAGCCGCGCAGATACGTCTTGTCGTCGGCGCCGCTGGTGTCCTCGCTCTCGGCGGGGGCGGAGCCGCCGGGGTTGGCGGTGGTGTAGCCGGAGTAGTAGCCCCAGGCGTCGCAGTGCCAGATCTCGACGGCGGCGTCCTTCACGGGCGCGCAGTCCTCTGTCCGGTCCAGCACGGTCAGTTTCACCGTGAGAGGGACGCCCTTCTTGCCGTCGGTGATGTTCTTCCGGAAGAGAGCGCCGTCGAGGTAGTACGGGCCTTGCGTGACGCTGCCGTTGAGGACGCAGATGTCGGAGGTGGCGGCGGAGGCGGTGGCCGTACCGGAGGCGGCGGCCCGGGTGTCGGTGTCGTCGTCGGACGAGCACGAGGTGACGCCGAACCCCACGGCGGCCCCGGCCGCGACGCCGCTGAGCGCGAGGACGCGCCGTCTGGTGATGTCGCTGTCTGTGTCTTTCTTGCCGTTCATGGCGGGAGGCTAGGCACCGCCCCTGCGCCGGACGGGGGTGCCGCACGGGCCGGTCGCCCACACGGCTCAGTTGCCGTGAGCGAGCGGCTGGACGAGGGTGTGCCAGGGGCGGAGGCTCTCGCCGTACTCGCGCCGCTGGTGGCCGAGTTCGACCGTCACGGTCCACAAGTCACTCAGCCGCGGACCAGCCAGTCGCCGCTGCCGATCAGCTTGCCGCGGGCACGCAGTTCGGTCGCCACGGCGGGGGCGGCGACGTACACCCACGCCCGCGCGGACACGCCGTCGACGTCCCGTACGACGTCGCGCTCGATCCGCTCGTAGAGGTTGTCGGGATCGCCGGGCGCGTAGTCCTCGAGCCGGTCGAGGGCGACCAGGAGGTCGTCGTACGCCTCGGGGAGGGCGGTGACGAGCTCCCCGAGGACGGTGCCCCCGGGCTCCTCGACGGCGTACGGATAGCCAGGACCGTCGTACAGCACCACGCCGTCGAGCCGTCCCGGCTCCTCTGAGCCGGTGCGGCCGCGGAGGAAGTGGTCGTGGTTGACCTCTCCGGGTCGCAGGGTGCCGTAGACGAAGAACGGGAGTCTCACAGAAACGATTCTCTCTCCTCACACACGGGTGCCGGACGTGCACAGACGCCCTATGGACATGACATGTCATGGCCCCTTAAATCTCAGGCAGCACTCGCGCCTCCTCGTTTTCCCCCCACGCGCCCCAAGGCGCCTTTTCAAGGAGACAGATGAGCCGGATACGTCCCGTTCGCCCTGTCCACACCCTCCTGGGGTCCCGGCTCGCCACGGTCGGCATGGCCGCCACCGCCGCGGCCCTCCTGGCCACCGCGCTCTCCCCGACCGCGGGTGCGGCCGACAGGCCGACCCGGGCCACCGCGATCGACAACGCGGCGGACGTGCTCGTGGCACAGGCCTCGAAGCTGGGCCTCACCGCCGCGCAGGACACGAAGGTCCGGGACGTGGTGGTCGACAAGGACGGCGGGCAGCACGTCCGCTACGACCGTACGTACCGCGGAATCCCGGTACTGGGCGGCGACTTCGTGGTCCACCTGGACGCGAACGGAACGTACCGCAGCACCGACAGGGCCACCCGCCGGCCCATCGCACTGTCCTCGGTCACCCCTGGCCTCACCGCCCCGAAGGCCGCCGTCCTCGCGGCGAACGCGCTGCGCGCGGCCAACCTCGGCGAGACGCTGAAGAAGCTGACGGCCGAGCCACAGCTGGTCGTCGACGCCCTGCACGGCGCGCCGAAGCTGGCCTGGCGGACGAACGTCGTCGCACAGGACTCGCTCGGCAACCCGGTCGGGCGCACGGTGCTGACCGACGCGGGCACGGGTGCGCAGATCGACGCGTGGGACTCGATCGAGACGGCGACGGGTGACGGGAAGTCGCTGTACGGCGGGACGGTGCCGCTGGAGACGACGCTGTCGGGATCGACGTACCAGCTCAAGGACGCGACGCGTGGAAACACATACACGGGCGACGCGGCGAACAAGACGGACCTCTGCATCCTGGGCATCTGCATCAGCCGCGCCCCGGCGACGCTCTTCACGGACGCCGACAACCACTGGGGAACGGGGGCGACTTCGGACCGCGCGACGGCGGCCGTGGACGCCCAGTACGGCACCGACGTCACCTGGGACTACTACAAGAACGTCCACGGGCGGAGCGGTATCGCGGGCGACGGCAAGGGCTCGTTCAACCGCGTCCACTACGGCAACAACTACAACAACGCCTTCTGGGACGACAGTTGCTTCTGCATGACGTACGGCGACGGCGACGGGACACAGCTCGGCCCCCTCGTGTCGCTGGACGTGGCGGGCCACGAGATGTCGCACGGTGTGACGTCGAAGACGGCGGCGCTGACGTACTCGGGTGAGTCGGGCGGCCTGAACGAGGCCACCTCGGACATCTTCGGGACCCTGGTGGAGTTCTACGCGGGGAACTCCACGGACTCAGGGGACTATCTGATCGGCGAGAAGATCGTCCGCTCCGGCTTCGGCCGGGACGCGCTGCGCTACATGGACAAGCCCTCGAAGGACGGGAACTCGGCGGACTGCTGGAGTTCGACGGTCAAGGACCTGGACGTGCACTACTCGTCCGGTGTCGCGAACCACTTCGCCTTCCTCCTCGCCGAGGGCAGCGGCGCCCGGACGGTGAACGGCGTCAGCTACAACTCCCCCACCTGCAACGGCTCTTCGGTGACGGGCATCGGCCGGAACAAGGTGGGCGCGATCTGGTACCGGGCACTGACGGTCTACATGACGTCCTCGACGAACTACGCGGGTGCGCGTACGGCGACGCTGAACGCGGCGAAGGACCTGTACGGGTCCGGGAGCACGGAGTACAACGCGGTGGCCGCGGCGTGGAGTGCGGTGAACGTGAGCTGAGGCGCGGCCGCCGGCGATGCGGTGGCAGTGCGGCAGCGGGCGTGACCAGGCTCCCTGCCGCACTGCCACCGCCTTCCCAGGAACCCGGTCCCGGGCCCTGATCGAGCAAGGGGCGGGGCTACGCCCCGTACGGCCTCAGCTCCCTCGCCTCCCTCAGCCCCCTTCCCCACCACACCAGCTGGTCCAGCATCGTCTTCGCCGCCGCCTCCGGTCCCGCCGGGTCCTTCAGCCTCCCCTCGTCGTCGAACGACGCCCCCGCGTTGTGGAAGGACACCGTGTCCCGGACCGTCACCGCGTGCAGTTCCGCGAAGACCTGCCGGAGGTGTTCCACCGCTCGCAGGCCGCCCGACATGCCGCCGTACGAGACAAGGGCGACGGGCTTGGTCTGCCACTCGGTGTAGTGCCAGTCGACGAGGTTCTTGAGGCCGGCGGGGTAGGAGTGGTTGTACTCGGGGGTGAGGACGACGAAGGCGTCCGCGGTGGCCAGTTTCGGGGAGATTCCGGAGAGGGCCGCCGTCGCCTCCTGGGTTCGGGCGAAGGACATGGGGAGGTCCGTCTCCGCGACGTCCACGACCTCGGGGAGCAGGTCCTCCCGGTCGTGCATCAGGTCGAGGAGCCAGTCCGCGACGACGGGGCCGAAGCGGCCGTGGCGGTTGCTGCCGACGACGAGGGTGACCTTCAGAGGTGCGTCTGTGATCTGCATGAGAGACAGCCTGATACCTCGACAAAGGTTGAGGTCAAGCCCCGGCCGCCGACGCCGGGTCACCCGGTCGCACCCCCGCTCTGCGCCCTTCGGGTTCTCTTCCGCGACACCTCCGCGCTACGCCGGTGACCTGCCCAAACACCATCACCACAGCCCCGCCGCACACCGACCTGACACCCATTCACCCCATTTCTGACGCACCCTCAGGAAGCGCGCTCGGCCCGCTGCCACTTACCTCGGAAGGGCAGGGAACACCGAAGAGCTCGAGGGAGCACCGATGCGCCGTACCGCCCGCATGCTGACCGGCACCGCGCTCGCCGTCGCGGCCGCGGGGCTGGCCGCCGCACCGGTGTACGCCGCGGACGCCAAGAGCCTGGAGGTGTACCCGTCCTCGGTCGTGCCCGGCGGACAGGTCACGGTGAACACGGCGGCGTGCGAGGACGGCGACACCGCGGCGGGCGACGCGAGTGCGGTGGGCGCCGGACCGTTCACGCTCGCGCCGAGCACCCATGAGCAGGACGCGATCGGACAGTTCCAGGTGCCGGAGAGCGCGCAGCCGGGGACGTACGAGATCGTCGCTACGTGCGCGGAGGGCGGCCGGCGGGTCACGGGCGACCTGGTGGTCACGCTCACCTCCACCCGTCAGCAGGTGTATCCCCGAGGAAGTGTGAAGACGGGGGTCGGTGGCGCTCTGGGCCCCGATCCCGTGCAGACCGCGGCCGGCGTGGCGGCTCTCGCCGTCGCCGCCGCGGGCGGTACCTGGCTCCTGCATCGCCGGGCGAGAGGCGACGGGATCTGACGGACACCCTCCGCTGTCCGTCCGCCGGTACCGCATGTCCCCTCCCCCTCCGGGTCCGACGCCCCTCGCGGCCCGGAGGGGGACAGGGGCAGGCTCAGTGAAAAGGAGGCTCGGCATGCGCGGACACCGCAGCGCCGGCAACTTCGTCATAGCGGCCGTCACCGTCGTCGCCCTGTGCTGCGGTGCCTGGCTGCTGCGCAGTGGCGCCGCGACGCACGCACCGCCGCAGCCGTCCGCAGCCGAGGCCCGCGCCGACCGCACCGACGCACGCTCCGCGCCCGCGCTGCCGCCCTCACCTCCGGACCGCATCCGCATCCCGTCGATCCGCGTGAACGCCCCCCTGATGGGCCTCGGACTCACCCCGACCGGCAGCCTCGACGTCCCGCCCGCCGCGAAGGAGAACCTCGCCGGCTGGTACGAGGCCGGCACCACCCCCGGTGAGACGGGCACCGCGATCGTCGCCGGACATGTCGACAACGCCGACGGTCCCGCCGTCTTCTACGACCTCGGCGCCCTGAAGAAGGGCAGCACCGTCGAGGTGGCCCGGCGCGACGGCGGCACCGCCGTCTTCTCGGTCGACTCCGTCGAGGTGTACGACGCGAAGGACTTCCCCGACGAGAAGGTGTACGGCGCGGCGCACCGGCCCGAGCTGCGGGTGATCACCTGCGGCGGGGGCTACTCACGGGCGACCGGCTATCAGGGCAACGTCGTCGTCTTCGCGCATCTGACCGGCAGTCGCTGAAGCACCGTCGAGCGGGTTCGCCGGGGCACCGCCGAGCATGTTCTCCTTGCCCCAGTCCCCCAGCGGCCCCAGCGCCTCGTTGAGCGTCTCGCCCCGCTCGGTCAGGGAGTACTCGACCCTCGGCGGCACCTCGTCGTACGCCTCCCGGTGCACGATCCCGTCCGCCTCCAGCTCCCGCAGATGAGCCGCGAGCACCTTCTCCGTCACCCCCGGCAGCTCCCGGCGCAGCTCGCCGAATCGGCACGGCCGTTCATGCAGCGCCCAGAGGATGAGCACCTTCCACTTGCCGCCGATCACATCCATCGCCGCGTCGATCCCGCAGACGTACGACCCCGGCCGCCGTGCCCTCGCCATGCCGCCCCCTCTTCCTGCCTGGACTCTTTCCCGGCGGTAACCACCCACTCTCAAGTACGTACTTGAGCAGGCGCTTCCCCACGAACAACCCTAAGCGGCATGACTGACAACGCCCTGACCACCAAGACCCCGCTCACCCTCCTCGGCGCCGGTGCCATGGGCACCGCCCTCGCCCGCACCTGGCTCGCCGCCGGCCATCCCGTGACCGTCTGGAACCGCACCCCCGCCCGCGCCGAGGCCCTGGCCGCCGAGGGCGCGACGGTCGCCGCGAGCGCCGCCGCGGCGGTGGCCGCGAACCGGCTGGTGATCGCCTGTCTGCTGGGCGACGCGTCGGTCGGCGAGGCGCTCGACACAGCCGATCTCCAGGGCCGGGACCTGGTGAACCTCACCACCGGGACGCCGGGGCAGGGGCGCGCGAGGGCCGCCTGGGCACAGGCGCGCGGCGCCCGTTTCCTGGACGGCGGGATCATGGGCACACCGCCGATGATCGAGGTGCCGGACTCCGGTGCTTACGTCTTCTACAGCGGTTCCGCCGACCTCTTCGCGGAGCACCGCGACACCCTCGCCGTGCCGGCCGCGACCACGTACGTCGGCGCGGATCCCGGGTCCGCCGCGCTGCACGACGTGGCGCTGCTGAGCGCGATGGACGGCATGTTCGCGGGCATCACGCACGCCTTCGCGCTGATCCACCGGGAGGACATCGCGCCGAAGGACTTCGCCCAGCTGCTCGCGGAGTGGCTGACCGCGATGACGTTCATGGTGCACATGGCCGCCGACCAGTTGGAGAGCGGCGACTACGCCAAGGGCGTGGTCTCCAACCTGGCCATGCAGTCCGCCGCCAACGCCACGCTGCTGCGCACGGCCGAGGAGCAGGGCGTGAGCACCGAGCTGCTGGCGCCGTACGCGGCCCTGATGGCGCGGCGGGTCGCGGACGGGCACGGGGGCGAGGACATCACGGGGGTGGTCGAGCTGCTCGTACAGCAGCAGAAGTCCTGAAGGTCTAGCGCGTGTGCGCGGCGATCGTCCGCGCACACTCCAGGGACTCGGTCCCCGCGGTGTCCACCTCCACGTCGTACACCACACCCTGGTGGACGATCTCCGCCTGCTTCTCCGCCATCCCGCGCACCCGGTCGCCGCGGGCGATCTCCCGGCCCGCGGCCACCGCGGCCTCGCAGCGGACGCCGACCCAGAGCACGTCCAGGCCGTCGAGGACCCGGCGCCAGCGGTCCTGGGTCGACGGTCCGCCGAGGAAGACGTCGTCGATGATCACGCGGGCGCCCGCGTGGACCATGGCCGCGATCCCCTGGGCCCAGGCCGCTTCCAGGGCCATGAACTCAGGGCCGACGTGCACCCCGCCGTCCGGGGCGAACTCGATCCCCGCGCCCTCGCCGGGCATCGCCTCGATCAGCGAGTCGACCCCGAAGGCCAGCCACGGGTCCGGCAGCACCGCCTGCAGACACCGCACGATCCCGGACTTGCCGGAGCTGGAGCCGCCGTTGACCACGATCACCTGGGTCGCCATGGGGTCACCGTAGGTCAGGCGAGCCACTGCTCGTACGCCATTTTCGTCACCAGCGCGAACACCACCGTCAGCAGCACGACCCGTACGAAACCGCTCCCCTTCTTCAGTGCCGTGTGCGCGCCGAGCGTGCCGCCCGCCAGGTTGAACACGGCCATCAGCCCCGCCAGCTGCCACAGGACCGTGCCCTGCCAGGCGAAGGTGGCCAGCGCGCCGGCGTTGGTGCAGCAGTTGACGATCTTCGCGGTGGCGGAGGCGGTGACCAGGTCGAAATGGAGGACGGCGGTGAGCGCGAGGACCAGGAAGGTGCCGGTGCCGGGGCCGATCAGACCGTCGTAGAAACCGATGCCGAGGCCGGCGAGGCCGATCGCGGCGAGGATGCGGCGCCGGCCGGCCGGGCCGGTCGCGGGGGCGGTGCCGAAGGCGGGGCGCAGGATGACGAAGGCGGCGACGGCCAGGAGCACCACCATGATCACGGGCTTCAGTACTTCCGTGCTCATCCCCGCCGCGAAGAACGCCCCCGCCGAGGAGCCGGCGAGGGCCGCGAGGCCGATGCGGACCGCGAGGCGTACGTCGACCGGGGCCTTGCGGGCGTAGGTCACCGCCGCGCCGGACGTGCCGACGATGGCGACCGCCTTGTTGGTGCCGAGGGCGTACGCGGCCGGGGTGCTCGACGGCAGGCCGAGCAGCAGGGCCGGGAGCAGGAGCAGACCCCCGCCGCCGACCACGGCGTCGATCCAGCCGGCGGCCAGAGCCGCGAGGCACAGGACGACGAGGGTGGTCAGCGATATGTCGGGCATGATCGGGACCCTAGACAGGAGATAGGTGTCCAGTCCATCGAGATGAGCTTCCGCTGAGCCTCGTAGACGATGTCACCTGCATGGATTCCGCTGGTTTCGCCACCTCACAGCCCGTCCCCGGCGCACTCCCGGAACCCTCACACTCGCTTACCGCCCCCGCTGAGGGCAGCGTTCCTCGCGGGAAACAGATGCGATGCGGTCGGGTAACACCGGCAACGCACGCTCCTGGACATGACCTCGAATACGCGTGTGGTGGTGATCGGCGCCGGGCTCGCGGGCGTCCGTCTCGCCCGGCGGCTCGGCGAGCTCGGCACGCCCGTGACGCTGATCGGCGAGGAGGAGCACCGCCCGTACAACCGGGTACTGCTCGCCGAGGTGCTGGCCGGACGGTACAGCCCCGACGTGATCGCGCTGCCGGCGCCCGCGGAGCTCACCCGTGCCCGGGTCACCGGCATCGACCGGGAGGCGCGGACCGTCGAGTGCGCGGACGGTTCGAAGATCGCATACGACCGGCTGGTCCTGGCCACCGGCTCGAACCCGGTGCTGCCGCCCCTGCGCGGTCTGTTCACCCCCGACCACGTCCTGCCGGAGGGCGTCCACGCCTTCCGCACCATGGACGACTGCCTGGGCCTGTCCAAGGCGGTGCGGCCGGGTGCGAAGGCGGTCGTCATCGGCGGCGGACTCCTCGGGGTCTCCGCCGCCCGGGCGCTCGCCCAGCGCGGCGCGCAGGTGATCCTCGCCCAGCAGTCCGAGCGACTCATGGAGCGCCAGCTCGACCCGAACGCCTCCCAGCTCGTCCGGCGCCATCTGGGCGAGCTCGGCGTCGAGGTCCACACCGACCTGCGGGTGCGTGACGTGCGCTGCGTCAACGGCGCGGTCCGCTCGGTCGAGATGGCCGACGGATACGCCCTCGACGCCGACCTGGTGGTCCTGGCCTGCGGGGTCCGCCCGCGCGCGGGCCTCGCCTGGAGTGCGGACCTCGAGGTCCGCAAGGGCATCGTCGTGGACGACCAACTGCGCACCTCCGACCCGTACATCCACGCCATCGGCGACTGCGCCCAGCACGACGGAAACGTCTACGGGCTCGCCACTCCGGCCCTCGAACAGGCCGAAGTGCTCGCCGAGCTGCTGGCCGGGCGGGCGACCGCCCGCTACACCGGCACCCGTTCGCTGACCCGGCTCACACTGCCCGGTCGCACCGCCTTCGACCTCGCCGCGTTCGGCGAGACGGAGGCACTTCCCGGCGACGACGTCGTACAGCTCGCCGATGCCACCCGAGGTACCTACCGCAAGGTCGTCGTCCGCGACGACCGCCTGGTCGGCGGGGTCCTCGTCGGCGAACTCGGCACCGTCGGCGCGCTCGCGCGCGCCTGGGAGGGAGCAGAGCCGCTCCCCGACGACGGTCCTCTGCTCCACCTGCTCACCAACGATGGAGGCTCCTGATGACCGCCAACAGGGAGACCACTCCCACGATCGTGCTCGTCGGCCACGGCATGGTCGGCCAGCGCTTCCTCGAAGCGCTCGCCGAGCGCGGCCTGACCGCCACGCACCGCGTGGTCGTGCTCTGTGAGGAGCCGCGCCCGGCCTACGACCGCGTAGCGCTCACCTCGTACTTCTCGGGCAAGACACCCGAGGACCTCTCGATGACGGACATGGAGTTCATCGAGAAGGAGGGCATCGAGCTCTACGTCGGCGACCCGGCGGAGACCGTCGACCGTGAGGCCCGCCGGGTGACCGCCCGGTCCGGGCAGGTCTTCGACTACGACATCCTCGTCCTCGCGACCGGCTCGTACCCCTTCGTGCCGCCGGTCCCCAACAAGGACGCCAAGGGCTGTTTCGTCTACCGCACCATCGAGGACCTCCTCGCCATCGAGGAGTACGCCAGGACGCGCACCACCGGTGCCGTGGTCGGCGGTGGTCTGCTCGGCCTGGAGGCCGCGGGCGCGCTGAAGGGCCTCGGACTCACCTCCCACATCGTGGAGTTCGCGCCGCGCCTGATGCCGGTGCAGGTCGACGACGGCGGTGGCGCGGCGCTGCTGCGCACCATCGAGCAGATGGGCCTCAGCGTCCACACGGGCGTCGGCACGCAGGAGATCGTGGTCGACTCCGAGGGTGCCGTCACCGGCATGAAGCTCTCCGACGGCTCCGAACTCGCCACCGAACTGGTGGTGTTCTCCGCCGGTGTCCGCCCCCGCGACCAGCTGGCCCGCGACTGCGGCCTCACGGTCGGCGAGCGCGGCGGCATCACCGTCGACGAGCAGTGCCGCACGGTCGCCGACCCGCACGTCTTCGCGATCGGCGAGTGCGCGCTGGCCGCCGACGGCCGGGTGTACGGCCTGGTCGCCCCCGGTTACGAGCAGGCCGAGACGGCGGCGGCGACCATCGCGTCGGACGAGGCCTCCTTCGTCGGCGCCGACCTCTCCACCAAGCTGAAGCTGCTCGGCGTGGACGTGGCCTCCTTCGGTGACGCGCACGGCGCGACCGCGGACTGCCTCGACGTCGTCTACTCCGACTCCCGCTCGGGCCTGTACAAGAAGCTCGTCATCGGCAGCGACGGCACCCTGCTCGGCGGCATCCTGGTCGGCGACGCCGAGGCGTACGGCACGCTGAAGGCCTTCACGGGTTCGGTCCCGCCGGTCTCGCCCGAGTCGCTCGTGCTGCCCGCCGGTGCCGGCGAGTCCGTCCAGCTCGGCCCGAGCGCGCTGCCGGACGACGCGATCATCTGCTCCTGCAACAACGTCCGCAAGGGCACGATCCGCGGCGCGGTCACCGAGCACAACTGCACCACCGTGCCCGAGGTGAAGAAGTGCACCAAGGCCGGTACGACCTGCGGCAGTTGCGTCAAGGTCCTCGGCCAGCTGGTCACCGCCGAGCTGGAGGCGTCCGGCGTCGTCGTCGACAAGGGCCTGTGCGGCTGCTTCTCGCAGACCCGCGAGGAGCTCTACGAGATCGTCCTCGCCCTGCGCATCAGCACCTACCAGGACCTGCTGGACCGCTACGGCCGCGAGGGCGCCCGGGGCGGCGACGGCTGCGAGACCTGCAAGCCGGCCGTGGCCTCGATCATCGCCTCCCTCGCCTCGACGATCGGTGCCGACGTCTACGTCCTGGACGGCGAACAGGCCGCGCTCCAGGACACCAACGACCACTTCCTGGCCAACCTCCAGAAGAACGGCTCGTACTCGGTCGTCCCGCGTATCCCCGGCGGTGAGATCACCCCGGAGGGCCTGATCGTCATCGGCGAGATCGCCCGCGACTTCGGCCTCTACACGAAGATCACCGGCGGTCAGCGGATCGACATGTTCGGCGCCCGCGTCGAACAGCTCCCGCTGATCTGGACCCGGCTGGTGGACGCGGGCTTCGAGTCCGGTCACGCCTACGGCAAGTCGCTGCGTACGGTGAAGTCCTGCGTGGGCCAGACCTGGTGCCGCTACGGCGTCCAGGACTCGGTGCGCATGGCGATCGACCTGGAGCTGCGCTACCGGGGCCTGCGCTCCCCGCACAAGCTGAAGTCGGCGGTGTCGGGCTGCGCCCGCGAGTGCGCCGAGGCCCAGTCCAAGGACTTCGGGATCATCGCCACCTCGGGCGGCTGGAACCTGTACGTCGGCGGCAACGGCGGCGCCACCCCGCGCCACGCGGACCTGCTGGCCCAGGACCTCAGCGACACCGAACTGATCAAGCTGATCGACCGGTTCCTGATGTTCTACATCCGCACCGCCGACCGCCTGGAGCGCACCTCCACCTGGCTGGAGCGGATCCCCGGCGGCCTGGACCACGTCCGGGACGTGGTGGTGGAGGACTCCCTCGGCATCTGCGAGGAGCTGGAGTCGCTGATGACCTCGCACGTCGCCCACTACCGCGACGAGTGGTCCGACACCATCAACGACCCCGAGAAGCTCGCCCGGTTCGTGTCCTTCGTGAACGCGCCGGACACCCCCGACCCGGTCGTCGGCTTCGTCCCCGAGCGCGACCAGATCAAGCCCGACCTGCCCCTGCTGTCCATCGGCATGCGTCCCGCCGAAGACGTCCTGGAAGGAAGCGCCCAGCGATGACCCTGGCACCCGAGACGACCGCCCTGAAGATCCAACTGCGCCTCGACGACAGCTGGTTCACGGTCTGCGACCTGAACGTCCTGCTGCCGGGCCGCGGCGTGGCGGCCCTGCTGCCCGACGGCCGGCAGGCGGCCCTCTTCCGCGACCGCGCGGGCGAGCTGTACGCCATCGACAACCGCGACCCGTTCGGTGGCGCGGCGGTCCTCTCCCGCGGACTGACCGGCACCCACGAGGGCCGGCCGTTCGTCGCCTCGCCCCTGCTGAAGCAGCGCTTCGATCTGCTGTCGGGGCAGTGCCTGGACGACGAGACGGTACGGATCCCGACGTACCAGGTCCGGGTGTCGTAGCCCGCTCCCGGAGAAGCCTTTCTTGACCGACCGTTCTCATTGGACCTAGGCTGCGACACGTGGCCAGGACCAAGGAGTTCGATCCGGAGGCCGCGCTGCAGGCAGCCCTGGAGCTGTTCTGGCGGCGCGGCTACGAGGCGACGTCCATGTCCGACCTCGTCGAGCACCTCGGCATCGGCCGCGCCAGCCTCTACGCGACCTTCGGCAACAAGCACGAGCTGTATCTGAAGGCCCTTGAGCGCTATCGGGAACAGCTCCCGGACCTGCTCGGGGAGCTGTCCCGGCCGGGCCCGGTACTGCCCGCGGTACTGGCGCTCGTACGGCGTTACGCGGACGAGGCCACCGCCGAGAACCTGCGCCTGAACGGCTGCTTCATCACCAACACGGCAGCCGAGCTCGCTCCGCACGACCCGGCCGCCGCGCGGCAGGTCGAGCGGAGCTGGGACCACGTGGAGACGGTGCTGCACTCGGCACTGGTCCGTGCCGGGGCCCAGGGCGAGCTCGGCGCGGGGCGCGATCCGCTCGCCCTCGCCCGCATGCTGCTGGTACTGCTCCAGGGCCTCAAGGTGGTGGGCAAGGCCTCCCCGGACCCGGCGCGGGTGCGGGACGCGGCGGAACAGGCTCTGGCACTGCTGGACTGAGGGCCGCTGCCTGCCGAGAGCCGCCGCCTGCTGAGGGCCGCCTTTTTATTTGGCGCCATACTGAACCGATCGGTCAAGAATAAGGGGAGATCATGACCAGGACTCGTTTCCACGACAGGACCGTTCTCGTGACCGGTGCCGGCTCCGGCATCGGCCGTTCCCTCGCGCTGACGTTCGCCGCCGAGGGGGCGCAGGTCGTCGTGGTCGGGCGGCGGCGGGAACCCCTCGACGACACGGCGACCCTGATCGAGGAGGCGGGCGGCAAGGCGCTGGCCCTCACCGCCGACGTGTCCCGTGCCGCCGACGTCCAGGCCGTCGTGGCCGCCGCCGTGGACCGCTTCGGCTCCCTCGACGTGGCGGTCAACAACGCGGGCGTCTTCCGGGGCGGGCAGCCGCTGGCCGAACTGCCGGAGTCCGACTGGACCGAACAGCTCGACATCAACGTCACCGGCGTCTTCCACGCTCTCCAGGCCGAGGTCCGCCAGATGCGGACCCAGCCCTCCGGCGGCGCGATCGTCAACATCGCCTCCGTCTTCGGCGTCCACGCCCGCCACCCGGGCGCCACCGCGTACGCCGCCACCAAGGCCGCCGTCTCCGTCCTCACCCGGGGCGCCGCACGCGACCACATCGGCGACGGAGTCCGCATCAACGCGGTCAGCCCCGGCCCCGTGGAGACGGAGATGTCGCTGCTCCCCGGCGAGACGGAGGCCGAGCGCGCCGAGCGCATGGAGAACTCGGTGCCGCTCGGCCGCGCCTCCGCCACGGCGGAAATCGCCGCCGCGGTCCTCTATCTGGCCTCGGACGACGCCTCGTCCGTGGTGGGCGCGGACCTGGTGGTGGACAGCGGCAAGACGGCGTGAACGCCACGCCGGAAGTGCCGCACAGGGCTAGGACATGAGGTCCCGGGTGTGGGACAACGCTTGCTCGATGGCCATCAGGAGCCTGTGGTCTCCCTCGACGATGCGCAGGTCCCTCTGCCAGGCATCGACGGTCCACCATCCGTGACCGGTGAGCTCGGGGACCGGCCAGCGGCCCTCTTCGAGGTCGGCCGGTGGCCCGGGCAGGCGCATCAGCAGGGTGCCCGTCCCCTGGGCGGCGACGGCCGCGACGCCCTTGTGGGCCAGGAGCGGAATGCCGTAGGCGGCGTTCAGGGGCACGCCCAGAGCCAACTCCTCCAGCCGATCCAGCAGATCGGGGTGCGCGTGCAGCTGCCACTCACCCAACGTGTAGTCGTCGGGTCCGTCCGGTCCGTTCGGTGGAGCAGCCGTCGCCCGCAGGTAGTCCAGCAGTGCGGTGTTGAGGGGATGACTCGGCAGCCTCGTCGGTAAGTCCGGTCGCATGGCGAGTGACCCTAGGCCTTGAGGGCGTCGTACGACACTCCCGTGAGCCGCTCGGACGCGGCCCAAAGGTGTTCTCCCGCCTGGTCGTTGCGTGTCCAGGGCGCTCGCCAGGACGGTCCCGGCGACCCGCGCCAGCCCGCGAGGGACGGGCCGGTGAAGGAGTCGGGGGACACGTCGGGGTCGGTGGCGGCGTAGAGGGTGGGGAGGGCGCCCGCCTCCGCCGGCTGGGCGAAGAACCTGTTGCCGACGGCCATGAAGCGCTCGGTGAAGCGGCGGCCCGCCATGCGGGGGCCGGCCGACTGGAGGTTGGTCGCCGCGTAACCCGGGTGGGCGGCCGCCGCGACGACGTCCGAGCCGTCCGCGGCGAGTCTGCGGGCCAGTTCGTGGGTGAAGAGCAGGTTGGCGGTCTTGGAGCGGGCGTAGGCGACCCAACGGCGGTACCGCAGCTCGCTGTTGAGATCGTCGATGTCGATGTTGGCCAGGGCGTGCGTCGTGCTGGAGACGGTCACCACCCGCGCGCCCGGGGTGCCGAGCAGCGCGGGCAGCAGCAGCCCGGTGAGCGCGAAGTGGCCCAGATGGTTGACGCCGAACTGGGTCTCGAAGCCGTCCGCCGTCGTGCCGTACGGCAGGGCCATCACGCCCGCGTTGTTGATCAGCAGGTCGAGTCGGTCGTACGGCAATGTCCGCGCGAACTCCCTTACGGAGGCGAGGTCCCCGAGGTCGAGCCGCGCGAACTCCACCCGCGCGCCCGGCACTTCGGTGACCAGCCGGTCCCCCGCCTCGGTCCCGCGCGCCTCGCTCCGGCAGGCGAGCACGACTCGGGCGCCCTTGCGTGCCAGCTCGCGCGCGGTGACGTAGCCGATGCCGCTGTTGGCTCCGGTGACGACGACGGTGCGGCCGTGCTGGTCGGGGATGTTCTGCTCGTTCCAGCCGGAGGACATGCCCGGGCTCCTTCCCGCCGCTTCGGCGCTTGCCGCCAGCCTGCCCCCGATGCGGCCCGCCGTCGACAGGACGCACCGGACCGCGTTCTCCCGCACGACCGCCTCGTGGAACCGTCCGAGCCCACGCGTTCATGACCCGTCCATGACATGTCCATCAAGTTCCCCTAGGTTCCCACCCGCACGCCCCCGCCCCCGACCGGTGGCGGGACGGTCACGGCACCTCTTGGAGCGACAGTGGAACGTCGTACCTTCCTCCGTGCGACCGCCGTCGGCGGCACCTCCGCCGTCTTCGGCGGCACCCTGTGGCGCGGCGCCGCGTACGCCGCGCCGGCCCAGCCCGGCACGGGCCCCTACGGGGCGCTCGGCTCCCCGGACGCCAACGGCATCAGACTCCCGTCGGGCTTCACCAGCCGGGTCATCGCCCGCTCGGGCCAGACGGTCACCGGGACGTCGTACACCTGGCACAACGCCCCGGACGGCGGCGCCTGTTACGCGGACGGCTCGGGCTGGATCTACGTCTCCAACTCGGAGATCAACCCCTCCGGCGGTGCGAGCGCGGTGCGGTTCTCGTCGAGCGGCGCGATCACCTCGGCATACCGCATCCTGTCCGGCACCCGGCAGAACTGCGCGGGCGGCCGGACGCCGTGGAACACCTGGCTGTCCTGCGAGGAGGTCGACCGGGGGTACGTCTACGAGACCGACCCATGGGGCACGAACGCGGCGGTGCAGCGACCGGCGATGGGCCGTTTCAAGCACGAGGCGGCCGCGGCCGACCCGGTCCGCCAGGTGATCTACCTGACCGAGGACGAGACGAACGGCCGCTTCTACCGCTTCGTACCGTCGACCTGGGGCAGCCTCTCCGCCGGCACCCTCCAGGTGTTGGTCGCCGGCACCGCCACCTCGGGCTCCTACACCTGGACGACCGTCCCCGACCCGGACGGCTCCCCCACCTCGACCCGCACCCAGGTCTCCGGCTCCAAGTCCTTCAACGGCGGCGAGGGTTGCCACTACGCCGACGACAAGGTCTGGTTCACGACCAAGGGCGACAACCGCGTCTGGCAGCTCAACCTCGCCTCGAACACCTACGAGTTGGCCTACGACGACTCCCTGGTCGCCTCGGGAACGGCCCCGCTCACCGGCGTCGACAACATCACCGGCTCCTCCTCCGGCGACCTCTTCGTCGCGGAGGACGGCGGCAGCATGGACATCTGTCTGATCACCCCGGACGACGTGGTGGCACCGTTCCTGAGGATCGACGGCCAGTCGTCCTCGGAGATCACGGGCCCTGCCTTCTCCCCGGACGGCACGCGGCTGTACTTCTCCAGCCAGCGGGGGACGACGGGGAGTTCGTCGGGCGGGATCACGTACGAGGTGACGGGGCCGTTCCGGTCGTAGACGCGTGAGCACCACACCGCCCGCCGCTTCCGGACCCGCCCCCAAGTGGGCCCGGAAGCGGTGCGGGGTCGGCTGCGACAGCTGACTTCACCATGCGGACCACAATGCCCTTATGTACGACCGCACTTGAGCGATCACTGTGCGCTTCCGTCCGGTCGCGTCACGTTCGCATCACGGGTTCTTCACGCCACCTCCACCATCACGGTCTCGCACTACCTTCGGGCACCTCCTGTCACCACGAACCCCGTAAGGACCCGCCGTGAACCTGCTCCGCAAGCCCGGCGCCATCGTCGTCGCCGCGCTGGCCCTCGCCGTCCTGCCCTCAGCCGCCCAGGCGCACGACGGCGACCACCCGTTCGCCAACTGCACCGAGGCGTACGAGAACGGCTACGCGAACATCCCCGAGGGCGACGAGCACTACGGCACCCATCTGGACCGCGACGGCGACGGCATCGGCTGCGACAGCCCGCCCGCGGACTTCACCCCCGCCGAGGACCAGGAGGCGGACACCGCGGCCCCGAAGGACACGGACCTCGCCGAGACCGGCAGCGACGACAACACCCCGTACTTCGCGGCCGCCGGCATGTCCGTCATGCTCGCCGGCGCGGGCGTCCTGGTCGTCGTGAACAGGCGGCGCGCCGACCACTGAAGGCAGACCGAAGGGGCGGTACCCCCGCACAGGGTTCCGCCCCTTCCTGGTGATCCGGAACCGACGCCCATCGGTACTGAGGGTCGGGGACAGGCGTCGGTTCCGGGGTTCGGTGGCCGTGAGGCCTAGCGGTGGTCGCTGCCCGCCGACTCCGAGGCCGCGCGGCCCGCCTCCAGGCGCGCCACCGGGATACGGAAGGGCGAGCAGGAGACGTAGTCCAGGCCGACCTCGTGGAAGAAGTGGACCGACTCCGGGTCACCGCCGTGCTCGCCGCAGACGCCGAGCTTGAGGTCGGGGCGGGTCTTGCGGCCCGCCTCCGCGGCCAGCTTGACCAGGGAGCCGACGCCGTCCCTGTCGATCGTCTCGAACGGGCTGACGCCGAAGATGCCCTTCTCCAGGTACGCCGTGAAGAACGAGGCCTCCACGTCGTCCCGGCTGAAGCCCCACACCGTCTGGGTGAGGTCGTTCGTGCCGAAGGAGAAGAACTCCGCCGCCTCCGCGATCTGACCCGCGGTCAGCGCGGCGCGCGGGAGCTCGATCATCGTGCCGATGGTCAGCTTGAGCTGCGCACCCGTCGCCGCCTCGACCTCCGCGATGACCTGGTCGGCCTCCTCGCGGACGATCTCCAGCTCCTGGACGGTGCCGACGAGCGGGATCATGATCTCCGCGCGCGGGTCGCCCTTCGCGGCCTTGCGCTCGGCCGCCGCCTCCGCGATCGCCCGTACCTGCATCGTGAACAGGCCCGGGATGACCAGACCGAGGCGTACACCGCGCAGACCCAGCATCGGGTTCTGCTCGTGCAGCCGGTGGACCGCCTGGAGCAGCCGCAGCTCGTTCTCGTGCGGCTCCTGGCGGGACTCCGCGAGCGCCACACGCACCGACAGCTCGGTGATGTCGGGCAGGAACTCGTGCAGCGGCGGGTCCAGGAGACGGACCGTCACCGGCAGGCCGTCCATCGCCGCGAACAGCTCGACGAAGTCCTGCTTCTGGAGCGGGAGGAGCTGCTTCAGCGACTCCTCGCGCTCGGTCTCCGTGTCGGCCAGGATGAGGCGCTCGACCAGTTCACGCCGGTCGCCGAGGAACATGTGCTCGGTGCGGCACAGGCCGATGCCCTGCGCGCCGAAGCGACGGGCGCGCATCGCGTCCTCGGCGTTGTCCGCGTTGGCCCGCACCCGCAGCCGGCGCTTGCGGTCGGCGAACGCCATGATCCGGTGCACGGCCTCGACCAGCTCGTCGGCGTCCTGCGCACCCGCGTGCATCCGGCCCTCGAAGTACTCCACGACCGGGGAGGGGACGACGGGCACCTCGCCGAGGTACACCTTGCCGCTCGACCCGTCGATGGAGATGACGTCGCCCTCCTCGACCACATGGCCGCCGGGCACCGTCATCCGCCGCCGCTTGGTGTCGACCTCGAGCTCCTCGGCACCGCAGACACAGGTCTTGCCCATGCCGCGCGCGACCACGGCCGCGTGCGAGGTCTTGCCGCCGCGCGAGGTCAGGATGCCCTCGGCGGCGATCATGCCGTCCAGGTCGTCGGGGTTGGTCTCCCGGCGGACCAGGATGACCTTCTCGCCGGAGCGCGACCACTTCACCGCGGTGTACGAGTCGAAGACCGCCTTGCCGACCGCCGCACCCGGCGACGCCGCGATGCCCCGGCCGACCTGCTGGACCTTCGCGTCCTCGTCGAAGCGCGGGAACATCAGCTGGGCCAGCTGGGCGCCGCTGACGCGCTGGAGCGCCTCGGCCTCGTCGATGAGGCCCTGGTCCACGAGCTGCGTGGCGATACGGAAGGCCGCGCCCGCCGTGCGCTTGCCGACGCGGGTCTGGAGCATCCAGAGCTGGCCGCGCTCGATGGTGAACTCGATGTCGCAGAGATCCTTGTAGTGGTTCTCCAGGGTCTCCATGATCTGCATCAGCTGGTCGTACGACTTCTTGTCGATCGACTCCAGCTCCGCGAGCGGGACCGTGTTGCGGATACCGGCGACGACGTCCTCGCCCTGGGCGTTCTGGAGGTAGTCGCCGTACACGCCCTGGTGGCCGCTGGCCGGGTCGCGGGTGAAGGCGACGCCGGTGCCCGAGTCGGGGCCGAGGTTGCCGAAGACCATCGAACAGACGTTGACGGCCGTGCCCAGGTCGCCGGGGATGCGCTCCTGGCGGCGGTAGAGCTTGGCGCGGTCGGTGTTCCAGGAGTTGAAGACCGCCTCGATGGCGAGGTCCATCTGCTCGCGCGGGTCCTGCGGGAAGTCCCGCCCGGCCTCCGTCTTGACGATCTTCTTGAACTTGGTGACGAGCTTCTTGAGGTCGGCCGCCTCCAGGTCCGTGTCGACGTGGACCTTCTTGGCCGCCTTCGCCGCCTCCAGCGCCTCCTCGAAGAGCTCGCCGTCGACGCCGAGGACGGTCTTGCCGAACATCTGGATGAGTCGGCGGTAGGAGTCCCAGGCGAACCGCTCGTCGCCCGCCTGCTCGGCGAGGCCCTTCACGGACCTGTCGGAGAGGCCGATGTTCAGGACCGTGTCCATCATGCCGGGCATGGAGAACTTGGCGCCGGAGCGGACCGAGACGAGGAGCGGGTTGTCGGCCTGGCCGAGCTTCTTGCTCATCTGTGTCTCGAGGGCGTCGAGGTGCGCACTCACCTCGTCACGCAGTGCCACGGGCTCCGCGCCGCTGTCCAGGTAGACCTTGCAGGCTTCGGTCGTGATGGTGAAGCCGGGAGGAACGGGGAGTCCCAGGTTGGTCATCTCGGCGAGGTTCGCGCCCTTGCCACCCAGGAGGTCCTTGAGGTCCTTGTTTCCCTCGGTGAAGTCGTAAACGAACTTCGCTACATGGGGTTCTCTGTTTTCCGACACGGTTCTCGACTCCCTCGAGGACGCGGTGGCTGCCCTGACGACGGGGAACATACCCAGATCGAAGGCGTCTGGGGAGGTCCACATGGGCGTCATGTGCCCGTAACCAGTCGTCTGCCAGCGGATTGAAAGTCAAAGCTTGGCAAGCGAGTGGGCCCAGGTGTTTTCACTTCTTGAACACAGGAACCCTCGAAGTGGCGGCACATCGCTCATCTGAGCGGCATTCAGCACGCCTGATTTCGATCGATGAACGATCAAAGGGTGGCACCGAGTGCCACCCCTTGGAGAAGTGCAGCCGCTCAAGATCCGCTCATCTGAGCGCTACCCCTATCAAGGGTGGCGAGAATCACGCTGCCACAGGCGCCCGGATTTCACCATGCGGACGGGTGTTGGGACCGAAACGTGCCGGTCACACGCCGATCGCGGCCAGCCGCTCCTCGACCCGCTCAGGGGCATAGAGGTGCTCCACGACCAGCACACCCGCCCCCACCAGCCCGGCCCGCTCCCCCAGCCGTGACGTCACGACGTCCAGATGAGCGGTGGAGCGCGGCAGCGCCCGCTGGTACAGCAGCTCCCGCACACCGGTGAGGAAGGCAGTTCCGGCCAAATCACCGGCGATCATCAGAACCCCGGGGTTCAGCAGCGTCACCACGGTCGCCAGGACGTCCCCGACCTGCCGCCCCGCCTCCCGGGCGAGCGCCGCCGCCTCCGGATGACCGGCGGTCAGCAGGTCCCGCACATCCGATCCGGAGGCCGCGGGCACCCCGGCCTCGGCCAGCCGCCGCGCCACGGCACCACCACTGGCGACGGCGGCCAGACAGCCGCGGGAACCGCACCGGCACAGCGCGTCCGCGCCCACCCGGATATGGCCGATGTCCCCGGCACCCCCGTCGATGCCCCGGAAGATCGAGCCGCCGACGACGACCCCGGCGCCGATGCCGGTCGAGACCTTGACCAGCACGAACGCCGAGCAGTCGGGACAGGACGTGCGCTGTTCGCCGTACGCCATGAGGTTCGCGTCATTGTCGACGAGGACCGGTACCGGGGCCGCCCCCGTGTGCTCGGTGAAGGAGCGGGCGAGGCGGCCTCTTATGTCGTAGCCGTCCCAGCCCGGCATCATCGGTGGCTGGACCACTCGGCCACTCTCGCTGTCGACCGGCCCCGGCACCGCGAGCCCGATCCCGCAGACCTCGCCCGCGCGGTGGCCCGCCTTCTCCAGCAGCTCGGCGAACCAGCGGCCCAGCTCCCCCAGCACCACGTCCGGCCCGTCCTCGATGACGAGCGTGCCGCTGTGCTCGGCCAGAAGCTCGCCGGTCAGCGACAGGACGGCCGCGCGGGCGTGCCGGGTGTCCAGGTCGGCGACGAGGACGACGGCATGGGCGTCGTCGAACTCCAGGGTGATGGAGGGGCGCCCGCCGAGCGGGGAGTCCACGGGACCGCCGGCGCCCTCGCGCAGCCAGCCCGCGCGGAAGAGACGGTCCAGGCGCTGGCCGACGGTGGCACGGGACAGCCCGGTGGCCTGCTGCAGCGCGCCGCGCGTGATCGCGCGCCCGCTTCGTACCAGTTCGAGCAGATCGCCGGCGCTTCCCTGACCCCGTCCGGTCATGCGCACCCCCTTGTGTTTCTCAACTCTGCATTACATATTGAGTTTTGCGTGTTAAATAGACGTAACCCTACGGTAGCCACGACCGAACCGGTCGGCCGGACGTCTTTCGGGGAGCCCCGAGTGGATCGCACTGCCCAGCTCACAGCCCGTCTCACAGAACGTGAGTTTGTATACGATCCACCCCCGACCCGGAGTTCGCTGCACAGCAGGGCCGCCCGGGTACTGGAGGACAACTGGACCGGCACCTCGACGGTGCCCTCGCGCGGCCTGTATCCGCACCAGTGGTCGTGGGACTCGGCGTTCATCGCGATCGGCCTGCGGCATCTGTCACCGCTCAGGGCGCAGACGGAACTGGAGACACTCCTCGCCGCCCAGTGGGGAGACGGGCGCATCCCGCACATCGTCTTCAACCCCTCCGTGCCACTCGACGCGTACTTCCCGAGCCCCGACTTCTGGCGCTCTTCGACCGCGGGGCGCGCTGCGGGCGCCCCGCGCACCGTACAGACCTCGGGCATCGTGCAGCCACCGGTGCACGCGCTGGCCGCGTGGCTGGTGCACTGCGCGGACCCGGGTCTGTCACGGGCGCGCGGCTTCCTCACCCGGATGTATCCCCGGCTGGCGGCCTGGCACCGCTATCTGCTGCACCGGCGGGATCTGGGCGGGGGATCGCTGGCGTCCGTCGTGCACCCCTGGGAACAGGGGATGGACAACAGCCCCTGCTGGGACCTGCCGCTCTCCCGCGTCACCCCCGCCCCGGCCCGCTCCTTCCGGCGCGCCGACCTCGACCACGGGGCGGCGGAGGACCGGCCGACGGATCTGGACTACGGGCGGTACGTACGGCTGGCGACGGACTACAGGGACGGCGAGTACAGGGACGGGCTCGGCGGGAGGCAGGGGGACGGCCACAGCGGGTTCGCCGTCGAGGACCCTTCCTTCAACGCCCTGCTCATCGCCTCCGAGCACGCCCTCGCCCGTATCGCGCAGGAACTCGGCGCGACCGGCACGGCCCGGCACGCGCGCGCGGAGCGTCTGACGGCGGCGCTGATCGACCGGCTGTGGGACCCGGCCGAGGGCATGTTCTTCTCCCGGGACGTCCGGGGCGGAGGTCTGATCCCCGAGCGCAGCGTGTCCGGGCTCATCCCGCTCCTGCTGCCGACGCTCCCCCGGGACATCGTCGAGGCCCTCGTCCGCACGACCGCCTCCAAGCACTTCGGCCTGGGCGGCACCACCCGCCTCGTCCCCAGCTACGACCTTCTCGGCGAGGCCTTCGACCCGCACCGCTACTGGCGGGGCCCGGCCTGGTTCAACACCGGCTGGCTGATGGAGCGGGGCCTGCGCACCCATGGAGAGCGAGGCCGCGCCGACGCCCTGCGCCGGGCCGTCCTCGACATCGCGGACACCTCGGGCTTCGCCGAGTACGTCGACCCGTACACCGGCGAGGCCTGCGGCGCGACCGGCTTCGGCTGGACCGCCGCGCTCACGCTCGACCTGCTGCACACCGGCACAGCCAAGGGAGGGGACCTGCAATGACGGACCGGCATCATCTGCTCGTGCACGGCGGGACGTTCGCAGCTGTGGGCGACGGCGGGGACATCAGCGGGGTCCGGGGCGGCGCCTCCCCGTCCCCGGAGGGCTTGTTCGTACGCGACGCCCGCCACCTCAGCCGCTGGCAGCTGACGGTCGACGGCGCCGTGCCCGAGGCCCTCACCCCCGTCGCCGACGGCGACACCGCGCGCTGTGTCCTCGTCCCGCGCGGCGGCCGCCAGGAGCCGCCCGCGTACACGATCTTCCGCGAACAGGCCGTGGGCGACGGTTCGTTCATCGAGTCCCTCCGCGTCACCAGCAACCGCCCGGCGCCGGCCACGGTCCGGCTCGCGGTCACCGCCGACGCCGACTTCACCGACCAGTTCGAACTCCGCTCCGACTACCGCACGTACACGAAAACAGGCGCCACCCGCTCCCGCGAAGTCCTCGAAGCGGGCGTCGAGTTCACCTACCAGCGCGGCGAATGGCGTTCCTGTACGACGGTGACGGCGGAGCCCGCTCCGGACGGCGTCGAGGAGACGGGCACCGGAGCCCGGCGCCTCGTCTGGACGCTGGAACTGGAGCCGCACGGCACGGCGGAGCTGACGCTGCGGGTGATGGCACGGCCGCACGGCGACAAACGGGCCCTGCGAGTACCGCAGTCACCGGCCGCGCTGAACGCCCAACTCCTCGCCCTGGAAGGCGAGTTCGTGGAGGGCGTCGCCTTCCCGACCGGCTGGCCCGAACTGGCCGCCGCGTGCGCCCGTGGCCTCGCCGACCTCGCCTCGCTCCAGGTCCCGGCGACCGGACCGGACGGCGAGGAACTGCGCGTCCCGGCCGCCGGCGCACCCTGGTTCCTGACCCTGCTGGGCCGCGACGCACTGCTCACCTCGCTGTTCGCCCTCCCCTACCGTCCCCAGCTGGCCGCCGCCACCCTCCCCGCGCTCGCCGCGGCCCAGGCCACGGAGGTCGGCGCGGACTCGGTGGCGCAGCCCGGCAAGATCGTGCACGAGGTGCGGCACGGGGAGCTGGCGCACTTCGGTCAGGTGCCGTACGGGCGCTACTACGGCTCGGTGGACGCGACGCCGTTGTTCCTGGTGCTGCTCGGGGCGTATGTGGAGCAGACCGGGGACGTCGCGATGGCCCGGCGCCTCGAGTCCCATGCCCGGGCGGCGATCGGCTGGATGCTGGACCACGGCGGGCTGACCTCGCGCGGATACCTCGTCTACCGCGCCGACCAGGGCGGGCTCGCCAACCAGAACTGGAAGGACTCACCCGGGGCGATCTGCTGGGCCGACGGGACACGGGCGAGCGGGGCGGTGATGGCCGCCGGTGCCCAGGGGTACGCGTACGACGCGCTACGGCGTACGGCGTGGGTGGCGCGGACGGTCTGGGCGGACGAGACGTACGCGGCGCTCCTCGAACAGGCCGCGGGTGATCTGCGGGACCGTTTCCAGCGGGACTTCTGGATGCCGGACCGGACGTTCCCGGCGTTGGCGCTGGACGGCGAGGGACAGCAGGTGGACGCGCTGGCCTCGGATGCCGGGCATCTGCTGTGGTCCGGGCTGCTGGACAAGGAGTACGGGGAGGCGGTGGGGCGGCGGTTGCTGGAGCCGGACTTCTTCTCCGGGTGGGGTGTGCGGACGGTGGCGGCCGGGCAGTCGGCGTATCACCCGCTCTCGTATCACCGGGGGTCGGTGTGGCCGCATGACAACGCGCTGATCACCTTGGGGTTGGCCCGGTACGGGCTGCATGACGAGGCGCGGGTGGTCGCGCATGCGTTGGTGGATGCGGCGACGGCCACGGGGCATCGGCTGCCGGAGGTTCTCGCGGGGTACGGGCGGGACTCGCATGCGGAGCCGGTGCCGTATCCGCATGCGTGTGTGCGGGAGTCTCGGTCTGCGGCGGCGCCTCTTGCCTTGTTGACCGCGGTAGGGGGTGCGTAGACGCTCCGCTGGGAGGGCCGAATTTCGGGTGCGGGTGCTTCGTGGCCTGTCGCGCAGTTCCCCGCGCCCCTCAGGTGGGTGCAGTTGCCCTTGGTCTGCTGTTTGCTGCCTGTTTGCCCGGTGCTGTGAACGGGCCCCTGAAGCGAGCCGTACGGGAGTGCGGCGGGTCCGAGACCCCATGTCGGATCCGCCGCCCTGCCAAGTTCCGTACGGAAGGACCCTCGGGTGGCCGTCACTCTGCGCACGCGGCAACTGCCGGACACACCCGCGCCTTCTGCGCGTCCGCCGATCCTCCGATGGACGGTCACCGCCCTCGCCGCTCTGCTGGTCATCGGTGCGCTGCTGCTGCCGAACGCCCTGGGCGCGCTGAAGCCGAACCGGTTCACCCGTATCCCCGCCGAGGCGATCCTCGGGGCGGCGGTGGCGTTGTGGCTGCCGCGGCGGCCTCGGGCGGTCGTGGCGGTGGTGGCCGGGGTGGGGCTCGGGCTGCTGACCGTGCTGAACGTGCTCGACATGGGGTTCCGGGAGTATCTGGGGCGGGGCTTCAACCTGGTGCTCGACTGGGAGTTGCTGGACGACGCGCAGTCGTATGTCGCGGATTCGATGGGCGGGACGTTCGCGGTGCTGGCCGCCGTCGGGGCGGTCGTGCTGGTGCTGGTGCTGGTGGGGGTCATGGCGCTGGCGATGGTGCGGCTGAGCAACGTCCTGGTGGCGAGCAGACCGGTCGCCGCGCGGGGCACGCTCATCGCGGCCCTGGCGTGGATCACCTGCTACGCGCTCGGGCTGCAGATCGCCGGTACGCCCATCGCCTCCGACCGGGCCGCCGACGCGCTGAAGATCCAGGCGCGGCGGGTGGCGGACACGGTCCGGGACGAGGCGGCGTTCGCGAAGGAGGCGAAGGCGGACACGTTCGGGGCAACGCCGGGTGCGCAGTTGGTGCCGGACCTGCGGGGCAAGGACGTGATCTTCACGTTCATCGAGAGCTACGGCCGTAGCGCGATCGAGGATCCGATCATGGCGCCGGGGGTGGACTCGACGCTGGCGGCGCGGACGACGGCGCTGGACAAGGCGGGGTTCCATGCCAAGAGCGGGTGGCTGACGTCGGCGACGTACGGGGGCAGCAGTTGGCTGGGGCACTCGACGTTTCTGTCGGGGCTGTGGATCGACAACCAGCAGCGGTATCGCACGGTGACCTCCGGGGAGCATCTGACCCTCACCAAGGCGTTCCAGAAGACCGGTGACTGGGACACGGTCGGGGTGATGCCGGGGATCCAGAAGGGCTGGCCGGAGGCGAAGTACTACGGCCTGGACAAGGTCTACAACGCCTTCCAACTCGGCTATCAGGGACCGAAGTTCAGCTGGTCGACGATGCCGGACCAGTATGCGCTGGAGGCCTTCCAGCGCCTCGTCCACGGCAAGAAGCGGGACAAGCCGCTGATGTCGGAGGTCATCCTGACGTCGAGCCACCAGCCGTGGGCGCCGATCCCGAAGCTGGTGGACTGGGACCGGCTCGGCGACGGCTCGGTCTTCGACGCGATCCAGAAGGCCGGCAAGAAGCCCGGCGACATCGTCACCGACTCGACCAAGTCCCGTGAGGAGTACGGCAAGTCGATCCAGTACTCGGTGACGGCCCTCACCCAGTGGCTGGAGCGCTACGGCACCGACGACACCGTCCTCGTCTTCCTCGGCGACCATCAGCCCATCGCCCGCGTCAGCGGCGACCACGCCAGCCGGGACGTCCCGGTCTCGATCGTGGCCAAGGACCCCAAGATCCTGGACAAGATCGCGAACTGGAACTGGACCGACGGCCTACGCCCCTCCCACAACGCCCCGGTCTGGAAAATGAGCTCCTTCCGCGACCGCTTCCTGACGGCGTACGGCTCGACCCCGCACCCGTCGAAGGACTGAGGATCCGCCCCCGCCTCAGCCGCCCGAGGTGTCCAGTTCCGCTTCCTCGCCGATCCCCGCGCAGTCGTACGGGTCCTTGAGCCAACCGTCCGGCAGGACAACCCTGTTGTTCCCCGACGTACGTCCACGCGGCCCGTCGGCGCCCGTCGGCCAGGGCTGGTCGAGGTCCAACTCGTCGAGACCGGACCGGAGTTCCTCCAGGGAGGAGGTGATGGCGAGGCGCTTGCGCATCTCCGAGCCGACCGCGAAGCCCTTGAGGTACCAGGCCACGTGCTTGCGGAAGTCGATGACACCGCGGGCCTCGTCGCCGATCCACTCACCGAGGAGCGTGGCGTGACGGACCATCACGTCGGCGACCTCACGCAGCGCGGGACGCGCGATGTCCTCGGTACGGCCCTCGAAGACGGCCACGAGGTCGGAGAACAGCCACGGCCGCCCCAGGCACCCGCGGCCGACCACCACTCCGTCGCAGCCCGTCTCCCGCACCATCCGCACCGCGTCCTCGGCCGACCAGATGTCGCCGTTGCCGAGGACGGGGATCTCCGGCACATGCTCCTTGAGCCGGGCGATCGCGTCCCAGTCCGCGGTGCCGCCGTAGTGCTGGGCGGCGGTGCGGCCGTGCAGCGCGATGGCCGTCACGCCCTCCTCCACGGCGATACGGCCGGCGTCGAGGTAGGTGATGTGGTCGTCGTCGATGCCCTTGCGCATCTTCATCGTGACGGGGAGGTCGCCGGACCCGCTCACCGCCTCGCGCAGGATCGCGCGCAGCAGATTCCGCTTGTACGGCAGTGCCGAGCCGCCGCCCTTGCGCGTCACCTTCGGGACCGGGCAGCCGAAGTTCAGGTCGATGTGGTCGGCGAGGCCCTCCTCCGCGATCATGCGGACGGCCTTGCCGACGGTCGCCGGGTCGACGCCGTACAGCTGGATCGAGCGCGGCTTCTCGGTCGCGTCGAAGTGGATCAGCTGCATGGTCTTCTCGTTGCGCTCGACCAGCGCCCGGGTCGTGATCATCTCGCTCACGAACAGCCCCTTGCCACCGCTGAACTCCCTGCACAGGGTGCGGAAGGGCGCGTTGGTGATCCCGGCCATGGGGGCCAGGACGACGGGCGGCTGCACGGTGTGCGGCCCGATCTGCAGGGTCGTGTTCGAGGTGGTCACGGTCGTGGGCATTCCCCCATTGTCGCGTACGGCGACCCGTGCTCGGCCGACCGATCTTGTACCTACCATTAGTTAGACGCACTATCGATATCGGCGTACGATGAAGCGCATGCCCGAGCCCAGCTTCCGCCGACGTCTGCTGGTCCTCGCGATCTGCTGTATGAGCCTGCTGATCGTGAGCCTCGACAACACCGTGCTGAACGTCGCCCTGCCGTCCATGCAGCACGATCTCGACACCACCACGTCGGGTCTGCAGTGGACCATCGACGCGTACACGCTGGTGCTCGCCTCGCTGCTGATGCTGGCCGGCTCCACGGCCGACCGGATCGGCCGCAAGCGGGTCTTCGTCGTGGGCCTGGTCGTCTTCACGATCGGCTCGGTGCTGTGCTCGCTGGCCCCGAACCTGGAGGCGCTGGTCGCCTTCCGCATGGTGCAGGCGGTGGGCGGCTCGATGCTCAACCCGGTGGCCATGTCGATCATCACCAACACCTTCACCGACCCCCGTGAGCGGGCCAGCGCGATCGGGGCGTGGGGCGCGGTCGTCGGTATCTCCATGGCGGCAGGACCGCTGGTGGGCGGCCTGCTGGTGGACACCGTCGGCTGGCGCTCGATCTTCTGGATCAACGTCCCGGTCGGTCTCGCCGCTCTCCTGCTCACCCTCCGATTCGTCCCCGAGTCCCGCGCCCCCAAGGCCCGCCGCACCGACCCGGTCGGCCAGCTCCTGGTGATCGCGCTGTTCGGCTCGATGACGTACGCGATCATCGAGGCGCCGAACACCGGGTTCGGCTCGGTCCTGCCGTACGCCGTGCTGGCGTCGGCCGCGCTGATCGGGCTGCTGGTGTACGAGCCCCGGCGTACCGAGCCGCTGATCGATCTGCGGTTCTTCCGCTCGGCACCGTTCAGCGGGGCCACGGTGATCGCGATCAGCGCGTTCGCGGCGCTGGGCGGGTTCCTGTTCCTGTCGACCCTGTACCTGCAGAACGTCCGCGGTCTCGACGCGATGCACGCCGGCCTGTGGATGCTGCCGATCGCGGCCCCCGCGTTCCTCTGCGCCCCGCTGTCCGGACGGCTGGTCGGCCGGCACGGACCGCGGCTGCCGCTGCTGGTCGCCGGCGTCTCGATCACCGCGAGCGGGGTGCTGTTCGCCGCGTTCGACGCGGAGACGTCCAACGGCACCCTGCTGATCGGGTATGTGCTGTTCGGAGTCGGGTTCGGCTTCGTGAACGCGCCGATCACGAACACGGCGGTGTCGGGGATGCCTCGGTCGCAGGCGGGGGTCGCCGCGGCGGTCGCCTCCACGAGCCGGCAGCTGGGACAGACGCTGGGGGTCGCCGTGGTGGGGGCCGTGCTGGTGGCGGGCGTGGGGTCGTCCTCGTACGCCGACACGTTCGTCTCCGCCTCGGTGCCGGCCTGGTGGATCATCGCCGGGTGCGGGCTCGCGGTGCTGGTGCTGGGCGCGGTGACGAGTGGGGCCTGGGCCCGTGGGACCGCTCAGCGGACCGCTGAGCGGTTGGAGTCGGTCGAGGTGCGCGAAGTGGCGAGGGTGGGCGCGTAGTTCGGCGGGTGCGGGCTGGTCGTGGCTGGTCGCGCCCGCGCGGCGGAGCCGTAACTCGATACAGCCCCGCGCGCCCCTGAGCAGGTCCAGCTGTACGTGGTGCCTGCCGCCGGACCTCGCCGTCGCACCGAAAGCCAGTAGCCGAAAGCCAGTACTGGCCTGCGTGCGCCCGGAGCTGACCGTTGACGCGGTGAATCAGGCCGACCTGGCGACCGCGATCGCGTGCAGTTTCTCCAGCCGCTTCCGCGACTCCTCGTCCGCCGGCGTGTACGTGACCATGCGCGGCCCCAGGTCCGGTCCGAGCCACAGGTCGGTGTGGATGACGGAGACCCGGCCGACGTAGGGGTTGAGGAACTCCTTCTGCTTGCTGCGGTGGGAGACCACCTCGTGCCGGTCCCAGGCCTCGCAGAACTCCGGGGACTCCGTGCGCAGCCGCTTCAGCAGCATCTTCCAGGCGGGCTCGGCGAGATGGTTGGCCATGGCGGCGCGCAGCCGGGCGGCCATGAGACGGCGGGTCTCCTCCAGGTGCACGATCGACCCGGCCCACTCCTCGTTCGTGTAGCAGAGGACCATGCAGTTGCGGTCCTCGGGCGGCACCGCGTCCAGGTCGCACAGGAGCAGGCCGTAGGTGCGGTTGTAGGCGAGGATGTCGTAGCGGCTGTTCTGCACACAGGCCGGCATCGGCTCCATCTGCTCGATCACCTGGCGCAGCGCGGGCGTGATCGACGGGCAGCTGGTGGCCGGCGTCGGGTCCGCCGCCCCGGCGAGCTGGAAGAGGTGGGCGCGTTCGCTCGGGTCGAGCAGCAGGCTGCGGGCGAGGGCGTCCAGGACCTGCACGGAGACCTGGATGTCACGGGCCTGCTCCAGCCAGGTGTACCAGGTCACGCCGACCGCGGAGAGGTGGGCGACCTCCTCGCGGCGCAGACCGGGGGTGCGGCGCCGGCGGCCGCGGGGCAGGCCGACCTGCTCGGGCGTGATGTGCTCGCGGCGGTGGCGCAGGAAGGCGGCGAGCTCGTGCCGCCGGATGTCCGCGGGAGCCGCCGTCGTCGTCTCCTGGACCGTCATCGTCATGCCTCCAGCGTGCCGCCGTACGGACCCTGTTTCCAGGTACTCCTTCTACCAGGATAAAGACACTCTGGTACCCGTCTGACGGGAAGCGGAGGCTTGTCTCCGTGAGCACCGAAACCACCACCCCAGGCCAGGTCCGCACCGCGAGCGCGCCACCCGTGCTCGGCGGCCTCGGACTCTTCACCGTGCTGCTCGGCGCGGCACTCCCCCTCATCGACTTCTTCATCGTGAACGTCGCCCTGCCCACCATCGGCCACGACCTCGCGGCGAGCGAGTCGGTCCTCGAACTCGTCGTCTCCGGCTACGGGTTGGCGTATGCCGTCCTCCTCGTCCTCGGCGGCCGGCTCGGCGATCTCTTCGGCCGCCGCCGGCTCTTCCTCGGCGGCATGGCGGCCTTCGGCCTGACCTCGCTGGCCTGCGGGCTGGCCCCCACCGCGTGGACCCTGGTCGCGGCCCGGGTCGCACAGGGCGCGGCGTCCGCGGCGATGCTGCCGCAGGTGCTGGCCACCATCCAGGCGGCGACCTCCGGACAGCGGCGGGCCAAGGCGATGGGCCTGTACGGCGCGACCGCCGGGCTCTCGATGGTGGCGGGCCAGATCCTCGGCGGGGTACTGGTCGCCGCGGACATCGCGGGCACCGGCTGGCGCTCGGTGTTCCTGGTGAACGTCCCGGTCGTCCTCGTGGGCCTGTTCCTGGCCGCCCGTGCCGTCCCGGAGACCCGCTCCCAGAACCCGGAGCCGGTGGACGGACCCGGCACGGTCCTGCTCGCCGCGTCCCTGCTCGCGCTGCTGGCCCCGCTGACCGAGGGCCGCTCCGCGGGGTGGCCGCTGTGGACGTGGCTGTCGCTGGCGGCGTTCCCGTTCGTGGCGGCGGCGTTCTACGCGGTGGAGCGCGGGGCGGACCGGCGGGGGCGGACGCCGCTGGTGCCGCCGAGCCTGTTCCGACTGGTGTCCCTGCGGCGCGGGTTGGTGATGATCGTGCCGTTCTCCATCGGCTTCAGCGGCTTCATGTTCGTGATCGCGGTGGCGCTCCAGCGGGGCGCGGGCCTCGGCCCGGTACAGGCGGGTCTCGCGCTGGCTCCGATGGCGGTGGTGTTCTTCTTCGTCTCGCTCGCGGGTCCGCGGCTGGTGACGAGGTACGGGACACGCGTGGTGACCGCGGGCGCCGGGATCCAGGCGGTGGGCGTGGGCCTGATGGCGCTGGCGGCGTGGCGCTCCTGGCCGGACCTGGGCCTCGTGGAGCTGCTGCCCGGAGCGGCGATCGCGGGCGCGGGCCAGGCCCTTCAACTCCCGGTGATCTTCCGGATCGTGCTCTCCGAGGTGCCGACCGCGAGGGCGGGCGTGGGCAGCGGGGTCATGGTCACCACCCAACAGTCCGCCCTGGCACTGGGCGTGGCGACGCTCGGCACCCTGTTCCTCTCCCTGACCCCGGGGCTGGGCATGCGGGACGCGCTGGTGACGACACTCCTGGTGCAGCTGGTGGGCGTGGCCCTGACCGGGCTGCTGAGCCTGCGGCTGCCGCGGACGGTCGGGTGAGGCGGTTCAAGGATCGACGAACTTGCCGTGAAGATGCTCCTGTTGATGTTGGTCTTGCTGCACACTCCTAGCCGGAGGCGAGGCCATGTTGCAGATCAACACGAGCAAAGTGAGCCGCTGGGACCAACACGGACGTGAGCACGTCGTCCAAGTGCAGCGCAAAGGCGCGCAACGCACGATCAGATGCGACACCTGCGGCTGGCGCAAGAACGCGCAGTTCCTGCCGTGGCTGAAGGCGGAGGAACACCTCGCGGAGGAACACCAGGCGACGGTGGACCCGAGCGCGGGCTGACCTGCGTCCATGCCGAAGAAGGAGCCCAGGGAGCTGATCGTCGGCCTGCGGGGCCGCCCGATCGGCACCTTCGACGACTTCTGCGACCGCATCGTCCTCCACATCGACAGGCGCGGTGTCTTCGCCCAGGGCGATGTCGGGACGAGGGCGTTCCGTAGTGCGTTCGGGGGCGGACAGTCCCGGCTGATCGTGCACAGGGCGGGGTGATCGGGACCACGTTCCGGGCCGGTGCGGGTGCTGCCGACCCGGTATCCGCGGAACGCGCGGATGGTGCGGCAGTCCGACCCGGGCGTTGCCGCCCGAGACCCGCCGCCGGGTCACGGTCACCCACGTACGGGGGCCTTCATCCGACAGCACGCGCACGACCCCGAGCTACGGCCGCACATGATCGCCGCCGCGCACCACATCTCCCTCAGCCATCTGCACCGGCTCGTCCAGGAAGAGGGGTCCGGCGAGACGGTGGCCGCCTGGATCCGCGGCCGGCGGCCGGCGGGCGCCCACCGTGATCTGGCGAACCCCGCGCTGCGCTCCACGCCGGTCCACACCATCGCGGACCGCTGAGGCATCCCCCGCTCCTCCGTCCTCACCCGCGCCTTCCGCGCCGCGTACGGGATCTCGCCCACGGAACACCGGTTCCTTGCGCTGTCCGAGGGCGGGCAGACGCCCTGTCAGACCCCTGGCACCTGGGCCCGCAGCCCTCGCACGAGCACATCCACCACCGCCGTGAAGTCGTCCCACACCTCCGGCCGCTCCCACTCCCGGGCGTAACCGGGGTCGTGGAAGCGGCCGGTGGCGTGGAAGAGGGCGCGGGCCGTGGTGGCCGGGTCGGGGGTGCTGAAGGTGCCCGCCGCGACGCCGGCCCGCACGATCTCGGTCAGCTGGTCGGTCAGCTCGGTGAGGTGGGCGCCGACCACCTCACCGGCGTCCGCGGCCAGCACCGAGTACGTGGCGAAGAGTTCGGGGTCGTCGCCCGCCTTGCGGCGCTTCGCCTCCAGGAGAGCCGCGAGCCAGTCGCGCAGCCGGGTCTGCGGGTCCCGGTCGGTGGCCGCGACGATGCCGGCCAGTTCCTCCGTCGTCCGGTCCAGCCACCGCTTCGTCACGGCCTCCCGCAGCGCCGCCTTCGTACGGAAGTGCCGGTAGACACTGCCGTGGCTGACACCGAGCGCGCGGGCCACGTCGACCACGGTCGCCTTCGCCGGGCCGTGGCGGCGCAGCACCTCCTCGGTGGCCTCGAGGATGCGCTCGGCGGTCAGGGTCTCGCTGGTCGGAGGCATGCGTAGACGGTACCCGGCACCGCGATCAGCGCTCGCTGTCGAGCATGGCCATCTGTGCGGGGGCGTACCGCTCACCGGCCGCCGCGTCCGCCGGTACGGCGGCCTCGATGGTGGCGAGGTCGGCCGCGTCCAGGGCCACGTCCAGGGCGCCGAGGGCCTCGCCGAGCCGCTCGCGGGTGCGGGCGCCGATCAGCGGCACGATGTCCTCGCCGCGGGAGACCACCCAGGCGATGGCGATCTGCGCGACGGAGACGTCCTTCTGCTCGGCGATCTTGCGCAGGGACTCGACGAGCGTGAGGTTGTGCTGGAGGTTGTCGCCCTGGAAGCGGGGCGAGTGGGCGCGGAAGTCGTTCGCCGCGAACCCCTGCCCGGCCGCGACATGACCGGAGAGCAGTCCGCGCGAGAGCACGCCGTACGCGGTGACGGCGATGCCCAGCTCGCGCAGGGTGGGCAGGATCTCCCGCTCGGGGCCGCGGGAGATGAGCGCGTACTCGATCTGGAGGTCGGCGATCGGGGCGGTGGCGGCGGCCCGGCGGATGGTGTCGGCGCCGACCTCGCTGAGCCCGATGTGGCGGACGTATCCCTTCTCGACCAGTTCCGCTATCGCGCCGACGGTCTCCTCGATCGGCACGTCCGGGTCGAGCCGGGCGGGGCGGTAGACGTCGATGTGGTCGACGCCGAGGCGCTGGAGGGAGTAGGCGGCGAAGTTCTTGACGGCGGCCGGGCGGCCGTCGAAGCCGTACCAGCCGTCGTCCGGGCCGCGCAGGGCACCGAACTTCACGCTGGTCAGCGCGTTCTCGCGGAGGGCGGCCGGGGCGGTGCGCAGGGCCTCGGCGATCAGCAGTTCGTTGTGGCCCATGCCGTAGAAGTCGCCGGTGTCGAGCAGGGTCACGCCTGCTTCCAGGGCGGCGTGGACGGTGGCGATGGACTCGGCACGGTCCGACTCGCCGTACGCGCCGGACATGCCCATGCAGCCGAGACCGAGGGCGGAGACCCGGGGGCCGGTGGTTCCGAGAGTGCGGGGGGTCTGTGTCGTCATGCCCTCCACCCTGACATGACAGCTGACAGATTTCAATATCTGTCAGCTGTCACCGGCTATCTGCTATCTGCTATCTGTCAGCCATCCGTCGTGGCCAGCTTGGCCCCGAGCAGTACGAACGACCCCGCGAAACTCCGTCGCAGCCACGCCATCACCCTCGGCCGCCCGATCACATGGCGACGGACCGACGCCGCCAGCACCCCGTACGCGGCGAACACCACGAAGGTGGCCAGCATGAACACCCCGCTCAGCACCAGCATCCGCAGCAACGCGCCCGACTCCCCCGACGGCACGAACTGCGGCAGGAACGCGAAGAAGAAGATCGTCAGCTTCGGATTGAGGACGTTGATCAGCACGGCCCGGACGACGACCCGCCCCGCGGAGACGGGAGCGGCGTCCCGCTCCACGGCGATCGCCTCCCGGTCCCGCAGCGTCGCCCACGCCATCCACAGCAGATACGCGACACCGGCGTACTTCAGGACCTGAAACGCCGTCGCGCTCGCGTGCAGCAGCGCCGCCACCCCGGTGATGGCCGCCACCATGTGCGGCACGATCCCCAGGGTGCAGCCGAACGCCGCGACGACGCTCGCCCGCCGTCCCCGCGACAGCCCCGCCGCGAGCGTGTAGACGACACCGGTACCAGGAGTGGCGACCACGACGAGGGTGGTCAGCAGGAACGCGAGACTCATACCGCCACCCTGCCGTGGCCGCCACGTCCGCCTACAGGGCCAATCGAGCAGCCGCTACGGGGACCACTCAGCCCTGCTTCAACGGGATCGCCAGATCGACCACCTGCCACCCCTTCGGGAAGGAGCCGGTGGCCGCCGCCGTGCCGGTCAGCAGATCGACCCGGAAGGCACGCGAACCCGTCACCGCATAGGCGGAGTTGGTCCCGGTCCTGGTCGAACTGTAGATGTCGAAGCCGGAGTCGCCCGGCGCGTCGGCACCCTTCTGCCCGGTCGGGGCGAGGTTGCCCGCGTTGGCCGGGGACTGGACGGAGACGCGGTCCTGGGCGGTGTCGAGGTCGAACAGGGTGGTGGCCGTCGCGGCGCTCAGGTCGTTGTTCGTGTACGCCGCCCCTGTCACGCCCGTCGCCGTCGCACCGGTCGTCGCGGGCGGCACCGGCGGGTTGGTGAGGGTGCCGTCGGTCGCGGTCGTGCCCGCCGCGGGGGCGCCGGCCGGGTCGTCGATGTTGTGGCGGAGGTTCTGGCCGGTGTCGCTGATGACGCGGAGCCGGTTGGCGGCCGCGTTGAAGTCGACGCCGAAGTTCGTGCCCTGCGGGGCCACGCTCAGTTGGGAGACCTTGGTGGCCTTGGCGCCGATCTCGCGGATCGTGTAGATGCCGCCCTTGTCGCCGACGCCGTACAACTTGCCGTTCTGGACGCGGTAGTCGATGCCGATCAGGCTGCTGTCACCCGTGAGGCCGCCGACCTTGCCGAGCGGGAGGATGCGGTCGGGACGGTCGACACGGAAACTGACGAGACGCCCGCCGCCGGTGAGGCCGATCGCGTTGAGCCGGCCGCCCGCGGCACCGGGGAGCCCGGCCGAGGTGCCGGACTGGGTGGAGACACCGGAAGGGGAGTCGCCCTGGTCGTTCGCCGCCACATAGCCGACCGTGCCGATGGCCAGGGCCAGCGTGGCCACGCCGATGACTGCTTGCTTGCGCATGAGTGCCCCCGTGAGAGACCGCGTGGCCCCCTGCGGGCCGCGCATGTCCTCCCCTTCGGAGGCGATTGCGCCCTGGATGGGCGAAACCCCGGTTCCGTTACGTCTGTTACGGAACCGGGGTCTTCGTGCACCGCTCGTGACTAGCAGCCGATCAGTCGGCTCGCCAGGTAGCCCTCGATCTGGTCCAGCGACACCCGCTCCTGCTTCATCGAGTCACGCTCGCGGACGGTGACCGCGTTGTCCTCGAGCGTGTCGAAGTCGACCGTGACGCAGAACGGCGTACCGATCTCGTCCTGGCGGCGGTAGCGGCGGCCGATGGCGCCGGCGTCGTCGAACTCGATGTTCCAGTTCTGGCGCAGCGCCTGGGCGAGGCCCTTGGCCTTCGGGGACAGCTCCGGGTTGCGGGACAGCGGGAGCACCGCGACCTTCACCGGGGCCAGCCGGTGGTCGAGGCGCAGCACCGTGCGCTTCTCCAGCTTGCCCTTGGCGTTGGGGGCCTCGTCCTCGATGTAGGCGTCGAGGAGGAACGCCAGCATCGCGCGGCCGACACCGGCGGCGGGCTCGATGACGTACGGCGTCCAGCGCTCCTGGGCCTCCTGGTCGTAGTAGGAGAGGTCCTGGCCGGAGGCCTTGGAGTGGGCGTTGAGGTCGTAGTCGGTGCGGTTGGCCACACCCTCGAGCTCGCCCCACTCGTTGCCGCCGAACTGGAAGCGGTACTCGATGTCAGCGGTGCGCTTGGAGTAGTGGGAGAGCTTCTCCTGCGGGTGCTCGAACCACCGCATGTTCTCCTCGCGCATGCCGAGACCGGTGTACCAGTTCCAGCGCTGCTCCATCCAGTACTCCTGCCACTTCTCGTCCTCGCCCGGCTTGACGAAGAACTCCATCTCCATCTGCTCGAACTCACGGGTGCGGAAGATGAAGTTGCCCGGCGTGATCTCGTTGCGGAACGACTTGCCCATCTGGGCGATGCCGAACGGCGGCTTGCGGCGCGAAGTGGTCTGCACCTGCGAGAAGTTGGTGAAGATACCCTGCGCGGTCTCGGGGCGCAGGTACGCGATCGAGCCCGTGTCCTGCGTCGGGCCCAGGTGCGTGGAGAGCAGACCCGAGAACTGCTTGGGCTCGGTGAACTGCCCCTTGTTGCCGCAGTGCGGGCAGTTGATGTCCGCGAGGCCGTTCTCCGGGAGGCGGCCCTTCTTGGCCTCGTACTCCTCCTCCAGGTGATCCGCACGGAACCGCTTGTGGCAGGAGGTGCACTCGGTCAGCGGGTCGGAGAACGTGGCGACGTGGCCGGAGGCCACCCAGACCTCGGGGGCCAGGATCACGGACGAGTCGATACCGACGACGTCCTCGCGCGAGGTCACCATGTAGCGCCACCACTGGCGCTTCAGGTTCTCCTTGAGCTCGACACCCAGCGGTCCGTAGTCCCAGGCGGCCTTCTGGCCGCCGTAGATCTCACTGCAGGGGAATACGAAGCCACGGCGCTTGCTCAGGCTGACGATGGTGTCGATCTTGTCGGCGGCCACGGTGCTCTCTTCATTACGACGACGGGCGACGAAGCATCTCTGCGATCGAGCAGTGCTTCAGAGCGAATGCCTCAGGTTACCGGCGGTGCCTGCCCCTCAATCAAATCGGTTCGGTCTACGGGCCCTCACAGGCCTCCTACCACGCTTTGTTGACAACCGTTTCCATATTTGTTGAAAATGACTGTCATGAACGTACGACGACACCACATATCCGGGATCGCGATCGCGGCGGCCACCGCTCTCGGCCTCGGAGCCCTGTCCGCCTGCTCGACCGACAGCGCCGCGGCCGGCAACACGGACAAGTTCGACGTCGTCGCGTCGTTCTACCCGATGCAGTACCTCGCCCAGCAGATCGGCGGGGACCATGTGAACGTCACCACGCTGACCGAGCCCGGCCAGGAACCGCACGACCTGGAGCTCAGCACCCGGCAGACCGCCGAACTCGGCGAGGCGGACGCGGTGCTCTACCTCAAGAGCCTCCAGCCGGCCGTCGACGAGGCCGTCTCCCAGTCCGAGGTCAAGACGAAGATCGACGCGGCGACGCTGACGAAGCTCGAGGACCACGGCGACGTCGAGCACGAGCACGGATCCTCCGAGGAGCACGCCGACGAGGAGGAGCACGCCCTCGACCCGCACATCTGGCTCGACCCGGTGAAGTACCGCGAGGTCGCCGAGGGCGTCGCCAAGGCCTTCGAGAAGGCCGACCCCGACCACGCGGCCGACTACAAGAAGAACGCCGCCGCGCTGACGACGAAGCTCGACGACCTCAACACCCGGTTCGAGGACGGGCTGAAGAACAGCGCGACCAAGGTCTTCTTCACCAACCACGCGGCCTTCGGCTACCTCGCCGAGCGCTACGGCCTCACCCAGGAGGCCATCTCCGGCCTGGACCCGGAGAGCGAGCCCAGCCCGGCCCGGATCAAGGAGCTCCAGACCGAGGCCAAGGCCGACGGTGTGACCACTGTGTTCTACGAGACACTGGTGTCCGACAAGACCGCGAAGACCCTCGCCTCGGACGCGGGACTGAAGACGGACGTCCTCGACCCGCTCGAGGGGATCACCGACAAGTCCAAGGGTGACGACTACTTCCAGGTCATGGAGTCCAACCTCTCGGCGCTCAAGACAGCACTAGGCGCCAAGTGATCGTTACGGAGGCCCTCGTGAGCGAGCCCGTCATCGAGCCCGTCATATCGATGCGCGGTGTCCGCGCCGACCTGGGCTCACGCCCCGTCCTGCGCGGCATCGACCTCACCGTGCACCGCGGTGAGGTCGTCGCGCTGCTCGGCGCCAACGGCTCGGGCAAGTCCACGGCCGTGCGCAGCGTCATCGGCCAGGTGCCGGTCGCGGCCGGCGAGATCGAGCTGTTCGGCACCCCGCGCCGCCGGTTCCGCGACTGGGCGCGCGTGGGCTACGTCCCGCAGCGCACCACGGCCGCGGGCGGCGTGCCCGCCACGGTGACCGAGATCGTCGCCTCCGGCCGCCTGTCCCGGGCCCGCTTCGGCATGCTGCGCAAGGCCGACCACGCGGCCGTACGCCACGCCCTGGAGCTGGTCGGCATGGCGGACCGCGCCAAGGACTCCGTGAACGCCCTCTCCGGCGGCCAGCACCAGCGCGTACTCATCGCCCGCGCGCTGGCCTCCGACCCCGAACTGCTGATCATGGACGAGCCGATGGCGGGCGTCGACCTGGCCAGCCAGGAGGTGCTGGCGCGGACCCTGCGCGAGCAGGTGGCGCAGGGCGCGACCGTCCTCCTCGTCCTCCATGAACTGGGCCCCCTGGAACCGCTGATCGACCGCGCGGTCGTCCTGCGCGACGGCTGCGTGATGCACGACGGCCCGCCCCCGAAGGCCGTCGGCCAGCACGCGCTGCCCGGCCACGACCACGTACACCCGCACGCGGCTCACGACGCCGAACCGATCCGGACGGGGCTGCTGAGCTGATGGAATTCCTGAACTACGCCTTCATGCAACGGGCCCTGCTCGCCGCCGTCCTCGTCGGCATCACGGCCCCCGCGATCGGCATCTACCTGGTCCAGCGCCGCCAGGCCCTCATGGGCGACGGCATCGGCCACGTCGCGATGACCGGCGTCGGCCTCGGCTTCCTGCTCTCCTGGTCGCCGGTGTGGACGGCGACCGTCGTGTCGGTGCTCGGCGCGGTCCTCATGGAGCTGATCCGCTGGTTCGGCCGCACCCGCGGCGACATCGCCCTCGCGATGCTCTTCTACGGCGGTATGGCCGGCGGCGTGATGTTCATCAACCTCGCGCCGACGGGCTCCAACGCGAACCTGACCTCCTATCTGTTCGGCTCGCTCTCGACGGTCTCGCAGGACGACGTGACCGCGATCTGTGTGCTCGCCGCCTTCGTGGTGTTGGTCACCCTGGGCCTGCGCAGGCAGCTCTTCGCGGTCAGCCAGGACGAGGAGTTCGCGCGCGTCACGGGTCTGCCGGTGCGCGCCCTGAACCTGCTGACCGCGATCACGGCGGCCGTGACGGTGACGGTCGCCATGCGCGTGGTCGGCCTGCTCCTGGTGTCGGCCCTGATGGTGGTGCCCGTGGCGGCGGCGCAGCAGCTCACCCGTAGCTTCGCGGCGACCTTCGCGATCGCCGTGGCCATCGGCGTCAGCGTGACCATCGGCGGCACGGTGACGTCGTACTACCAGGACGTCCCGCCCGGCGCGACGATCGTGCTGCTGACCATCGGCGCGTTCATCGTGCTGACCGTGCTGGCGACCCCGCTGGCCCGGCGCCGAGCCCGTCAGGCGGCCGCGGCACAGCCCGGCGGCGACCCGGCGGAGTGCACGATTCCGGCCAGCCGGGAGGGGACCGGGAAGGTCGGCGTCTGACTCCGCACAGACCGGGCTGGCACAATGGCCCGGCAAGTGCAGACGTGAGGAGGCAACCGGTGACGACCGCTGGACCGCCCGTAAAGGGCCGCGCGACCCGACAGCGGGCCGCCGTGGCGGCGGCGCTCGACGAGGTCGACGAGTTCCGCAGTGCGCAGGAACTCCACGACATGCTTAAGCACAAGGGCGACTCGGTCGGCCTGACCACGGTCTACCGCACGCTCCAGAACCTCGCCGACGCGGGCGAGGTCGACGTCCTGCGCACCTCCGACGGCGAGTCCGTCTACCGCCGCTGCTCCACCGGCGACCACCATCACCACCTGGTGTGCCGGGTGTGCGGCAAGGCCGTCGAGGTCGAGGGCCCGGCGGTGGAGAAGTGGGCCGAGGCGATCGCGGCGGAGCACGGGTACGTCAATGTGGCGCACACGGTGGAGATCTTCGGCACCTGCGCGGACTGCGCGGCGGCGACGAAGTAGCTACGCCCGCCCGAAGCAGCGCTCCAGTTCGTCCAGGTCGTAGAACTTGCTGCCCTTGGCGATCGGCTCGCAGCTCGCCTTGAAGGCGGTCTCCTTCTCGTTGTAGAGCATGCGGACCAGGTAGCGGCCGTTCTTCTCGTAGACGTCCCACTGGATGTTCGAGCCGAGCGGGGCGACGGACGCGCCGCGCCAGGGGTTGTCGGTGTAGGTGTACGGCTCGGCCTCGGTCACGCCCCGGGTGCTGCCCGGCAGGCCCATCAGCGCGGCCAGCGGGATGATCTCCTCGGCGTGGGTGAAGCGGAGTTCGGCACCGAGGGTGCTGGTGCCGGCCTTCTTGGCCTCGACCTGCCGGAAGAAGTCGTCGAGCAGAACGTCGGCCATCTTGTACGTGATGTCGCTGTCCGCGAAGCCGGGCCCCTTCTCGTAGAAGTCCTCGGCGTCGCTGAGGTATCCGAACCAGTCGGCGTCGGAGCGCGAGATGTACCGCTCCATGCCCCAGCCCTTGCCGTCCGGGCTCTCCTGGCTCATCGCGGGGGCGATGGCGTACAGGTTGTAGACGGCGGTCGCGGCGGCGATCTGGTCGCTGGCGCCGAGCCCGGCCACGAAGTCGGCCTTGAAGAGCCGGCGCAGCACGCTGCGGGCGGCCTTGTGGGTCTTGGGTTGGTCGGTGATCGACTCGAGGGTGCTCGCCAGCCGCTGGTCGTTCGCGATGTAGTCGCGGTACGCGGCGCCGCCGTCCGCCTTGTGGAAGTAGAGCTGGTCCTTGTCGGTGCGGGTCGCGCCGATGAGGGACGTGAGCGACGGGTCGGTGTCGCCGAGGGCGCCCGCGTAGATGTTCGCGCTGTCGACGGCCCGGCCCTGTCCGGAGCTGACGACGTCGATCTTCTCCCCGTCGGCGGCGATCCTCGAGAACAGCGACGGGAGACGCTCGGCCATGCGGACGGCCGTGTCGTGGATCTCCTCCTTGCCACGCCCGCTCAGATCGCCGTAGCCGACCTTCGCCATGGCGGCCTGAAGGGCCCGTACCTTCGGGCCGAACTCCTCGCCCTTTCCGGTGAGTTCGCCCGCCGCCCGCGCCTTGTCCCACAGCGCGAGGATCAGATCGCCGTCCTCGCTGTCGGTGGCGGAGCGGGAGCCGTGCCGGGAGACGTTCTCCGTGAAGACGGGGGTGAAGCCGGCGGGCGCCCGGCCGTAGGAGTGCGCGCTCTGCCCCGGCGCGTACGTGGCCTTCGTGCCGTAGCTGTCGCGGTGCGCCAGGTGCGCCCCGGGGGAGGCCGCGTCCGCGTGGGCGGGCAGCGCGGTGAGGACCAGGGCGCCGAGGGCGAGGGCGGGGGTGACGCGTTTCATGTGCGGGCCGTTTCAACGAGCGGGAGACCGTGGGTGATCTCCCGCAGCGTCGACGGCCCGGGTGAACGCGCGGCGGCTACGAGGTGGCCTCCTGGTCAGGAGTCCTTCCCTGCATGGCCAAGAGTTCCTCATTCGGGATCGCGCCACCGAAACGGCGGTCCCGGGAGGCGAACTCCACACACGCCCGCCACAGGTCGCGGCGGTCGAAGTCCGGCCACAGGACGTCCTGGAAGACCATCTCGGCGTACGCGCTCTGCCACAGCAGGTAGTTGGAGGTGCGCTGCTCACCGCTGGGGCGCAGGAACAGGTCCACGTCCGGCATGTCCGGGTAGTAGAGGTACTTCGCGAAGGTCTTCTCGGTCACCTTCGACGGGTCCAGACGCCCGGCCCGGACATCCTCCGCCAGCGCCTTCGCCGCGTCGGCGATCTCGGCACGGCCGCCGTAGTTCATGCAGAAGTACAGCGTGAGCCGGTCGTTGTCCTTGGTCTGCTCCTGGGCGATCTGGAGCTCCTTGGCGACCGACTTCCACAGCTTGGGCATCCGGCCCACCCAGCGCACCCGGATACCGAGCTCGTCGAGGGTGTCACGGGTCTTGCGGATGAAGTCGCGGTTGAAGTTCATCAGGAAGCGCACCTCGTCGGGCGAGCGCTTCCAGTTCTCGGTGGAGAAGGCGTACAGCGAGATGGCGCCGACACCGATCTCGACCCCGCCCTGAAGGACGTCGAGAACGCGCTCGGCACCGACCTTGTGACCCTCGGTGCGCGGCAACCCGCGCTCCTTGGCCCATCGGCCGTTCCCGTCCATGACGATCGCCACATGCTTGGGGACGAGCTCGCCGGGCAGCTTCGGCGCACGGGCGCCGGACGGGTGCGGCTCCGGCCACTTGTACTCGCGGCGCTGGCGCCCCAACAGCCGGCCTACCACCATGTGCTTCTCGATTCCTCTTCGGCTTACTTCTCTACGTAACGCAGCGAGCGGAGCCCGCGTTCCAGATGCCAGTGCAGGTAGGCGGAGACCAGCCCGCTGCCCTCCCGGACGTGCCGCGGCTCGCTCGCGTCCGCGGTCTCCCAGTCTCCCGTAAGCAGCGCGCCGAGGAGTTCCAGGGTCTGCGGCGAGGGTACGACGCTGCCCGCCACCCGGCAGTCCACGCAGACGGAACCGCCCGAACCGACCGAGAAGAACCGGTTCGGACCCGGCATACCGCACTTGGCGCAGTCGCTGAAGCTCGGGGCGTACCCGTTGACGGCGAGGGAGCGCAGCAGGAAGGCGTCGAGCACCAGGTTCGGGGCGTGCTCGCCCCGGGAGAGCGTCCGCAGGGCGCCGACGAGCAGCAGGTACTGCTGTACGGCCGGCTCGCCCTCGTGGTCGGTGAACCGCTCGGCCGTCTCCAGCATGGCCGTCCCGGCGGTGTACCGCGCGTAGTCGCTGACGATGCCGCCGCCGTACGGCGCGATGGTCTCGCTCTGGGTGCACAGCGGCAGCCCGCGCCCGACGAGCTCGCTGCCGCGCGCGAAGAACTGCACGTCGACGTGGGAGAAGGGTTCGAGCCGCGCCCCGAACTTGGACTTGGTGCGCCGGACACCACGGGCCACGGCCCGTACCCGACCGTGACCGCGGGTGAGCAGGGTGATGATGCGGTCGGCCTCGCCGAGTTTCTGGGTGCGCAGCACGACGCCGTCGTCACGGAAGAGGCTCATCGGGCGGCTCCCGGGGTGGTGTGTCCCCTGGGGGCGCGCAGCGTGATCCGGTCCGCCTCACCCGGCCTCCGGGTGCGCAGCACGATGCCGTCGTCGCGGAACAGGCTCATGGGTTCATTCTCCCGTACGCGCGGGGGTCAGCGGGCACGGTCGGGGTGGCTGATGGTGTCCCAGGGGGCCAGGTTCCAGGGGCTGTCCCTGTTGGCGGGGTCGAGGAGGGCGCGGAGGTGGGCGTCGGCGATCGTCTGCGGGGCGGGGGCGTCGGGGGTGCCGTCCAGCCCGTCCTTCCACACCTTCCGGCCCAGCAGATAGTCGTCGGCGTACTCCTGCCAGGAGGCGTACGCCGACACCACCGCCGGCACGATGTTCTTCAGGGCGGTCCAGGCCTCGCCCTCGGTGATCATCCCGCCGGCGAAACCGCGCCGGGAGATGTCGACGTACAGGGCGGCGTCCCAGGCGAGCGGTGAGACTCCGAGGACGCGCTGGGCCCGGGCCCGGTAACCGGAGCGGGCCAGCTCGTCGAGCCGGTCGGCCAGCTCGTCCCGCGAGGTGATCTCCCACTGCTCGGCCAGCCAGCGCCGGGCACCGTCGTCGTCGGTCCGCGTGAACGGGTACAGGGTGGTCCGCGAGGCGTCCCGGTCCCGGCTCACGGGCGCGCTCAGCGACACCATCCAGAGCTGGTGCGTGGTGAGCGGCGGCACGGGAGGACGGTCGGTGGCCTTCCGCCTCGCTCTCGTCCATCTGCGTATGCTCCACAGGCCCATGCGCCCGCACCCTACGACACCGGCGTCAAGGCACCTCACCCCGGCTGCGGGCGTTGGCGTACGCGGTCGCCGCGCTGAGCCGCTCGGCGGGGGTGGCCCGGCGGACGGTGTCCGGGACCGCGTCCCACTCCTTTCCGCCGCCGTACGGTCTGAGTTGTACGTACGGCCCTTCGTGCCCCATGACGATGCCGACCTTTCCGCTCCGGGTGTCCACGACGTGGCTTCCGACGGGGGGTTTCATTTCCGCTCCTCTTTCTTCACCGTCACCTGGATCCCCCGCCTTTTCGAGTTTCACGCTTTTCACCTCCGGCCGGACGCTGTGCTCCTACACTCGGCAGGAGTCTGTGCACGCCAAGGACGGGGTGGTGCAGGGGCGTTGAACCGTGGCCAAGGGTTCACATGGCTCGCGGGCTTTTGTATACGGCCTTTATATGGGGCAGTTCGAGCAGACGACTCGAAGGCGCGACGGAAAGCCCTGGCGGGAAAGCCGTGGCGGGAAAGCGCTCGGGGAATTGTGCGGCGGATATCGACGCCCTACGCCATGCGGATTGGTTCGACTGCATTCGACTGCATTCGACTGTATTCGAGTTCACGGGAACTGCGGATGGTGACCCAGCGCCGCGATCAGGGTGTCGATCCGTAGCCGCAGGTGGCGGGAGTGCGACGCTGTGTGCCGTCCGGCCCTGCGCGCCGGCAGAGCCGCCGGTCCGCATCACCGACCGCGGCCGCGGGGGCGGGGGTAAACCCCCCGATCAACAAGGGAGTTGACCGGATGGGGGTCGTGAGGAAGATCCGCGAGGCTCGGTCCCATGACGCAGATCAAGCGCAACGCCGCCCTCGTAGCCGTCACCGCCGTCGCCCTCGGGATGGTCACTCCGCTGGCCGTCGCGGTGGAGCAGGCGCCCGCCCTCGACTGGAAGAAGTGCGCCGGATCCACCCTCGACCCCCGTCAGCAGTGCGCCACCCTCGAGGTGCCCATGGACTACGCCCACCCGGGCGGCCGGAAGATCGGGATCGCCGTCTCACGGATTCCGAGCGAGAACCCGGACGCCCGGCGTGGGGCGCTGTTCCTGATCCCCGGCGGTCCGGGTGGGTCGAGCCTCAACGACCCCTCGAACAAGGGGCAGAAGCTGCCTCAGCAGGTACGGGACGCCTACGATCTCATCGGGTTCGCGCCGCGTGGGCTCGCCCCGTCCACCTCCGTCGACTGCGGGCTGGAGCACGGGGACCTCGCGCTCTCCAAGCTGCGGCCGTGGCCCGCCGCGGACGGGTCCGTCGACGGCAACATGGTCACCGCCCAGCGGATGGCGGACGCCTGCGCGGCGAACGGCGGTGAGCTCCTCCAGCACATCAGCACCCGTAACGAGGCCCGCGACCTCGACCGGCTGCGGGCCGCGCTGGGCGAGCGGAGGATCTCGGCGTGGGGAGTGTCGTACGGGACGTATGTCGGCTCCGTCTACGCCCAGTTGTTCCCGGCGCGCACGGACCGGTTCGTACTGGACAGCAATGACGACCCCGACCCGACGAAGGTCTCCAGGGCCTGGCTCGCCGGGCACGAGCAGGGTGTCGAGGACACCTTCCCGGAGTTCGCGAAGTGGGCCGCGGAGCCCGGGAATCCGTACCGTCTCGCCGAGACCGCCGGTGAAGTGCGGCCGCTGTTCCTGCGGTTGGCCGAGCGGCTCGACCGGGAGCCCCTCCCCTGGCCCGGCGCCAACCCCGAGGAGCTGAACGGCAATGTGCTGCGCCAGACCATGCTGGACAGCCTCTACGCCCCCGACGCCTTCCCCGTCCTGGCCAAGCTGATGCTGGCCGCCGAGAGCGGCACCCTGCCACCCGCGCCCGCCTCGCCGCCCGACGCGGTGCTGCAGAACGTCACCGCCGTCGGCGCCGGGACCCTCTGCAACGACGTCGCGTGGCCCGGCTCGACGGCGGTGTACGAGAAGGGTGTTGCCGAGAGCCGGGCCAAGTACCCGCTGACCGCCGGCATGCCGCGCAACGCGATGGTCTGCGCCGCCTGGCCCCACGAGGCGAAGGAGCCGCCGGTCCGCGTCACCGACCGAGGGCCGTCGAACATCCTGCTCGTGCAGAACGAACGGGACGTCGCCACCCCCGTCAGCGGCGCCCTGAAGCTCCGCGAGGCCCTCGGTCGACGCGCTGTCATGGTCACCGTGAACTCCACGGGCCACGGCTCCTATCTCCGCAACGGCAACGCGTGCGGGGACGAGACCGTGTCGAGGTTCCTCGCCACCGGTCAGCGTCCCGCCGCCGACACCTACTGCCGCTGACCCGCCCTGCGGTAGGCACGGGCCACCGCGTGGAACGCCTCCTTGGGCTCCCGGTGCCAGCCCGTGTCCGGGTCGCCGGGGCGGTCCTGGATCGCCTTGGCGATGCCGTAGCTCGCCATGTCGAGGTCGTGGCGGGGGTCGTCGGGGCGGTGCGGGGCGTCCGCGGTGAGGAACTCGAACACCATCGCCGCGTACAGGTTCATCGACTCGAAGACGGCCAGCAGGTCGACGAGGTAGGCCGCCTGGGTGCGTTCGCTGCGGACCGGGAGCGGGTCGCCCTTGATCTCCGGCGGTGTCTTGCCGTAGTCGACGATGTCCCAGCCCATGCCGCCCGCCTCGGGGGCGCCGCGGTAGGTACAGGTGCCGAACTCGGTGATGGCGACGGGCTTGCCCCAGCGCAGGTGCTGCTTCAACTCCCGTACGTAGTCCTTTCGTTGCGGGAAATACGAGTAGTAGTCGATGCCCACCACATCGAAGAGGTTCCAGTCGACGTTGTCGATCTCCGGGGCGGAGGCGTAGCTCAGCCGGCCGTGGAAGACCCTGCGTCCGAGCGCCGCCGCCTTCGCCGTGAAGCGGGCCAGGCGGCCCTGCATCCGCGCCCAGTCGACGGTGCCGTTCTGGAGGTTCTCGATGCGCTCGAAGACCGTGTCCCCCGGGATGATCCCGGGCACGAACAGCCAGAACTCGCAGCCCACGCTGAACTCGACGCTCGCGCCCTGCCGACGCAGCCGCTCCGCGAACCGGCCGGTCTCGGCGAGGTGGTCGAGGATGTCCCGTTCCGGGACGTCACCGAGGGTGGGCTGGAGCCAGATGTGCAGCCCGAGCTCCGCCGCCTCGGCGGCGGTGGCGGTGAGGCGTTCGACGCCGTCGCCGGTGACGTCGACGGTGTCGGCGTGCAGGTCGTCGCGGATGGCGCGGAGGTCCGCCCGCATCCGGTCGGCGCTCCACGCGGTGGCCGGCGTCTCACCGGCGACGAGGGTGTAGACGACACCCCGCCGGGTCAGCCCGCCCCGGCCGACGGCCTCGCCCCGCCCGACCGCCCCGGCCCCGCCCGCGGGCAGCACCGCCCCCGCCACCCCGACCGCAGCCGCCCCGGCCAGGAACTGTGCCCGGTTGATCCCCTTGGTCTTCTCCATACGGCCACTGTGGCGAGCCCGCGCCCGCCCCGCCGTCCGCCGATGGTCTACGGCCCCGCAACCAAGGAATGAGTTCCGGCGTCGATCTACTGAGGAGATCGTCCACGCGCGCCTGCCAAAGGCACGTCCACCGAACGAAGGAGAGCGCGATCTTAGCCCGACGTACCCTTCTCGCCGCCTCTGCCGCCACCCTCGTGGCGGCCGCCCCCGCGCACGCCGGCACCCCCGGGGTCACCGAACGCCTCCGCGAGCTGGAGCGGCGACACGGCGCCCGCCTGGGTGTGTTCGCCCGCAACCTCGGCACCGGCCGGACCGTCCGGCACCGCGCCGACGAACTGTTCCCGATGTGCTCGCTGTTCAAGACCCTGGCGTCCGCGGCCGTACTGCGCGATCTGGACCGCGACGGCGAGTTCCTGTCCCGCCGGATCCACTACACGGACGCCGATCTGCCGAAGGAGGGCTCCGACAAGACCCGGGAGCACCTGGCCGACGGCATGACGGTCGCCGAACTCGCCGAGGTCGCCATCACGTTCAGCGACAACGGCGCCGGCAACCTCCTGCTGCGGGAGCTCGGCGGCCCCACCGCCATCACCCGCTTCGCCCGCTCCCTCGGCGACCGGGTGACCCGCCTGGACCGCTGGGAGACCGAGCTCAACTCGGCGGAGCCCTGGCGGATCACGGACACGACGAGCCCGTACGCGATCGGCCGGACGTACGGCCGACTGGTCCTCGGCGACGCCCTGAACCGTCGCGACCGCGAGCTCCTCACGCACTGGCTGCTGAACAACACCACGAGCGGGACCCGGCTGCGCGCCGGGCTGCCGAAGACGTGGACGGTAGCCGACAAGACGGGCGGCGGTTCCTACGGCACCAACAACAACGTGGGCATCGCCTGGACGCCGGAGGGCACCCCGCTCGTGCTGGCCGTCCTGACGACGATGCCGGAGCAGTCCGCCGCCCGCGACGACCTGCTGGTCTCCGACACGGCCAAGGCGCTTTCGGAGGCGCTCGGTTGACGGCTCAGCCGACGGGAAAGTACTGCCTCGGCGTCACCCCCACCACGCGGTGGAAGGCGGCGGTGAAGGAGCTGGCCGAGGCATAGCCGACGCGGTGGGCCACCGGTTCGACCGGGAGGCCCGCCGCCAGGTGCGGCATCGCGGCCTGCATCCGCAGCCGTTCCCGCCACTGGCCGAAGGCCAGACCGGTCTCGGCGACGAAGAGACGGGCCAGCGTCCGTGCGCTCGCGCCGACTTGGGCGCCCCAGTCGGCCAGGGTGCGTGCGTCCGCGGGGTCGGCCGTCAGCGCCCCGGCCACGGCCAGGGCGCGCGGATCACGGGGCGAGGGGACCGAGACACTGGTCACCGGCACCGGGCGCAGTTCGTCGAGCAGCACCGCCTCCGCGCGCGAGCGGGCCCGTGGGGCGAGGTCGGTACGGACGAGGTGGTCGACGAGCGCCCGCAGCAGCGCGGTGACCTGCACGACGGTCGGTTCGGTCCAGCCGATGTGCGGGCAGCACGCGGGGTCGACGTAGGGGCTGCGCAGGAGGGCACCGCCCTCCGAACCGGTGGCGTGCGGAACGCCCGCGGGGATCCACAGGGCCAGCGACGGCGGCAGCAGCCACACGCCCTGCTCGCTGCGGACCCGGAGCAATCCCCGCACCGACCAGGCGAGTTGGTGGTGGTCGTGCCGGTGAGTGCCGAAGAAGCTGCCCCGGGGCATCGAGAAACGGCCGACGAAGACCGCGGTGTCGGCCGGAGGGTAGGGGCCGTACTGTCCGTTCCGCGACATGGGACGGCAGCCTAGCCCGTAGTGGACAGCCCGGGACCCCGCCTAGCGTCGGCCCCATGCCGATGAACCGAGCCCACCGGAGACTGTGCAGCTCCGAGGCGTGGGCGCAGACGACGAAGGACCGCATCCTGCCCTGGGCCCTGAAGCAGGTGGATCTCGGCGAGGACGTGCTGGAGATCGGGCCGGGCTACGGCGCCAACCTCCGTGTCCTGGTGGAGCGGGTGCCGAGGCTGACGGCCGCCGAGATCGACGCGGACACGGCCCGCCTGCTCACGGAGCGGTGGGGCGACCGCGCCCGCATCCTCCACGCCGACGGCGCCCGACTGCCGCTGGAGGACGAGGCGTTCGACTCCGTCGTCTGCTTCACCATGCTCCACCACGTGCCCACGGCCGCACACCAGGACCGTGTCTTCGCCGAGGCGTTCCGCGTCCTGCGCCCCGGCGGCACCTTCGCCGGCAGCGACAGCCAACCGAGCGTGGGCTTCCGGCTTCTCCACCTGCGGGACACGATGAACACCCTGGACCCCGCGAGCCTTCCGGCCCGTCTGGAGCGGGCCGGCTTCGGCGAGGTGGCCGTGGACGTCCACCAGAAGTCCGGCAGCCTACGCTTCCGCGCCCGCCGCCCCTGAGAACTGCCGCACATACCTTCGCTGCCACGGCGTCTCCACCGCCCGCCGGTGGTAGTGCGCCCGCACATATCCGACGGCCTCGTCCGCCGGTACGCCGTCCAGGACCGCGAGACAGGCCAGCGCCGTCCCCGTACGCCCGCGTCCGCCCCCGCAGGCGACCTCGACGCGTTCGCCCGCGGCCCGCTCCCAGGCCTCGCTCAGCGCCCCGCGAGCGGCCGGCCGGTCCGCCGGAAGGCGGAAGTCGGGCCAGCGGATCCAGTGGAACTCCCAGGGGACCGCGGGCGGTTGGTGGCCCAGGAGGTAGAGGGCGTACGAAGGGGTCGGCGCCCCCGATGCGAGCGGGTACCGGAGGCCACGGCCCCGCACCAGCCGGCCCGACGGCAGTCGCAGGACTCCCGCGGTGTTCTCGTCCCAGTGCTCCACGGCCCCATTCGACCATGCGCAGTACACGGCCCGCCACACCCATGAGCAGCGTCGGCTCCCGCCCGGACACCGCTTCCGCTGCCACCGTCCGGGCGAGGGCGGGGCTGCTGTGAGGGGTCGCCGGGAGGCTAGCCCTCGCGCACACTCCCCGGCGTGACCATCCCCGACTCGTACGCCACGATCACCAGCTGCGCCCGGTCACGCGCCCCCAGCTTCCCCATGATCCGGCTGACATGGGTCTTCGCGGTCAACGGACTCAACCCCAACGCCTCGGCGATCTCGGCGTTGTTGAGCCCCCGCCCGACCAGCACGAGCACCTCACGCTCACGTTCCGACAAGCACTCCGGGCCGCCTGAGAGCGCCGGTGCCGACGCCGGTGTGTGGCTCAGCAGCCGGGCGATCAGGCGGGCCGTCGGGCCCGGTGACAACAGCGACTCCCCCGCCGCCACCGTACGGATCGCGTCCAGGAGCTCCGCCGGTCTGGTGTCCTTCACCAGGAACCCCGACGCGCCCGCACGCAACGCCTCGACGATGTACTCGTCGGTGTCGTACGTCGTCAGGACCAGCACCTTCACCCCGGCCAGTGCCTCGTCCGCCGCGATCAGCCGGGTCGCCTCGATGCCGTCGAGGTCGGGCATCCGGATGTCCATGACGACGAGGTCGGGCCGTGCGCGCCGGGCCAGGTCCACCGCCTCCCGGCCGGACGCCGCCTCCCCCACCACCTCCATGTCCCGTGCCGACTCGACAAGCATCGCGAACGCGGCCCGTACGAGGGTCTGGTCGTCGGCAAGCAGTACACGGATCGTCATACGGCCCTCTCCAGTGCAGTCGTCAACGGCAGTACGGCCGTCACCGCGAACCCACCCTCCGGCCGCGGCCCCGCGTCGAGTGTGCCACCCACGCTGCGCGCCCTCTCCCGCATGCCGACGAGCCCGAAGCCGGCGCCTCCGGAACCGGCCACCGGGCCCGTGCCGTCGTCGGTCACCGACAGCCGCAGGGCGCCCTGATCCTCGTAGAGCTCGACGGAGATCGCCGGTTCGGGTCCCGCGTGCCGGACCGCGTTCGTCAGGGCCTCCTGGACGATGCGGTAGGCCGCCGCGCCCACGGCCGGGGGCGCCTCGCGGATCCGTACCGTCCGCTCGACCCGTGCCCCTGTCTGCCGGGCCGTCTCCACGAGGTCGGACAGGCCGTCGAGGCCTGGCAGCGGACCGCGGACGTCCCCGACGGCGCCCTGTTCGCGCAGCACCTCCAGCGTCGTACGCAGCTCTCCGCGGGCCGAACGGCATGTCTCCGCGATGTCCTCCAACGCCTTGGCGACCGTCTCGCGGTCGAGGCGTTCGGGGTCCGTGGAGAGCACGTGCGCGGCCACCGAGGTCTGCACGCCGATCAGGGTGATGCTGTGGGCGAGCAGGTCGTGCAGGTCCCGGGCGATCCGCAGGCGTTCCTCCGCCACCCTGCGCCGTGCCTCCTCCTCGCGGGTGCGTTCGGCCCGTTCGGCGCGTTCCACGATCGCGCCGATGTAGTTGCGGTGCACGCGGACCGCTTCGCCCGTGATCGCGCACGCCAGGATCCAGCCGGAGATGCGCATCAGCTCGATGCCCCGGTCCGGATTGATGGTGGTCAGCATGATCACGCTGAGGACGAGCAGGGTCGGCACCACGGCCAGGGTCCGGCGCCGCGGCCCGGCCACGGCGAGCGAGTAGATGGCGACCATCGTCACCGCGATCAGCCCGGAGTGGGCGTTCCCCAGTGAGTGGTAGGTGCCCTCCACGACGATGAGCGCGAGGAGCACCCCCATCGGATAGTGCCGTCGCCAGGCGAGCGTCAGCGCCGAGAGGCCGAACAACGTCCAGCCGACGACGTCCGGCGTGTGCGCGTCGGAGCCCTGCGCCACGAACGCCAGCGGCACCGACGCCAGCCCGACCCCCACCGCGAACAGCCAGTCGCGCCGGGCGGGCCGGACGAGCCGCCTGCCGGGGTGGGCGAATTGCTCCTGGGGGGTCACCACGTGCTCCATCCTCGCCGATCCGGCCCGGGGCCGGACCCCCTGGACGTGAGCCCGGAGGTCCGGCCGGCTGTGCGCGTGCGGTTCAGCGCATCCCCGCGGGCTCCGCGACCGGCTCGGGCGACTCGCCGCCCACTGCCGGTTGCTTCGACAGCGCGCCCGGCCACCACACCTTGCGCCGCAGCGCCACGCTCGCGCTGGTGACCAGGTAGGTGCGGACCAGGAAGGTGTCCAGCAGCACGCCGACCGCGATGACGAAGCCCAGCTCCACCAGCTGCAGCATCGGCATGCTGGTCAGCACCGCGAACGTCGCCGCCAGGACCAGGCCCGCCGAGGCGATGACCCCGCCCGTCGTGCGCAGCGCGATCAGCGCGGCCTGCGCCGGTTCGGTGCCCTTCAGGGACTCCTCGCGCATGCGGTGCATCAGGAAGATGCCGTAGTCGACGCCCAGGGCGACCAGGAACACGAAGGACAGCAGGCCGAGCCCCGGGTCCGTGCCCTCGAAGCCGAAGACCGGGCCGAAGACCAGTCCGCCGATGCCGAGCGCCGCGCCCCACACCGCGACCACGGCCGCCACCAGGATCAGCGGCGCGACGACCGACCGCAGCAGGGCGATCAGGATCAGCAGCACGGAGGCGAGGACGAGCGGTACGACGACCAGACGGTCCCGGGCGTTGGTGTCCTTCAGGTCGAGCTGTTCGGCGCTGGGGCCGCCGACGTAGGAGCCGTCGAGGCGGTCGCGCAGATCCTTGATGGTGGCGGTCTCCCCCGCCGACTGGGGTGCGGAACCGGCGATGACGGAGATCTCCGTCCAGCCGTCGCCGCTGCGGCCGAGGGCCGCGCTGTCGACGCCCGGGGTGTCCCGGGCCTCGGCCAGGGCGGTGTCGGCACGGTCGGTGGGGGCGATGACGGAGATCGGCTGGGTGCCGCGCTCCGGATAGGCCTTCCCCAGGGTCTCCATGGCGGCGACCGCCTCGGGCTTGCTGGTGAAGGAGTCCTCCTGCTTGAGGCTGCCGGGGAGGTTCAGCGCCCCGAGCGCCAGCGTGCCGAGCAGCACCGCGCCGCCCGCGAGGACCGTCAGCGGCCGGCGCCCTGCGGAGCTGCCCATCGCGGCGAACAGCGACCGGCGGACCTTGGGCGTGCTGCCGTAGCGCGGCACCAGCGGCCAGAAGACGCGGCGGCCGAGCAGGACGAGGATGGCCGGCAGCAGGGTCATCATGGCGGCCAGCGCGCACAGGATGCCGACCGTGCCCAGCGGGCCCATGCCGCGGCTGGAGTTGAGATCGGCGGCGAGGAGGCAGAACAGGCCCGCGGCGACCGTCCCGGAGGAGGCCAGCACCGCCGGTCCACAGCCCTTCAGCGCGGCGGCCATCGCGTCGTAGGGCCGCTCGATGCGCCGCAGCTCCTCGCGGTACCGGGAGACGAGCAGCAGTGCGTAGTCGGTGCCCGCGCCGAACACGAGGATCGTCATGATGCCGGAGCTCTGGCCGGACACGGACGTCCCGAACCCCTGGTTCAGCCCGTAGGCGACCCCCATGGACAGATAGTCGGCGATGCCCGCGACGGCGAGCGGCACCAGCCACAGGAACGGGCTGCGGTAGATGAGGATCAGCAGCAGCGCCACGACGGCGGCGGTGGTGTAGAGCAGGGGCCCGTCGAGCGAGTTGTAGACCTCGCTCGCGTCGGTCGCGAGCGCGCCTTCCCCACCGACCTCGACACTCAGGCCGTCCTCGCTCTTGGCGATGTCCCGTACGTCGTTGACGAGTTGGTCGCGCTTCTCCTCGTCCGTGCCCGGCTCGGTGCTGGCCACCGGGTACATCAGGGTGGTGCCGTCCTTGGACGGGACGCCCTCCGGCCGCGCGGTGAGCGTATGCGCGCTCGCGATCTCGCCGATCTGGTCGGCGGCCGTCGCCCGGTCCGCCGCGGTCAGTCCGCCGTCGCGGTGGTAGACGACGACCATCTGGGTCGTCTCGCCGCCCGGCAACCGGTCCTGGATCTTGGCGACCTGGGTGGAGTCGGCGCTCGCCGGCAGATAGTCGACGGCCCGGTCGCGCTGCACGTCCGAGAGCTTCGACGCGAACGGCGAGGTGAGCGCCAGCACGGCGATCCACAGCCCGAGCACGAGCCAGGGCACGGCACGCCGTCCCCGAATGGTTGTCGTTGCGGCCCCCATGAGTCGGGCCTCCCCTCGGTCGGATGTCTGGTTCGGTTCCAGACTCCCGGCGGCCGGGGGCCGATTCGTCGGGCGGCAGGGCGAGTTGGGGGTTACTGCGGAGGGCGTCCTTCAGGTGCCGTTACTCCCTGGGGAGTAACGGCGGTTGTACGACGGCGGCACCGCCCGCCTGCTACGAGGGGGTGCGCGCCGCCACCAGCAGCCGTGTCACGTCGTCCGCGCAGATGGTGAGCGCGGCGCCGACCGTCGCGAGGGCGTCCCGCTCCGCGGGGGTGTAGGGCCCGTCGGCGAGGGCGATCCGTGCGCCCTGGAGAAGGATCGACTCCCGCCCGCCGGGGGCGAGGTGCGGGGCCAGCGGGTCCAGCGCCTCGTGGAGCTCTATGGCAAGGCCTGCCCCGCAGGGCTCGCCGAAGACCCGTCCGGTGTCCGCGGCCAGCGCCTCGACCAGCGCCCCGAGCTGGTCCTCCGTGCAGTCGTCGAAGCCGGCGGCACGGACCGTGCAGGCGGCGGCCTCCAGTGCCGTACGGGAGCAGGTGCCGCCCGCGGCGAGCACCGCGAGGGCGACGGTGTGGACGGCGTCGCGGAGCATCGCGGAGAAGCGGGTGGTGGTCGGGTGGTCGAGGACGTCGGTGCCGAAGTGGCGCTTGCAGGCGGCGCACTCCACGACCGGTCCGGTCTCGCCGCGCGGCAGCACGGGCATGCCGAGGAGGGTGAAGCGGCGTCTGCCGGTCAGCCGCTGGTAGTTGCGGTCGCCGCCGCAGCCCGGGCAGAAGAACTCCCCGTCGCCCACGGGCGTCCACGCGGTGCGGGTGCCCAGCAGGCGCGCAGCCCTGACGGCCTGGCCGTTTCGTCCCCGTCCTGGCAGCACGTCGCACCTCCGCGTAACGGCACGGCAACATCGCCGTGCTGGCGTGATGTTAGCCACATCACGGACCCGGAGTCAGCACCCCTGACGAGACCTCTCCGTGACCTGCACAGGCCGATGGCCGGAAACAGACAGGCCCCGCCCGCTGTAATACAGCGGGCGGGGCCTGCGAACGCCGGTGCGGGAGACGCCTTCAGGGGCGCGGGGAACTGCGCGACCAGCCACGACGGCGCTGCAGCCGCAGCACAACCCCGAGCGGCACCCCCTAGCGCGCCGCTCGGTTGACCGCCGAGACGACCGCCTTCAGCGACGCACGTGTCGTGTTCGCATCGATGCCGATCCCCCACAGAATCTTGCCGTCGATCGCGCATTCGATGTAGGAGGCGGCCTGCGCGGAGGCACCCTCACTCATCGTGTGCTCCTGGTAGTCCAGCAGGCGTACGTCGATCCCGATGGACTGCAGGGCGTCGAAGAAGGCCGAGATCGGACCGTTTCCCGAGCCGGTCAGGACGGTGTCCTGGCCGTCGACCGTGGCCTCCACCTTGAGCGTGTCCACGCCGTCGGTGTCGGTCGTCGACTGGTTGTTCTTGACCTGGACGCGACCCCACGCGTTCTCGGGGTTCGGCAGGTACTCGTCCTGGAAGACCGCCCAGATGGCACCGCCGGTGACCTCGCCGCCCTCGGCGTCCGTCTTGGCCTGGATGAGCTTGGAGAACTCGATCTGCATCCGGCGCGGCAGGTCCAGCTTGTGGTCGTTCTTCAGGACGTACGCGATACCGCCCTTGCCGGACTGCGAGTTGACCCGGATGACCGCCTCGTAGGAGCGGCCGACGTCCTTCGGGTCGATCGGCAGGTACGGGACCGCCCACTCGATGTCGTCGACGGTGACGCCCTTCGCGGCCGCGTCGGCCTCCATGGCGTCGAAGCCCTTCTTGATGGCGTCCTGGTGGGAGCCGGAGAAGGACGTGTAGACCAGGTCGCCCACGTACGGGTGGCGCGGGTGGACCTCCATCTGGTTGCAGTACTCCCACGTACGACGGATCTCGTCGATGTCGGAGAAGTCGATCTGCGGGTCGACACCCTGCGAGAACAGGTTCATGCCCAGGGTGACCAGGTCGACGTTGCCGGTGCGCTCGCCCTGGCCGAACAGACAGCCCTCGACGCGGTCGGCGCCGGCCATCAGCGCCAGCTCGGCGGCGGCGACGGCGGTGCCACGGTCGTTGTGCGGGTGGACGGAGATGACGACGTGCTCGCGGCGGGAGAGGTTGCGGCTCATCCACTCGAAGCGGTCCGCGTGCGTGGAGGGCGTCGAACGCTCCACCGTGGCGGGCAGGTTGAGGATGATCTCGCGGCCCGGACCGGGCTGGTAGACGTCCATCACCGCCTCGCAGACCTCCAGCGCGAAGTCCAGCTCGGTGTCGGTGAAGATCTCCGGGCTGTACTGGTAGCCGAACTCGGTCTCGGGGCCCAGCAGCTTCTCGGCGTACTCCATCACCAGGCGGGTGCCGTCGACGGCGATCTGCTTGATGTCGTCCTTGGAGCCGCGGAAGACCACGCGGCGGAAGACGGGAGCGGTGGCGTTGTAGAGGTGGACGGTGGCCCGCTTGGCGCCCTTCAGCGACTCGACGGTCCGCTCGATCAGGTCCTCGCGGGCCTGGGTCAGTACGGAGATGGTGACGTCGTCGGGGATCGCGCCCGGCTCCTCGACGATGGAGCGTACGAAGTCGAAGTCGGTCTGCCCCGAGGCCGGGAAGCCGACCTCGATCTCCTTGTAGCCCATCTTGACCAGCTGGTCGAACATCCGGCGCTTGCGCTCGGGCGACATCGGGTCGATCAGGGCCTGGTTGCCGTCGCGCAGGTCCGTGGAGAGCCAGCGGGGGGCGGCGGTGATCCGGTTGTTCGGCCAGGTGCGGTCCGCGATGTCGACCTGGTCGTACTGGCCGTACTTGTGGATCGGCATGGCACTGGGCTGCTGGCGGTTCGCCATGATGCGGGGGCTCCTCAGGATGTCCGGAAGGACGGCCGACGACGCAACGCCAAGCTCCGCGGGGAGGGAGTCGACCTGGACTACAGGCCCTCGCCGCGGCAGCTAAGAAGAAGCAGCCCGAAACGCATGATGCGAAGTATGTTAGCCGAGCCGCTGCCCGTGCGGGGCGCCGTATCAGTATGCGGGACCCGGGGGACCAACGGGACAAAACGTGCGCCATACCACTCGGGAGCGGCGATCCAGGCTCCTTATCCGCACATTTCACCAATCATGGTTGCGGGTAGTGACAGCGGCATAACACAGTGCAATGGTGCCGGGCATGACGACCCACGGGGGCTCTGAGCCCGTCTTCTGCACCGTCGTACCACCGCACGTCCTCGACAAGCTCGCCCAGGCCGAGGACCCCGCGCTCGCCGATCCCGCCCGCAGGACCCTGGAGCGCGACGCCTTCGAGCGCACCCACCGCCGGCTGACCACCGTCGTCGGCGCCCCCTCCGTCGCCGCGCCGCCCGGCACCGAGGCCGGCAAGCCGCACCGCACCGTCTACGACGCCCGGCACCGCACCGACCTGCCCGGCAAGAAGGTGCGCACCGAGGGATCGGAGCCCGGCAAGGACGCCACGGTCAACCGTGCCTACGCCGGTCTCGGAGCCACCTTCGAGCTGTTCCTGGCGGCGTACCAGCGCGACTCCAT